>NZ_KZ268504.1:0-311412 GCF_002218325.1 Bacillus sp. M13(2017) | reverse complement strand
ACTATAATCATAAAAGAATTAAGGCAAAATTAAAGGGTATGAGCCCAGTACAATACCGGGCTCATACCCTAGAGGCTGCCTAATGAAACGACCTGTCTAACTTTCGGGGGTCACTTCACTGCCTGGAAGGTGGCTGTTTGTCGGCAAGTTGATAGAATGACTAAAAAAGGACAAACTCTCCAATGTGAGAAGTTTGTCCAAAAAGTTTTTCATGTTAACTATTTTTACACTAATACGAATAATAATGAATTAGAATAATGACTTAATACTTGCTAAGACAGTAAGTACACCTACAATAATAACAAATACGTTGCTCATTTTCCCTTTGTATTTAGCTAGTACTGGCACTTTTTGAATCGCATACATCGGTAATAGACATAAGATAGCAGCAACTAAAGGACCGCTTAGAGAATCAATAAGTCCAAGAATACTTGGATTTGTATAAGCAACAAACCAGCATGATAATACAACAAAAGTAAGGATTACTGTCTTAATTGTTTTTTCTTCAATATCTTTTCCACGTGATTTACCAAACTTAATAATCATGTCACGCATTACTTCAAATGCTCCGATATAATGGCCAAGGAAAGACTTTGTAATAGCCACAAAAGCAATAATTGGAGCTGCAATAGTGATTACAGGCGAATTAAGCTCATTAGCAAGATATGAAAGAATTGATAAGTTTTGTTCTTTTGCCATTTTTATATCATCTGGAGTCAAGCTCAATGCGCTACTCCAAACGAAGAACATAACAACAGCGAATGTCATGATATAACAAACCTTTTGTATTTGCGCACATTTAGCATCAGTGGCTTCGATTCCATACGTAGCTCTCTGTTTCACAACAAATGATGAAATCATAGGTGAATGATTAAATGAGAATACGATGATTGGTAGAATCATCAATATCGTCCCAAAATAGCCTGTTCCTGTTGAAGCAGTTGAAACAGCTGAAAAACTAAGCATTGACGTATTCCACTGTGGAATTAAAGATATTGCGATAAAAAGTAGAGAAACTATGAAAGGATACACTAACATACTCATTACCTTTACAGTAATATCTTGACCAAAATTCAGTATAGCGATAAGACCAAGAACTAATACAAGTGATAAAATAGCTCTTGGAGGTTCTGGCATGTGCAATTGATGCACGATAAAACTACTTGCAGTGTTTGTAAGCGCAACCGAATACATTAGCACGATTGTATAAATTGAACCGAAATATACGATGTTAAAAATGATACTCGCTTTATTTCCGAAATACTCTCTAATTGTACCTGTGATCCCCTCATCAGCAGAATTAGAAGCGTATATCATTTTAGCAAGCGCCCTATGTGAGTAGTACATAACTGGATATGCAAGTAATGTAATTAGTAGTAAAGATAATAAACCACCTGAACCTGCATTAATCGGTAAAAAGAGCACCCCTGCTCCAATTGCAGTTCCAAATAGACTCAGTGCCCATGTAGTATCCTGCTTATGCCACTTTTTCGGATCTGCATATTGCTCATTTTTTAGTGCGGTATTTTCAGCTTGAACTTCTATTTTCTTTGCAGTATTCCCGTTCATATAATAACTCCCCCTTGTATCTATTCCTGCATCTCTCTTTGCATCTAACAAATATTCCCTTTCTGGAAAATGAATTCCTTACAAGTTGCCCCACATTGTATGTCCTTCATCATAATGAATCCAAATTGAAACATTCACTAATTAGCGTCCTAATATAATTGTTAGCGTTCACAAAAAAGTTTACTCGTAATATCCGCTCTTTATATAAAGACCCCTTAAGAGAACAATATAGAATAGACTTCATAAATACGTTGCAACATTTCTAATAACAGTGTATTACTTTAATGGTTTCTCTTTTTTACTTTTAACAGTAATTTTAGCTAAACCGGCCTCTCTTAATTTGCGAGGCATTTCTTTCTCAATTCTATACATTACCTTCATAACTTCGGTAGCACTGATGATATTGCTTACACAAGCCACTGAAGCACATTACATACATTTCGCCTCTAATCACACACCTTTCTTACTAAGAATCGCATTTTTTATATTTTCTCCAGAGATAATAAAATTTCTCTCGACGCCCTCATTATAACGTGTATATTTATAAAATTAATATTTTTATATTTTCAGAAATATTAAAGTGGAATAATTTTATACAGATAATATTTTACAGTTAGCATGTAGCCATTGTTTTTATAACTTAAAGCTGAATTAGTTAGTAAAAAAATACAATAATACATTATCTTTCTAGGTGATTTATTATAAAGACACTTATATCCACTTTTATCAAAAAATTTTATTTTAAACATAAAAGATATTGTAATAAATAATTAATGTAGGTAAAAAGAAAAAAACCAAAAATACATAAACCAAATTTCAGGATATATATTATCAATATTGAATTCATATACAATTTAAAAAGCTACACTGAGCAAAAAACAAAAAAGCTGCCCCATATGGACAGCTCATTTACATAATTATCGTTATCAGGAATACACAAACAAATCAATTCAATATCATCTTAATTGTAATTTGTTCGGCTCTTCTTCAGGAATATCTCTATGTTTGTAATGAATCGTTTTTACATCGTTTCCCTTTATGCGAAAAGTAATTGCGTCCTCTCCATAAGGCGGATTGTGTGCACCCTCAAAAGTTTAAATTTTAAAATCCCTCATTAACTAGCTCTTTTATCGAGTTTAATTTTGAAGAAAGCTCGATAAACCATTCTTCATCCCCTGTTAATAATGCAAGATCTATAAGATAAAGGATTTGTTCCTTATTTATTACCTTTGATTCAGGGAGTTTGTTAACGTGTTTACTAAAGAGTAAAATCGCTTCGTTTATTGTGTACTTGCCGTCACGTTTCACAATACTAACTGTAACTATATCCTCCACATCATCAAGTGATACAATATAACCAACTATTAATTCACCTTCATTTGATATTCCACGAACCCAATCTCCTACTTTTAAAACATGATTATTATTTGACATCATACCGTTTCACCTTCTTATAAATATTTTTTGTGACGATAAAAAAGATATAAAAACAAATTATACTGTAATATTTTTCATTACATTTAAGTGTTAAGAACTCACGGCTATATAATAATTAAGCCCCCTTAACGCTCTTGATTGATAAGGTCAACAACTTCTTTCATTGTATAATTCTTTAAGTATTCACCTAGATGTTCTTCAGCACCTAAGAAAATAGCGAAAAGAACTTTTCGCATGTTCGAACCTACAACACACTGATTGTTTGATTCCGGACACTTCGGCTGCAAAGCACCTTCAGAGGTTATCTGATAAATATGCCAAAGATTAATTTCATCTAAATCGCGAGCGAAAATAAAACCTCCACCAGTTCCCTCTTTCGATTGTATAAATTTATGTTTTTTTAACAAACTTAGCACTTTACGAATACGTACTGGATGTACACCTGCACTTTCTGAAATAGCATTACTTGTTGACATCCGGTCTGGCTGTAAAGCTAAATAAGTTAAACTGTGAATGGCCAAGGTAAAGTCGCTGTTCATGATTTTCCTCCTACGATTCAAAATATTGTTTTTCATATATTAACATACTGTAGCCATAAATATTACAGATAGGTTAGAACGTTAAAACATATAGAATACTTCTTGCCATAAAAAATTAATTCTCTTATATTCTATCCGGTCCCACCTATATCTGATAACTTCATTTAGCTTTTTAAGTTGAAAATAAAATTAAACACTCCACTGTTTCTTCACTTGTTCTTCTGCCAACTGTTCAATTTTTGTCCAAATCGTATCTTTACTCACAATAACATTTGTTTGATAATTTCTATCATTATAATTAACTGTAACACATACTTCAATCATCTTCTGCTTCCTCCTTTCAAAAAACTTTTTCTAAAAAATACTACTTATTAATTGGCCAATTTTTGCAATTCAATGTTCAAAAACGTTCGAACGCTACGTGGTAAAAATTTACGAATTTCTTCCTCATTAAAACCAATCTGCAATCTTTTCTCGTCCAGCATAATTGGGCGACGTAACATTAGTGGATGCTCAATTATTAATGTATAAAATTCATTGAGCGAGAGCTCCTCAATATTTATATTTAAGTCCTGAAAAGTTTTCGATCTAGTTGAAATAATTTCAGTAGCCCCCTCTTCAGTTAAACGAAGAATTGATTTAAGCTCATCAACTGTCATAGAATTTGATACGATGTTTTTTTCAATATAATCAATTTGATGCTCTTCAAGCCATGCTTTCGCTTTTCGGCATGAGGCACAGCTTGCTGTTGTATATAGAATTACCATATTTAACTCACTCCTTTAATGTTATGAAACGTACATTTTAAACATCGTTTATTGAAATGTATTAAAAAAAATTACAGTTTAGAATCAAATACAAGCAATATTATTTATTCGAGAATATTTAATTTATCTACATTTTACAGACGATAACAACTCACTTCTAAAAACTATACTGTAATTTTAAACTTTACAGTTCTATAAATCAAATGTTAAGTCTTGGATTCATTCTATTAACGTATAATAGGAGCAGTTGAGACAATACTTGCCTCAACCGATTTTTATATCTCTTTATAATTTTTTGCAGTAATGACTGTTTCAAACTCAAAGGTTTCGGGTAGATGATCTGCATAAGAATATTCAAAAGTTCGTCCATCCGTTAAATAAGCTACTTGTTCAACTCGCATTAGGAAATCCTGATTTGTTAAGTTCATAAACTGCTTTTCCCTATCATCTGGGCGAATTCCTTTAACCCTGACAACAGATGTCCCTACTTCAAGACCAAGTTTATTTTGAATATGTGAGTATATCGACTCCTCTAAAACAGAAGCCTCAACACCTGGGATAACAGAAATTGGCATCCATGTATGCTCCATAATCGTCGGAATGCTGTGAATGATGCGGAGGCGAATGATTTTATAGACGAAATCACCGATTGAAACTCCCAATTTCTCAGCAACTACTTCATCAGCCCCAACAATCGCAAACTCGATAATTTTACTTTCTACCTCACTGCCGTATACAGCTTTCGTACCCGTTAAAGTTTGAATCATTCGTGCCTTTTCCTGTTGACGCCAATCTTGCACCACTGTTCCACTTCCGCGCCGGCGGATAATGTAGCCATCTCTAACTAATAGATCCAGCGCTTTCTTAATAGTAAGGGCTGAAACACCAAATTCTTCAGCAAGGACGGGGCTACTCGGAATTTTTTCGTTGATTTTATATTCACCGTCTAAAATTTGCTGTTTAATCTTTTGATAAATGCCGAGGTATTTTACTTGTGTTGATCCGCTTGCCATTTCCATACCTCCTTTATACTGCAAACTCTCTTCTATTCATTCAAATGTAAAGCCTCAAGTTTGTAAACTGAAGGTGATGGGGCAGCAAATCCATTTTCTAAGATTTCAATATTCGTTACCACTTCTTCGTCTTTCACAAGTTTTGGTGCACCATTTATAATTGTTTCATACGCGGCATCATAGAAACGACCGTAATCACCAAGTGGCGTTTTAATTTGTTTTTCAATCCAGTCACCATTTGCATTACGATACTTAGCAACTCCATAGTACATCGGTGAATCTTCACCAAACCCTGCACTCTCAGGCATAATCCCCGCTTTCAAATCATTTTCCTGCTGATCTTCACCGTATTTAATAAATGATCCATTTGTTCCATGGACGATAAAGCGTGGATAATCTTTTGCTACGACATGGTTTGTTTTCAGCTTAATCTTCAACTGATTTCCGTAATGTAAACCAACATCGAAATAGTTATCAACCGCACTTTCCATTTCATTATTACGAATATCGTATGTCACCGTATCTGGACGGCCGAATAGTGAAATCATGCGGTCCATCGTATGAATACCTAAACTATAAAATGAACCTTCTTCTTTTGGAGCTTCATGAGTGATTGAACCAGGACGGAAATAATCAATATGTGATTCAATCTCAATAATATCACCAAGGAATCCTTGTTCAACTACTTGCTTCACAGCTAAAAAATCACCATCAAAACGGCGGTTTTGATAAGGCATAACTACTACACCTTTTTCTCGTCCTAAAGCTAATAATTCTTTCGCATGTTCCACTGTATCGCAAAATGGTTTTTCAACGATAACTGATTTTCCAGCAAGTATAACTTTTTTCGCTAATTCGTAATGCGTATGTGCTGGCGTACAGACCGTCACCACTTGAATTTCTTTGTCATTCAACAATTCATCCAAATCAGTAGTGAAGTAAACACCTTTTTCCTCATATGGAGCCGCTAATTTTTCATTTATTTGCCGTACAAAAATCGTTTTTATTTTTATATTATTACGTGTGTTTACATAAGGTAAGTGATAGCGGTTAGCTGACTTTCCAAATCCAATAAAGCCCATTGTTAATGTCATATTTTTCAACTTCCTTGCTCATAAATTTTCGTTTCTATATTTATTATATAATTTAATCATTAAAAGTATATAGTTTTAACTTTATAATTATATATTAAATAAAAAATCCACGATAAAATTCATTCTCACTATAAGTTATGGACCTATAAAGTGAAACTTTAATCAGTGGGGCGGTTTATCCCCTACTGATTATTTACCCGTAAATACCGGGATGAAAAGGAGCGTAATGAACATGGCATATACTACTATATCTATGGAAATTTTTGGATCACCTGAACAAGTATGGCAATTAATCGGAGGTTTCAACTCCCTTCCAGACTGGTTACCTTATATACCTAGTAGTAAATTAACCGAAGGCGGTCGTGTACGTCATCTAGCTAATCCAGAGGGTGAAACAATTATAGAACGCTTAGAAGTATTCAATGATAAGGAACGTTACTACATGTATTCAATCATGAATGCACCGTTCCCGGTCACTAATTATTTATCTACAATCCAAGTTAAAGAAGGTACTGAAAGTAACACATCATTAGTAGAGTGGTCTGGTACGTTCACTCCTGTTGAGGTTAGTGTTGAAGAGGCAATAAATCTGTTTTATGGTATCTACAGCGATGGACTGAAAGCATTGCAGCAAGCATTTCTAGATTAATTCATGTAATTGATTGAGACGAGAAAGTTAATTAACAGTCAAATATTCGATTTTGTGGTTAAATTCATTATGAAAGATAAACAAATACAAATTTCATGCACTCTTGTTAATTACACGAAATAAAAAATACTACCTCCAAATGGAAGGTAGTATTTTTATTAATCCGGAAAAACAATTAATCCCTCTTCTTTTTCCTCCTGTTTTAAATCTTCTTCTGGGAAGTTTACAGTTGAATTTTTATCCCCGGTTCGTTTTGTTTCTTCACCTGGAAATACGAAAGTTGAATTTTCTTTTCCTTCATTTTTTTCTACGTTATCTGGAAATACCATAGGATCATTGGTAGTCAAATCACTATGAAATCCAAGGTTAGACAAAATCGCTTTTAAATCTGGTAAAACCCCTATTTTATCAGATGATGGGTTATTAGACTTTGTGCCTGTATTAGGATTACTTAAAATTGCTCTCAATTCTTTTGGTGTATATGCCTTACCTAAATGTTCTTTAGCAATCCCTTGAATTGATACAGCAGCCCCAGCAATTATAGGCGAAGCGCTAGAAGTACCACGGAAGTTAGAAGTATAACGATTCATTATATTCTGATCTGTAACTTTTTGTCCTTTACTATTTTGATTTTGATATGTATCTAATGTATCAACATACTCTCCCCAACCATATACATCAATTCTACTACCATAGTTAGAGAAACCTAAACGTTTATGAGGAACTCTTGCAGTAGATGCTCCAACTATAATAGCTCCTGAATCTTTAAAGTCTGGACTATTTCGATTTAAAATCTGTTTACCATTACGGTCTTTAAATTCATCTAAATCAATCCCACCATTACCAGCTGCTTCTACAATAATAATGCCTTTATCTGTACCTTTGCGAATTGCGTTAAATATACTCGGGTATACTTCTACTGGTAAAGGGTCATCTCCATATCCATCATATTTAAAGGATTCTTCTATTAATAAAACATCTCCAGCCTGTAAAGAATCTACGGCACTTAAAATAGCATCTCTTACATCGATTCTCCCATTATCTCGAATCACTGAAATTACTTTTGCCTTTGCTTTTGGTGCAATCCCAATGTTCCCAATCCCATTGTCAGCTGCAGAAACAACACCTAGAACTGAAGTACCGTGAGAAAGATCATTACTCATTTTTCCAGACATAAATTCAATATTTTGACCGACTAAATCTTCATGATTTAATAACCAGCCTTCTTCCAAATCTACAAAGGTTGCTCCTTGACCATCTCCTCCTTTAATTCCCCAAGCATAAGGAGCATTAATTCCTAAAGGTGCCTCTTCAAGATATCCCTGTCTCGAAAATCTAGGATCATCATAAGGATTCACTGATAATACAGGCAATCTCGAGCTAGGCGTTGTGTTTATACTCTTATTAGAACGAACTTGTATTTTACTAGAATCGTTATTAGCAGCATGTACTGTATTTGTTACAAATGTCGTACCTACTCCAGCAAAAGTTGTAATTGCAAGTGATGATATCAACATACCTTTAAAATTTTTCATCTTTCCACCTCTAGTTTTCTATTAGAATTAACATATTTAATAATGTGTATGAACCGAAATGCTTTTTATCTTATTATAAAAATTAATAGATTTTTATAACTTTTTGATTTACATAAAAACTCCTTTCATTCTTGTAATTCAATGTGTATATTTCAAAATAACAAACTCACTGTAACTATTATAGTTACACATTTGTTGATTTTCAACTACGAAATATAAATTTTAAAAAATAAATTTATATTACTTTAAAACAGCATTAGCCTTTTACGCACATAAAAAAGCAAAATATCTGTCCAAATTACAGCGATCAATAAGTTTATGGACTGCGAAAGAAATACGAAAAAGCAAAGCACTAAGTGCTTTGCTCCTTATAAAATTCCTTTTAACTTTTCACCAATTAACCTCGCTACATACTCATAGCCTTCTGGTCCAAAGTGTAATCCATCTTTTTCATCATTTTCTACAAATCTTTTATAATCCCGTTCTTGAATCATTTCAGCGAATACGTTTAGAAAATAACTTCCTGTTTCCCTCGCCACTTTCTCCACCACGTCTGCATACTGACCCAGCACTCTATTTGTTCTATTACGCTGTCTTTCTTCATCAACTGGTGCAGGACTAATCAGTAGTACTTTATCTGATGAAATATGGTTCACAATCTTCTCTAAGTTTTCTTTATATGCTTGTAATGACACTTGAGAAAAAGAAACTGCATCATTCGTACCAAGAAAAACTGTTACGAAATCTGGTTTATATGATATTACATCTTCTTCAATCCTATGTAACGCATCCAATGTATTATCCCCTGGAACACCTGCATTCACTACTTTCCATTTTGGAAACATCTCTTGCAAACATGGTGTTAATCTCGGCATTCCATCAAAAAATGTTTCATCAGCTGTAATACTATCTCCAAAACATACTAACGTTTTCATTAAGCTACTCTCCTTTTACGTATGAAACAACTTTCCTTCTATTGCTTTTATATATCTTTCAGCAGAACGTTCAACTGCCCCATTTGCATTTTCTTTTACTACTCGATGAAAAGCGTTGTATAAACGATTAAACTGTAACGGCTTCACTCGGTTCACCATTTCTTCCACTTTTCTCGCTGGTAATGGAATTAAGTTTGGATAGCTGTACATAAAGCTTACCCACTTCTCATCTGCTACGACTTGAATAATATCACCTGTTAACAAAATCCCTTTTCCATCATTACCTTCTTCCCAATGCAATACAGAACCACCACTAAAATGTCCTCCAAGACGATGTACAGTAATCCCATCCGCTAATTGTAAAGACTCACCAGACCAATAAATAATACGACTACTTGGGCGCATCACCCATTCTTTATCATCTTCATGTATATAAATTGGTACATCAAATGTCTCTGCCCATTCTACTTGCGTTGAATAATAATGAGGATGAGACAATGCAATTGCATCTAATCCACCAAGCTCTTTTATTTTCGCAATTGTCGTTTCATCTAAATACGTAATGCAGTCCCATAGTAAACGATATGACTCTGTTTTCACTATAAATGCCGTTTGACCGATCGCAAATCCTGGTTTTGTCGTAATACTATAAAGTCCATTTTCCTCTTTGATTATTTCATTTTTATATGTATCATCTGTTTGCAAATTTTCTAAAGTCGTCCAAGACTGCCCTTTCGGATTCACATACTGCCTTTCTTCATCACAAATATGACAACTCACCGGTTCATCTACACTCGCTGCATACTGCACACCGCACGTTGTACAAACGAAATTTTTCATAATAATTTCCCCTATCTCTATATTTTTATTAAGCTGATTTTTGTTGATAATGATCTACTTTTTTATTTTCAATTAATAAACTTATAAAAGTAAGTAAATAGACAACTGTAACCAATAATGGCATTACAGTAAATCCTTTTTCGCTTCTGCAACATTCATCTCACTATCTCCCCCAAAATATTTGTACTATAAAGGCACCTCAACCTCACCCATCCAATAACGCCAAGCTGCTAAATAATTTTCTAAATCTTTCGGGTGGTGCCGTAAACATGTATCTATACGCAAATATAATCCTATGACTATTTCTTCATATAAATCACGGTCTTTTTTATGAAATACACATTGTTTCATCGCATAATCGATTGTTTCTTTTGTTAAATCTTCCGGGGTTGAACAGAACGCATAAATTAAATCATATATAGGATCTCCTAACAATGGTAAAGGATCAATTACACCATGTAGCTCATTCTCTTTAAATATAAAGTTATGAAATCCAAGATCACCATGTAATAAAAACGGCTGATTTATTCCAGCGTCCCTATTTGCTAACTTAAGAACCGTTCTATACTCTTCTTCACTTATGTAACATCTTACATTTTCATGAGCTTCTATCACATTTGTTGTTAAAAATTCATTCCAAGATTGAACCGGATTTTCTTTCCATCCCCAGCTATCAACCTCTGTAGCTACTTCATACTTATTGATAACTTTCTTTACAAGTTTACAAAGAACACTCCGTTTATGGCCTAGTTTGCAAGAAGTTGTGCCCTCAAGGAATGAGTAAACAATATAGCGATTTAAAGGTTCCTTATATAAAAGCTTTGGAAATAATTCGTCCTTTTTATAAAACTGAAGAAAATAAGCTTCTTCACGTATGACATCCGATTCATTCAACTTTATAACGTATTGTTCATCTAACAAATATATAGTACTTGTCGTTCCCCCGTTTAATGCTTTTACGCTATTTGGATAATGTGAAACAACTTTTTCCTTAACTAGTTGTGCAGTGATTATTGAAATGTCCATTCTCTCACCCTTCAACTCCGAATATTCCCTTAATTCAAAAGACAACTTTACTATTATTTGACAAACATAAGGGAATTTCCCCTAAAAATCTTAATATAACAAAAAATAATTTTATTTCATTGCAACTGCTTCCTTCAATATTCCATTATATAGTTCATTCCATTTATGGTAATGCGATGTGATTTCTTCACTCCAAATGATCTTCATTTAATCTAGTAATTTCTATTGAATTATCTCTTTCTTTTAACTTATGAGCCAAACTTTCTACACCAAACACTTCTGTAAACGTATGACTGCCTACAATTAAATTAATTCCTTTAAATTTCGCATGTTGAACTGTATATAATGTTTTTTCACCGGTTATGTACGTGTCACACCCTTTCTCTAATGCACGCTCAATCAAATTTGTGTTGTTTCCTGCACCGGTTAAAATCGCAATCCGTTTTACTGGTTTATCGTGATTTCTCCAGCTCTTCACTTTCTCTTCCATTTTTTCTTCAAGTTTTCCAACTAAGTTTGAAAAAGGAATCGCTTCTTTATATTCTCCTATTCCCGGTAGTTCTTCTTCCTCATAGGTTGAATATTCCAGTATTGTATCTATCCCAATTTCGTTAAATAACGATGTACACGTGCCAAAATTTACAAAATCTAACGGCAAATGAATCCAAAAATGATTCATTTCATATTGCTTCAATTTCTCAATACAAGCCTCTTCCATACCAAATAAAAAACTCCACGGCGCATGATGTGTAACTATCATATCGACTCCATTTCGATACGCTTCTTCAATAGTTTCTAACGTTAAATTTGTTGTGTAACCGATTTTGTAAAACTCTTCTTTACTTATATAAGTAAAACCATATTCATCATCGCCATATTTATGAAGATGCTCTCCAAATAGTGATGTTATATGTTCTTTAAACTGCTTTATATTCATTTTTATTTCTCCTTTCATTTACTTTTATATTTCATAAATAAGGAAATACTAAATTACAACGTTACATACATATAGGAGGACAATATGAAACCTGAATTTTTAAAAGCTGTACATGATGCAATCGGAAATGTCGAACACATTCATATAGAGGAAAGCGGTGCTGACAGCTTACTTATTCATCATGATGATGCACAGCAGTTACAACAAGTTGCTAAGGCGTTAGAAAATAATAATTTCCGCTCCGCTTTAAGAACAACTGGAGATGCTTCGTACATTGAAGTATTGAACAGATAATGAAAGTCCGGATGTATTCCGGGCTTTCTTTTTTATCGCGCTATTCACCGAGCAGTAAGACCCCCACTGATTAAAGTTTCACTTTATATCGAAATTTCAAACTCTTTTACATACACCGCTGTTCCAGCAATATCTATTTGTAACTTTTCGTTTTCTATCCCTTTCGTTACATAAACAGTTACACGACCATCTTTATTTATTTCCTGTCCTTGCTCAACGATTAAACCCAATTCATGTTCAAAATCTTTCTCTAAATACTCCGCATAATACGCTCCCATTACACCTGAAGCTGTTCCTGTCACTGGATCTTCAATCGTCCCAGCGTAAGCTGATGAAAAATGACGGCCGTGCATTTGTGCTAGTTCATCATAAGTTTCTAGACAAATGGGGTGAATAGAAGCATTAGGTATTTCTTTTAATACTGATGGAAATGCAGCATTATTAGGTGTCATTCTCTCACATGCATTAAGATTTTTAATCGGTACAATTACAGTCCAATTACCAGTACTTCCATATACAATCGGTAAACTTACATCTAAATCATTTACTTCTAAACCGATACTTTGAGCTAATTCTTCTTTTGAACCTGTAAATTCTTTAAACTGAGGTGCTGCCTGCCTCATTTTAATAAAGGTTTCTCCATTTTCATTTACACCTATTTGTATCGGTAAAATCCCAGCCTTCGTTTCAATCGTAAGGTTACTTTTCTCTTCTAATAAACCTTTTTCGCGCAAGGCAAATATCGTCCCTACTGTCCCATGACCACATAAATCCATTTCAAAACCAGGTGTAAAATAGCGCATTCTTATATCTCCTACTTCTGAGAAAAGAACAAAAGTTGTTTCGTTATATCCAACTTTTTCAGCAATAATTTGCATTTCCTCTTCCGTTAACCCATCTGCTTCTAATACAATACCTGCTGGATTTCCCTTATTTGGTTTATTCGTAAATGCGTCGTAATGAAATACGTTTATAGTCTTCATTTTCTTTTCTCCTAACCTTCTTTAAAGATTTTATAATAAAGCTCTATCTTCGTTTTCAACGAACAATTATTTCTCCAAAATATCCTCTGCATCTTTTCATTTGAAGTATGTGTGCTTCCAATGTAATAAGTAGCCCCCATTTCCTTTAACATATGCAACGATTGAAGATGCATATGGGAAGCAATTCCTTTCCCGCGATAATAAGGCATTATCCCAAAATAAAATAATCGTCCTTCACTTTCTGTTCCAGTTTCTATATGCGGTATGGACATACCAATCGGCTCATTTTTATCATAAAAAACAATACATGACTTTTCCCAGCCCGTACCTAACTCTGTTTGCACTGAATAAAAATGCTCATCGATAGTTAAAATTGAAGTTTGATTCCCTGAACCCGACATACATTGTTCCCAAATATATTTAAATTCTTTTTCCGCTAACGTTCCTTCTGCTATTGATCGATATGTATATTGTCTTTCAGGTCCTTCTACATTGTTCAATTCTCTACATACTTCTATCTTTGCGGCATACAAAGAAAAACCGGCATCAAGTAACACTCTCACACTTGAGTTATAACTACTAAACCTTTTGTTTAATACAATACTCGCTCTTTTTAACTCCCAATTAAAACAAACTTCTTCAAATCTACTTATCTTTTCTTTATAAGTTTGTACATCATAAAGAACATTCTCTTCTATCTCTTCAATCGTTACTGCATTTGGTAAGCCATTTAATACTTTTTTAGAAGGGCCAAATAGATTCTGAATGATTGCAAGATCGTATATCACCACTTCAATTCCCCCACACCAGGCTTAATAAACTTTCCTGAAATATCCTCATTTAAATCTATTACCCAATCATATATATTTTTTGCTCCTTCAGCCGGAGTCATATTCGCATCAAAGGCACCAATATCAGTTTTTAATTTTCCTGGGTGAATGGCAGTTACACGAATTCCTTTATTCTCAAACTCTTGTTGTAAGCAGAGTGTTAACATATTTTGTGCAGCTTTAGCAATTCGATATAAATATGAGAACTGGCCTTGCGGAAACTCTTTGTTCGCCATTTTATGTAATGATCCTAATCGAGAGGACACATTTATTATTCTCGGATGATTCGATTTAGCCAACGCCACATATGTACCTTTTACAGCCCGAATTACACCTAAGCAATGAATATTAAATAAGTTCGTTAACTCTTCTGAATTTGTATGTAAAATCTCAGTCTCCTTCCCAGTAATGCCAGCGTTATTTATAACTAGATCAACATACTCTGTATATTCCTCAAGCTGCTTCTTAATTTGCTCCGTACTCTCATCAGCCGATAAGTCTGCCATTATAGGAAAACATCTACCACTAAATATTTGCTTCAATTGCGTTACCGCAACCTCAGTTCTAACTAATGGATAAACGATATGCCCATTTTCATAAGATACTTTTACTAACTGTAATCCTAACCCGCGGCTGCCACCTGTAATAAACACTCTCATATATTCATCTCCTTATTTTTATAATAAATAAGAAAATCCATCCACTTACCATTCTCTAATGAAAACGCCTCTCTCTTGCATTCAAATGAAAAGCCTGCTCTTTCCGCAAGACGCACTGATGGCTCATTATCAACACATATATGTAATTCGATTCTATGAAAATCAAGGCTACTAAAAAATAACGGTAACGCAGCTTTCACACTTTCAACACCATATCCATTTCTCCAATATTGATTATGTATCGAGTATCCCATCATCGCCCATTGATAGTCCATACGTAAAATTTTTATTAGCTCTAGCTTTCCAATTTAGCTCCGTCTTCTTTACGAAAAATGCCTAATACATACATCTCATCTCTATGTGCTGCTTCATCAAAACCTCTTACCCATTCCGTGAACCATGCTTTTGTTGATGATGCCAGAACTTGATAGCAATCGTCATATTTATACTACGATGGCAGTCTCTTGTTAAATCCATCTAACCAACTTTCATAATCACTTTTTTGAAATGGACGAATAATGAGTCTATCCGTCTCTACTTCTAATAACGGTAGCTTCATTTAATTTCATCCCTCGAATTATTAATTGAATATTCTTTATCATCTTACACAAAATACAAAATCTAGTAAATTATTATGTTTTTGATACATAAAAACCCAGTCATGCTTTATACATAACTGGGTTCTCCATCGTTTCATAATTTTCTATTTCACAAGAACTGCATCTCGTAATTCCCTCTTCAACACTTTTCCTAAAGCGTTTTTCGGCAACTCATCTATGAATACTACTTCTGGTATTTTATAACTTGCTAATTTCTCTTTGCAATACTGAAGAATACTTTCTTCTGTTAATGTTGTTTCGCTATCCTTCACAAGATAAGCTCTTGGAACCTCTCCCCAAAAGTCATCTGGAACTCCAACTACTGCAACTTCTAAAACACCATGTATTTCATGAATAACATCTTCTATCTGATCTGGATATACGTTATCACCACCGCGTATAATAACGTCTTTATATCTTCCCATAATATGCAGGAATCCATCATCATCTATCATGCCAGCATCACCCATGTTAAACCAGTTATCTTTTACTACCTTCTTTGTCGCCTTTTCATTATTCCAATATCCTTTAAACATGTATGGACTTTTCACATGAATCTCTCCAACTTCATTTGTTGTTAGTTCATGTCCTGTTTCCGGATGAACAATTTTCACCTCTACATTTTTCAAGGTCTTTCCTACAGAAGACATCTTTTCTTTTCCCATCATTGGATGCCATGAGGTTACAACCCAACCTTCTGTACTACCATAGCCTTGCACCATATATATGCCTTTTTCCATATATTTTTGAATGAGTGTTTCTGGCACTTTTGTACCACCGCTTTGTGCTACTTTAAAGGTTGAAATGTTACGTTCTTTTTTATGTAGTTCATCAAGCATGTAGCTATAAACGGCTGGGAAAGCAAGCATCGTAGTAATTTTCTCTTCTTCAATCTTATCCCAAATAAGAGCAGGATTCGAATCAGCTAAGAAGATCATCGTAACGCCATGATAAATACAATTTAAAATAGAAAGCACGCCACTCATATGAAACAATGGATGCACAGATAAAAAGCGTTCACCTGCTGGGATTTCTCTTTGTCCCGCAATTTCAGCAAAATAATGATGTAAGTTTTTATGTCCAATTACACATGCTTTCGCCTGTCCAGTCGTTCCTGATGTAAACAAGTAAATGGCATCGTCTTCTTCATGAACTTCTACGTTCGGTTCTGTCGTTGGCTGTTTTTGCAACTCTAATTCAAATGAA
The DNA here is from genome assembly GCF_002218325.1 of Bacillus sp. M13(2017). Classification (NCBI taxonomy): domain Bacteria; kingdom Bacillati; phylum Bacillota; class Bacilli; order Caryophanales; family Bacillaceae; genus Bacillus; species Bacillus sp. M13(2017). Next base: position 294,500 of record NZ_KZ268504.1, on the reverse strand, counting down.
CCAAAGCCTTCTTTTGTCGTTTGAATTACATAAGGAATTTCTTTAACAGCATCAACCTTTAATAACACTTCACTAAATTCTTCATCAATAACTAACACTTTTAATTTCGCTTCTTTTACAATCGTTTCTAATTCATAAACAGTCAGCTGATGATTTAGCGGAATAAATACCGCTCCAATTTTTAAACTTGCCATCATAACGCTTGGAAATGGGTGATTATTTTTGCATAGTATTCCTATACGATCTCCTCTTTGCACACCATTATGTAACAAATAATGTGCAAACTGATTTACTCGTTCATTATATTGCTGAAACGAATATCTTTTCTTCCCCCCTACAAGCGCTTCCAAACTTGGTGATTGCATTGCTCTCTTTTGTAATAATTGTCGCATCGTTCTCAAGTAAAACTCCCCTTTATATATGTTAGGTTTTTTATTTTACCAGATTAACTATTAATTTACTAAAGATTACACTTAGTGAATATAAGAAGAATATAAAATAGCCATTTACTTTACAAGTAAATGGCTATTTCCCATTATATATTAGAATACTTCTTGTTCATCACATATTGCACATACTCAGGTGCACTTTTATCAATCTCTTCATCACTTAGTTTATATTCTGCACCATATAAATAAAAGGAAGGTATAAATTCCATACCTGTGTATAAGCATGTAGCTTGGAATGGTTTCGTCAACTCATCCATTGTAATTCCACTATTTTCATAGTCTTTTTCTAATCCACCTATAGAAATAGCTACACCAAATTCTTTCCCCTTCACTTTATCTCCTTTAGATCCGTACGCAAATCCATATGTTAATACATCATCGAACCATTTTTTTAATAATGGTGGTGAGCTGTACCAGTAAAGCGGAAATTGAAATATATATCTGTCATGTTCTACTAATAACTTTTGCTCTTCTTCAATATTAAACTCCCAATTCGGTGCCACTTTATACAATTCATGCACCGTAATTTCATCCGAATATTTCTCAAGTTCTTCAATCCATCTTTTATTAATTTTTGATTTTTCAATATCAGGATGTGCTACAATTACAAGTGTTTTCATCTTTTTTCATCCCCTTTATAAATTATTCAACCCTTTACGTATTAGTATGAATGAGTCACATATAATTGAAAAGTACGTACTTTAAAGTGCTATAGGAACCTTAAAGTACCTGTGGAGGTGTTATATGAATCAAAATGATGACTGCCCAATTGCAACTACCCTCGATGTAATCGGTGGAAAATGGAAAGTTCATATTTTATGTGTCTTAATAGATGGAAAAATGCGAACAAATGAAATCCGACGAGAAATTCCAAACATTACGCAAAAAGTTCTTACACAACAACTTCGGCAACTTGAAGCTGATGGTATTATCCATCGTACTGCATATCAAGAAGTTCCACCAAAGGTTGAGTACACACTAAGTGAATACGGAAAATCTTTAATGCAAATTATGGATGAATTATGTGAATGGGGGAAAGATCATCAAATGAAAAGATTACATGACTAAAAAAACATTACCGTCTTTATTAAATATTCTACATTCATATTAGTAGTTCAATATTTCTACTGAAATTTTATATTAGAGGGACTCCAACAACTCGTAATTTAGAACCCCAAATCTTTCAGAAGTAAAAAACAATAACATTCATCTATATCTTTATAACAAAAGTATCCTATACTTTTCACCTTATATTTTACTCGGACATTTTTTATTAATTGAACCGCATCCTAGTTGTTAGACATATAGTCAACAATTTGAGATGTGGTTTTATTAGTCGAATAACAGTTCTCATCAACTTTAATAATCATGACTGCACACAAAATACTTTGCAAAGAATTCCTGTACAAGCTGATTTTTCACATAGACTTACCAAATAGCATTTTTATAAAAAACTTCTCACATTTGAATTGTACAAGCATATTTTATTATATGGGGACTCCCTACTCATAGAAAACTACCTTTCTACTCTAAGAGCGCGCATATTTGTGTGCTCTTAAATTATTTACAATAAAATAAAGAGTTTATTAATTTTCTTAATTCACTATCAGAAAAGTACCCATAATAATATCTTTATATTTATCTATTTTTTTATAAAACTATATTATTTTGGAGTTGGTTAATACGTTACAAAAAACTGACCGTGTAATCATTATGGTCCCTCCATTTTCACAAGTGTTTGTTACATTTTACTCATCATCAGGAGAACTTCTTTCATCACAAATCTTATCTAATACCTCTCCACATCCTGTATCAATGTATGCACTTAATGAAATGGAAAGCGAATTATTTGAAGTCGAGTTAAAACCACTACTACCTCATTAAAACTACGAATAGCGGAAAGACCTTTACAACTCCCACATGGAACTATAGCAGTAGCATTTTTAGCAAAAATAGCACAAGCATAAGAAGCTGCAGCCTTTAATGCAAACGCCATTACATATCAATGCTACCCAATGGCTACTGCTGCAGACACGCTATATAGCTTTAACTACAACTATGTAGACTTCTCCTAGGAACTTCATTTTAGTTTCCAAGGAAACTAAAATGAAGTATAATTATATATGTACAATAGATAGCATTTATAAATCTATTTACAATTTTTCACATTAGCTCTTAAACAATTAAATAAATGGAGGGCATGATATGAACAATTATTATGATGTAGCGGTAGTTGGTGGTGGTCCAGTTGGGCTTATGGCAGCATGTGAATTAGCTATTCAAGGCGTAAAAGTTGTTGTTTTAGAGAGAAGATTAGACCGGGTACGAAATTCTAGAGCACTCACACTACACCCCCGCTCCTTAGAATTGATGGCTATGAGAGGTATTGCAGATCGATTTTTAGCTAGAGGCAAGAAATTAAATACAAGTCATTTTGCTGCCTTAGATACAAGATTAAACTTTAAAAATTTAAATACTGATTTTCCGTATACACTTTTTATTCCCCAATCTATTACAGAAGAAATATTAGAAGAACGTGCATTAGAATTAGGTGTAGTCATTAAACGCGGGCATACTCTGAAAGACTTAAAACAATATGAAACATTCGTACAACTAGAAATAGAACAAAAAGAAACAATATATAAAATAGAAGTTCCATATGTAATAGGAGCTGATGGAGCAAGAAGTAAAGTTCGTGAATTATCAAATATACCGTTTAATGGAACAAACACAACAACTACTGCTATATTAGGTGATGTTATTTTAGAAAATATACCAGATACTCCATTTTTATCTACTTCTAATATAAATGGGATATTAATGATGGTACCTATTACACCTGATGTATTTCGTTTTGCAATTGTTGATCCTAAGAATCAGACAATACCTGTTCATGTTGCTGTTACAGAAAAAGAGTTTATAGATAGTATTTATAGTATTACAGGTGAACATCTTCAAATTAAGAGCACAATATGGCTTTCTCGTTTTGGCAATGCAACCAAACTAGCAAATACTTATCAACATAAGCGTGTATTCTTAGCAGGGGATGCAGCACATATTCATTTCCCTGCTGGAGGACAAGGTTTGAATGTAGGTCTACAAGATGCTTTTAATATAGGCTGGAAATTAGGGCTCGCAATAAAACAAAAAAAATATGAAAGTCTATTAGAAAGTTATCATATTGAAAGACATGCTGTGGGAAAACAATTTTTCAAGGAAGTACAAGCGCAAGAACAATTAATGATAAACTTTTCAAACGCAGGAATGGAATTAAGGGATTTATTTTCGCACTTACTTACATATCCCGAGATAAATCACGATTTATCTGAAAGAGTAAGTGGGTTAGGGGTAATGTATTCATCGATGCACGATACAGAAAGACATCCATTGATAGGAAAAAGATGTACAAATCTCACTATTTCTTCTCTAAATAAGAAAAGTTATAAACTCTTTGAATTAATGAAAGATGGTAACTTTATTTTATTAATACACCCTTCTTATATAGATAAGATAAATAAAATGAATATTGATTCGCACATAAAGGTAGTTGTAGGAGAAATACAAGATTCTGAGTTAAAAAATATAGATACCATTTTGATTCGACCAGATGGTCACATTGCCGACATTGAGTATACCAAGATAGATAACTGGGAATATTCCTGAAAAACGATTATCAACCGTATTAGTGATACAATATAAATTCACTTTTATAAAACGAAAAGAATCCTATTTATTTAGGATTCTTTTCGTTTTGCCCATCTCACTATTTATAAAAACATGTCCACAAGGGAAAAATATTAAACTTACAGTTAACTATAAAATTCCGCTCTGATGTACTACAAAAAACTCCCACCTACATACTCTCATAATCAAAAATATTTTTCTCTATTTCATATAAAGTATGATAAGCATCCATAAAGATAAAGCACAAAGGATAGCAAGCACTATACGAGTAGATAGTACCCTTACTTCGAAATCGGTTTTCTTGGATGGTTCAGGATATGCAATTACATAAATCCCTTTTAATAGTGCGAGCCATGCAATAAGTGTAATGAGTCCCTGCCAATTAAGTGTCCAAACATTATGTAGGATAACAGTACCTAACCCAAGGAAAATTGATAGAAAGCCATATATAATTCCAAATCCTCTGTCTTCTACCACTAATTTTTCTTCTCTAATTTTAATTTATTAACAATGTAAGATACCAATGTATTCAATGGAGTAATAATAGTCTTAGATGTTTTATACTCAACTTGCTTAGATGCATCAACCATAGATAATTGAGCAACAGAGATAAATTTCTTTTCATCTTTAATGATTTGATTTAAGAACTTTGTAACTTCTTGGTTGTATTCTTTTTTTAATCCTTTCATTATCAATTCAAAAACACTATTTATGACAACAACCTCTAAATCTAAAGATTTTTGAAGGCTATTAGCATGATGTTTAAGACGTTCTACTGTGCCTTCAACAGTTGCAGGATTTGTAAAAACAATTGTCTGAGGTTGCTGTATATTGCATATGTAATCAAAGAAAGGTACATCAATTTTAATAATTGGCACTGATATTGAGTCTTGGTCTTCATGTAAAATTGCAATATAATTTGTACAAGTAATAAGGATAGCATCAACATTACATTGAGCAATCCATTCTATTTGCTCTTTAACTTTAAATTGAGCATCTGATTCTTGAAATTTTTCATTGGATGTAACCTGATACATTAATGCCGGGTCAACAAAATGGATTAATTCAATGTTAAATGAGGTAAGTGCCTTTTCTATATATTCTATATTTGAATAATGGGCATGTAAGCATCCTAACCTTTTTCTCAAATCCATTCCACCTTTATTATATTTTCGCTTATTCTATCAGTATGCGAATCCACGTGTCTACTGAAATTGAGACCTTTTCTTACATTCTATAAAATGCACCTTTAACTGAACAATTTATTTTCACTAAATAGTTCCTTAATTGATTTTTTTAATAAATAAGGTAACAAGTAATTTTGCAAAATCTAGGATGCAGAGGATTTAAGTTATATTTTTTTGCATCTTGAGCATGTTGATCTTTCCACTTAGGAATTAAGCCTGTGTGGACTTACTTTGACTCCAGACCTATTGCTAGTTTGTCAAACGTTTAAGGTAATCAAAATTTATAAAGATAGCGTATAAATTGAAACCAAAACATTCTTCCTTTTATTACAGATATTAAAAAATACGGTATAAAAATTCCAGTTTATACCGTATTTTCAAACAACTATTTTATTTATTAAGGAACTTTACTTCAGATCTTCACTTGTGTAAAAACCTTAAAAATTCTCTCCATAGAATTGCTTTCCTATCCTCTTCTTAATTTTGACGTCTAGAAGTCAGCATTTAAACTAAACATGCTAATATTGATTTTGTGCGATTGTCAGTTACCTCATAATAAATTTCTAATCCTTTCCGAGTACCTGTAACCATTTTAGCAGCTTTTAGTTTAGATAAATGTTGACTAATTGTACTTTGAGGCATTTCCAAATCCCCATACATTGTTGTTACATTAGTAGGACCTTTTGCAAGCATTATTTTTACTAAAGATAGACGAACTGGATGCGCCAATACCTTTAACACCTCAGCGATTTCTTGAAACATTTCTTTTTTTTCTTTCATCTTATTTCTCCCCTTTTATATACATATTTATGTTATCCATATATATAATTCGAAGGTATATGCGTTTTTGTGTCCGTCATTTTAAAAAAATATAAAAAAACTTTAATCCGAAACTAAAAGATTAGCTTAACATAATGTCTCACTATTAATGATGAATAGGAATCTCGTTATAGAAGCAGCAGTTTTTATGCTACAACTCTACATTCAACTAACTAAAATCAATGAAAAAAAGAGCAGATAGTCTGCTCTCTTATGATGCCTCCTTATGTTCCGTGGAATGTTTAACACTCCCCATTCTCTTTAGTTTATTCCATCCTACCGCTACGCCTCGAATAGATGAGAATATAGATTTAATGACAACATAAGTCATAAATTGACGATAAATAAAGCGTTGTAAAATTAACCACACTAACGGTTTAGGGTCCTCTTTCTCTAATTTAAATGCAAACAGAGATGCAAAAAGGTCTAATAAAAAGAATACAAGATAAAACCCTAACACTTTTAGCGGATTGCTACCAAACAGCCCCATAATCATTAAAATATCTGCAAAAGGAGCAATGAATTGCAGAACATATTGGAATAACCACATGTTAGGCAATGCAATAAATCCTAACGTTTTATGTTTTGTATGAAACACTGCTTTTCGATGTTTCCAAAGACATTGGAGTGTACCATATGACCAACGATATCGCTGTTTAATGAGACTTTTCACATCTTCAGGTGATTCCGTAAAAGCATAGGCCTTTTCTTCATATACAATTTTATATCCTTGACGTAAAAATGTAATAGTAAGATCCGTATCTTCTGCTAATGTATCTTCGCTTAAATATCCAGATTCAACTACATTCTTCTTGCGCCACGCCCCAATAGCTCCTGGAACAACTGTAATACAATTTAACTCATCAAAAGCTCTACGTTCTAAATTAAACCCTGTAATATACTCAACATGTTGCCAAGTAGTTAACAAATTTCGTCTATTCCCCACTTTAACATTACCTGAAACTGCTGCTACATTCTGATCTTCAAAGTGTCTAATCATTAGAGAAATGGCGTCTTGCGCAATAATAGTATCCGCATCTAAAGTGACAATAATCTCTCCTCGAGATTGTTGAAACCCTAGGTTCATTGCCGATGATTTCCCGCCGTTTTCTTTCTGAATGAAACGAACTTTAGGGTGTTTATAAAATGTTTCTTGCATTACTTTTGACGTACCATCTGTCGATCCGTCATCCACAACAATAACTTCAAATTCTCCATACTTACTATCCAAAATTGAGCGAATTGTCTTAGCTATCACCTTTTCTTCATTATATGCTGCTATGACAACACTAACAAAAGGTTGGTAGGACGAATTAATAGAGCGAGATAACGTTTTTCTTTTTTGCTTCCATGCAAAATAAATTAAGAATAAGAATCGAAAAATCCCTAATCCAATAGCAATATAAAAAATAGTTGTTAATATATGTTTAAAGTATCCCGCCCCTGAAAAGACAGCTTTATTGTAAAGTAAATATTGCTCACCCTCAGAAGAAACTGGGGGCATAATTTCATCTCGTTCTTTATTCATTAAATCTGAAATTGTTACAAAACTATATCCATGCTTTTTAAGCTCTTTAATAATGATCGGCAACGCCTCTACCGTATGGGTACGATTCCCTCCCGCATCATGGAGAAGAATAATATTTCCCTCTCCCTTATAAACGGGATTAAGAGCACGCTTTACTAATTCATTAGTTGATGGTGTTGCCCAGTCCTCAGGATCCACTTTTTCTGCTACCATTGTATAGTTCATATTTTGTGCCCGTAAAATAGGCACTATTTCATTTGAGGAATCCGGGTTAGCATCCGCTTCGTATGGTGGCCTAAACAAAACTGTAGAATGCCCAGTTATTTCCTGGATCAGACGTTGCGTCGTATTAAGTTCTACTTTTGTTCGTAGTAAAGACGTATCAGCTACGTTAGGATGCTTGAAAGTATGATTGCCAATTTCATGCCCTTCATCGTATATTCTTTTTACAATACTAGGATTTAGTTGTGCGTTTTCACCAAGGACAAAAAAAGCAGCTTTTATTTTATTCTCTTTTAATATATCTAAAATTTCTGGCGTATATTTCGGGTCTGGTCCATCATCAAATGTTAATACTACTTGTTTCCCTTTCGGTTTTCCATATCGTTGCACTTCGTATGCAGATGGTAAAGATTGATATACTTCATCTGTAAGATAACCATCTTTGCCTACTTTAAAATCTCTCAATCCATTTTGCTTTTCATTCTCAATCTGTAAAATTTCACCTTGTCCAGAATAATTCACTTCATCTAAACTAGTGATTTTATGTAATACATCAGGATTTTTTTGTGCCTCAATCGGATTTTTTAAAACTTTCCATATTGTAGGATCTTCTGCTCCTAATCTCCATAACGCAAACCCCTTTGCATTGTTGTCCATTGCGATTTTCACTTGATTATAGAGAGTAACACTGTCTAAGAACCAAGCAGTATGTTCTTTCTCTCCTGTTTTATATCTAAAATAAGGATTTCCACTCATGTTATCCCATTGAATTTTCATATTGGAATCATTCGCCATTGTCATAACTTCTGAAAAAGTTAAAGACTTCGCAGGTTTTTTACTATTTATTTCCCAATCATATCCGTAGTTACCGAAAGCAACTATAAGTTTATTAGACGGAATATTCAGTTCATTCAATGTATGTTGGAACCACTTATTTGAAGCAATTGGTCCTGGTTCCCCCGCTCCATAGTGCTCATCGTACATCATTACAATCATACGATCTATTATTTTTGCTAATGCACCATAATCAAAAGCCTTATCATTAGCTGGAACATCTTGTGTAACGAGCAAATCATGTTTATGAAAGACCGTAGTAAGTTCTTTCATAAAATTTGTTAAGTTTTCTCTATCACTTTCAGGTACGGCCTCAAAGTCAATATTAATACCTGAAAACTGACTCTTTTTAACTTCGCTTACTAAATCATTAATAAATTTCGTCTTCACATCATTCGGCGAATTCAGTAACTTATGGATAAGATCACTATCAGGGCCAGAAGCTTTTTCTGTATAGTTAGTAAGTAACGGCATAATTTTCACATGATTTTTTTTTGCTAGTTTTACAATCTCAGGTTTTATCTCACTTCTAATCGTTAAATCTTCTTTTAAATGATACCATTCTGGTACTAACGTGGTTAATGAATTGATATTTTCTTTTAAAGACGCTGTACTATTTTCATCCCAGTTTACATAAAAACCATACACTTCTTTACGTTGTTTACTATCGTTTGTCGAATTCACCAAATTTTTATTATCCTTCATTTCGGTATTTGGCTTGAATTCTTCCTTCTTTAACTGCTCCTCACTAAGTTTTTGATTAATTGGTACAAGTTTCGTATCTTGTTTTACAGTAGGATTCATGTTTGGAATTTCTGGTGTTGAAAAAATACTTTGAAAGAAAAAATAAAATACAACACCTACACTAACTATTGAGATACATAGAAACCAAATAAAGGCTATGTTTCTCCTTCCTTTCGGATCATAAAAAACAGGTTTTTCTTTATCTTTCTCTTGTTGAATGTTTTTCTCCATTATATTTTTCACATACTCCTTCTTAATAGAACTATAGAATAATAAAGTGAAACTTTAATTAGCCTCACCAATCTAACATTTATAAGCAGCCCAACTCCCATCTAACTTCTTTGCCTTAGCTAAATTTTGAGATGGGAGTTTTACTGCCCACAATAGCGAGATAAATCCTTTTAGCTTTAAATTGAATCTCTCACTTCCATATTCTATTGATTCTTTTTTTCATTGCCTTGTTGGTGGCCCCTATTCTCTTGTTGAGATCCCCTTCCATTGTTCCCTTGCTCATTCTCATTATTTCCTTGTTGAGGTCCTCTTCCGTTGTACCCTTGCTCATTCCCATTATTTCCTTGTTGAGGTCCTCTTCCGTTGTTTCCTTGCTCATTCCCATTATTCCCTTGTTGAGGTCCTCTTCCGTTGTTTCCTTGCTCATTCCCATTATTTCCTTGTTGAGGTCCTCTTCCGTTGTTTCCTTGCTCATTCCCATTATTCCCTTGTTGAGGTCCTCTTCCGTTGTTTCCTTGCTCATTCCCATTATTCCCTTGTTGAGGTCCTCTTCCGTTGTTTCCTTGCTCATTCCCATTATTTCCTTGTTGAGGTCCTCTACTGTTATTCTCCTGTTGATTCCTTCTATTTTCTTGCTGAGATCCTCTTCCATTGTTTTCTTTTATTTGCTTCGATGGCTGTTCCTCTGTTTTCTTTTGTTCTTTATGCTCTTGCTTCTCATACTTTTTTTCTTGTACGGGAGACAAATCCATTGTTGCATCAGGAGATGACTCCGGTTGCGATTGCACCTCTTCTTCGTTTTCCACCGGATTAGACGGCGTGGCAGGAGGCGTAAGCGATTTGTTCTTCTCATTCTCTTGCTTTATATAGACACCTGTGCCAATTCCAGCTTTTCTAGCATTCTCTCGTACTTGCATTGTGCTACTTTGATATTCAACTGTAATATGTTTTAGCTCATATTCTTTCTTTAATTCTTTCATTGCCTTTTCCAAAAGTGGTTCTAGTGCCTTGTCCTTTGCAACAGCTGTTAGCATAACTTGCTTATCATTCGTTAAATACTTATCCTCTTGACTTTGCTTTATAATAGTACGTATTACTTCTTGCAATTGTTTATTTTCCCATTGCTTCAATTCTTTTAAAATACGCCTTCCATCATCATTACAAGCCTGCAAATCTATAACACGAAAATCCTTTGTTACGCTCACCTCTAAACTTGGATTTATATCAACTGAGACGTAAGCAAATACTTTTTCTTCTGGTTGGTTGTAGAAAAACAGCACTGCAAATAGAAAACAAGCAACAAGTATTGATGCAGGCTTTAAAAAGGAAGGGATTGAAAAATACGATGCTTTTTGTTCTTGCTCATCAAATGAGATTTCTTCCCCGATTATGCAAGAATCCCCTTTTCTTTTACACGTAATAAACTCTCCATTTGGTGTTAAAACAACTACGCTATGCTTTTTTATATCCATCACAATTCCTTTATTCATCATGCTTCCCTCCCTTTATATAATCAAGAATGTATGTATAGTTGTTTGCAAAGATAATACACATTGCAATGATATATTTTCTATGACGCTCCAATGTTTTGCGACTTACCCTAACACGCGGTTCAATATGTTTAAGCGGTAACTTTTTCTTTCGGAACAGCTCTTCCATCATTTCCTCTTCTTTTATAATAATTTTCACAATTTCTATTAAGTGCTCACGTGTATCACGATGCTTAGGAGATTCTTTAGCAAGCTCTGAGAATGTGATTTTAAACTCAGCTAGCACACTTTGAAAATGAAGAATTTCCTCCTTACGGTTACTATTTTCCATCTCTTTCATATACTCCGTAAGCGACACTTGCATTTCTAACATTTCCTCTTGCTCATCTTCTTTTAAAAAGACAAAGTTATGTTTAGACTCCTTACGTATATAGTCAATTACATCTCTTTTTATAAGAAGATCAGCAAACGCTAAAAAGGATTTTCCTTTTGTATATGAATACTGTTCAATTGCTTCGTTAAACGCAAACAATCCAATGCTATATTCATCATCCTGTTCTGTAATATATCGGCGGCAGACAGATGAAATTGATTTTCTAATAAAAGGCTGATACTGTACGATAAACGCTTCTTTATCTTCTTCGTTGTTTTGTATGTTACATACGATATCTTCTATTTTCGGTTTTCTTAAGATCTTCATTACTAAACTCAACACTTGTAATCTCCCAGCCTCCTTCAAATAGCAAAATGGCCACTGCACAAGTGACCATTTAACCAGATTTTCTTGGTACTTTTCTTCGGTCTTGTTTTCTTGCTGTTAATTATATTTTTCGAGTCTAACTTTTCCCAACGTTTTCTTAATGATTTTCCTTTTCTCTCAGCACTAAAGTTAAGTTTGTATTTTTATCTACTTTCTTATTTTCTACCGTTCGTTTTGCTTATTCTTTTTCTATTTTATCTGCAATTCTTGAATAACTCTCCTCTATATCATTGGTAATTTCATCCTTTTATTTTGGATGCCCACTTAATCTAGTAATTTTATTAATACTTCTATATTCTTTCATAGTCATTTTTCTTCTATTTATTTTCTTCACTATACATATTCGGAGGAATACATAGTTTTATGGGGGTCAAAAAATATTTTTATAAAAAAATACATATTTATTTCAAAAATAAAAACCATCAATTTGAAAAAGGATAATCAAATTGATGGTTTTCTTATAATATCTATTAAATTAAGTTGGATTCTCATCATATCTAAAAAAAGTACTAGCTATCCTCTGCCGCTTTTCTCCACTTTTATCTTTCTTGGTTATCATAATATGTCTTATCTGCGTATTTTCTATCATTTCCTTTTAGATAAGCTAAAATTACTTTTGGATTTTTAAATAAAGTCCAGTCTCCATATGTATCAAATCTTCTGCATGAAGTTATCATTCCATTTTTAATAGTACCGAATTTCTTATTATTTTTCTTTCCCCACTCTTTTAAACGTTTTGCGAAATCTGCATCTTCTGCCATAAGCATGTTTTCATTAAATCCATTGATTGCCATAAAGTCTTTTCTATAGCACCAAAAAATCCCTACAGATATAGCTCCGTACTTAAAAAGTAAAGGGATTATGATTAACATTGCGGAGAGAAATATTCCTAAAGATATTCTTTCAAACTTCCCATTCACCCCACCACCAATGTATTTACCTGAAGCTAAATATTTATCTACATTAGACAACATAGACTCTGTCATTATCGTATCAGCGTCTATAGTAACGATTATTTCTCCACTGGCTATTTTAGCCCCTGCATTTCGAATTTTAGATAAGTTTTTATCGTTATTTTTCAATGTAATACAATTATAAGATTTTGCTATTTCCTCTGTTTTATCTGTACAACGATTTAAAACAACTATAACTTCCGTTTGCTCTTTATATGCCTCTGATGCCTTTGCAATTGAATCTAAACATTTTCTAATGTACTTTTCTTCATTGTGTGCAGGAATTATAATAGAAAACTTCATATCTTTTTTCAAATTGACTCCTGAAGATTCATTTGTCTCAGTCATAATATTCCCCCCTTATTTTATAAGGTTAATATCTACTATACATAAATTATATTAATATTTATTAGGTTATATTATAGAAACTGAAGGTAAAGAGGCTCTTACTGTCGACGTTCAAAAGCAAGACGTACAGCAAGCACCGTTAAAACACTTGCCATAAGCCAACGCTGTACTCGTAGCCACGTCGGGCGTGTGCCAAACCATTTTGCAATTTTACTTGCTGTACATACAATTACAAGGTTAACTATAAAGCTAACAGTGATTTGCGTAAGCCCCAAAACTTCACCTTGAAAAAGCAGCAATCCCTTCTCTGGATCTTAAAATTGAGGTAGAAGTGATACACACAAAATGGAAATATTTAGATTCAAAAGTAACCTATCCGTAGAGCTACTAAAACTACTACGAATAAAGCAAAGCAACATGTAATATTTCGAATCCACTTTTGTATATCACCAAAATACCTTTCTATAAATATAGCGTTGATAGTAAGCATAAGAAATAAAACAAAGAAAGGCAGCGAGGTATAGGTCCATTTTTATCTTCATGGCTGGAATTATACTCCTTACCAAATTTCTAAATGAAATGTATAGCTGAGTAGTTACCTTATTTTTCAAAAAGACATTCTGGTTATTTCTTTTTCACTTCTTCTACAAATTCCCATGTCTCTCCGTTATCTTTTGATTGATAAAGTGCACTACTATCGCCATTGTAGTCTCCATCTGCCCCTTGTCCAACTAACATATTAAAAACCCCATCTTTCTCATATGGCATACTAGGAGAATTAAAAGGACTTATTGTGGACTGTGTATGATCTAATTTCACTTCATGCGGCGGATATTCTACCTTTTTGAAAGATACTCCCCCATCATCTGTACGATATAACTCTCCTTCATTACCAGAAGGCCTGATTGCTCCTAAAAACCCAAGTTTATCATTTATAAAAGTGATTCCTGATACACTACCAATCCCCCCATTAAATGGTTCTGGATTGATAACCTCCCATGTTTTCCCTTCATCACTAGTCTTGCTTAATGAATAAAAGGCGCTCCCTAATGCTTTATCTGTCATATTTAGTTTATAACCAACTTCTTTCGATAGGAAAAACTGTTCTTTTTCATTCTTTAAATCTTGTTGTTCCTTCTCTTTAAGCCTATCTTCTTTTGGAGGCGTCTTTGATTTACTCCAACTTGCGTCACTTATTAAATTATATCTAGCAGGGACTAGCTCTTTCTCTTTTCCAGGGACAAATATAGATACAGTATATCCAATGATATCAGAAGCTGCTTCTTTAAGACTCTGCTCCTTACCATCCTCAGTAATATTAATAATTCCCTCTGTATTGGATCCCCAATTTCTTTTTCCATAATAAATCAACCCATACTTACTTTCATTCCATTTTTTGACCGTTTGCTTAACTGGGATCGCCTTAACCGTTTTAATTAAAGGTTCTACTAATTTATCATCATTATAATCAGGCTTTGCGTATCCATCTCGTATTATAGTAATATCTTCTGATTTCTTCTTATTATAAGAGATTAAATAAGTTTCTTCTTTCCCATCAACATTTTTCCCATAAACAAATGTATCAAACGCTGTGATTGTTCCATCTGAATGAAACGTAAGATCAAAATCAGTTGCCATATACAATTTCTTTGGCAAAGGATATTTTTTATTTATATCTTCAAAAATACCTTCTACTCCAGATTTATATATATTATTATGTTTAAGTTTAACTGACCTTTCATGTTTTAACTTTTCTATAAACCATGCCAATTTACCATTGTAATTTATTGCACTTTTATAAATCTGCATCCCATAAAATGATGTAATTGCAACAATAACGATAATAGAAATGGATCTCCATGCTATTGAATTTGTTAATTTTTTAGATTTATATTCTCTATTTTTTATCACCCGCATTGTAGTAAATGTAGTTATGGATATAAAAAGTACTATACATAATAACAAAATGTAAATATTATAATTCATTCTTCCGTACTTACAGTATAAGGCCAACTCATAACAAAAAATCCCGTATACAATTATTAGTATTGGATTTGTTACTAATGACAGAAGTATCCTTTTTGTATTTTCTCTAAATATAGAAACCACTCCTAATTATATGAATTACTGATATTAAGTATACTTTATTGTAAAGTAACAAAAAAGCTATTTAATCTTGTCGCAAAAAATACAATAGACATATGAATATTATATTCATGTTAAAAAGGCCAACAATCCAAGATTGTTAGCCTCTACTTCCCATATTCGTATCTTTTATCACTTTACTTCCTTACAACTGGAATCCACATTTCACCAAACACTAAGCCGTTTCTTTTCCCCATCTCAACCGTCGTATTTGGTCCACCAACATAAGCAAACTCATTTGCATCTGGTAAAGCTTGACCGAAGGCGATGCCAGTCAACTTATTACTTAACTCTTCAGCTGTTTTGTCTTCCCCTTTTACTACTAAGTATTCTCCCCTCGGAAACTGAATCACTCTAGATTCTTCTTCTATTTGTGCTTCTGTCATGACACCCGCATAATACATCATTTTGTTATTCACCGCTTCGCTCACAGAAAAAATGTATTCATTTGTCGCTAAAGCTTTTAAAGTGTCCAGCCTTCCATCTTCTTTAACAGCCGACCAAAAGTCTTCCTTTTCTTTATTTATTCCAGCAAAGTCTGTGTACTCACTCTTAATTTCAGTTCCAATACCTAACACAATAAAGCTATCTTTTTCTTCTATAGTATAATTTTTCATATACAAAACCTGCCTCTTTTTTTATTAATCAAACGATTTATCTTTTCATCTGATACGTTTATAATATCTTTAAACCATGTCAAAAAATGATACTGTTTAGGAGACCAAAATGAAAAAAGTTGAACGGATCAATACAATTATGCGATATATTAACAACCGCTCTCACTTTACAATTTCTGAAATCATACGAGAATTTAACATATCACGATCGACAGCTATTAGAGACATTAGAGAAATTGAAGCTATGGGAATGCCACTTGTCGCTGAAGTTGGGAGAACGGGTGGATATTTTGTTATGCATAATTCTATCCTGCCCGTTGTTCGCTTTACTGATAATGAAGTGAAAGCTCTTTTTATTGCCTTTATGGCTACGAGGAATCAACAACTTCCCTATCTAAAAAGTCGTCAATCTTTAGCTGAAAAACTACTAGGACTCATCTCAGAAACCCAGCAAGATGACCTCGTTCTTTTAAATCAACTCTTGCTGTTCCAAGGAACTAATCCTCATAATCCCGATCTACTTGAGCTTTCTGATCTCCCCCATCCTATGTTAGAAAAACTCATTCAAATCCTTCTTTTAGATAACCATTTATTGATTACTATCAAAGAAGATGAAGAAATCAAGTCTTATCCAATTTATCTATTGCACCTTTATCAAGAAAAAAGCCATTGGATCATTGAAGGGTTTGACTTAAAAGAAGAAAAGAAGATGATGTTTCCTGTCGATGATCTCATTAATATCGAACCATACACGACGAACAAAAGGCTAAATAAGAAAAAGATTTTAGAAAAACTAAGTAAGAAGGACGAAGCAATTAACCTTGTATTTGAACTTGGTCCGACAGCAATTGCCCAGTTCAAAAAATACCATCCTTTAAAAATTTCAATATCTTATACTAATCCTTACCAATCCACAGCCATTTTAAAAACTTTTATCAATGTTAACAATCCCGATGAAGTGACGGAAATAATAAATTGGCTGCTTTTTCTAGGGAAGGATATTAAAATCAAAGAAATACCCGATGAAGTATTAGCAGATTTACAAAAACGAGTGTGCTTATACATTCCATAAGCAGTGAGCCTCAAATATTAAGCTTTATCACTGGATAATTATCCTATTTTTAAATACCATTTCATTTACTACAATGAGAGCATGATAAATAATAAAAGCACGGAAAATCTCCCGTGCTTTTCTAAATATATATTATTCCTGAAGGTTTCGTTTATCTCGTTTCTTACCCTAACTGACGTTTAAATGCTTTACTGGCGAAAAAGTAAGAGATGACCATTATACCTACGCACCAAGCGAGTGCAATCCAAATATCGTTACCCACAGTTCCTTCATATAAAAGAGCACGAATCGCATTCACGATTGAAGTTACAGGCTGATTCTCTGCAAACGCACGAACAATTTTTGGCATCGTTTCGGTAGGCACAAAGGCCGAACTAATAAATGGAAGAAAAACTAGCGGGTACGAGTAAGCAGTCGCCCCTTCCATAGACTTCGCTTTCAATCCTGGAATGATAGCTAGCCATGTTAGCGCCAGCGTAAACATCCCAAGTATTCCAGCTACCGCGAGCCACTCTAGAATATTAGCACTGGAACGGAAACCCATTAATAATGCAACAAGAATAACCACCACGATAGTAAGTACATTAGCAACAAGAGAGGTTAAAACATGAGCCCACAATATCGATGAACGCTTAATAGGCATCGTAATGAAACGTGCCATCAGCCCACTCTTTACATCCGTAAATAGTCGCACAGAAGTGTAAGCTACACCGGATGCGATAGCCATTAGCAAAATTCCCGGCAATAAATAATTGACGTAGTTATCTGTTCCTGTCTTTATAGCCCCGCCAAATACGTAAACAAATAATAGCATCATCATAATCGGCGTAATCGCTACTGTAATAATTGTATCCGGGCTGCGCATAATGTTACGCATTAAACGACCTAATAATACACCTGTTTTACTTTTCATTTACATCTCCTCCTTTTTGCCAATGATCGCAAGGAATATTTCTTCCAATGTCGGTTGCTTCTCGATATACTCCACTTTTGCCGGTGGGAACATCTCTTTCAGTTCAGTAAGAGTACCTGTCGTAATAATTTTTCCGCCATGCAAAATAGCGATACGGTCTGCTAGTTGTTCGGCTTCTTCCAAGTACTGGGTCGTAAGCAAGATCGTTGTGCCGCTACCGGCAAGTTCCTTGACTGTATCCCACACTTCGATTCGCGCTTCAGGATCAAGTCCAGTCGTTGGTTCGTCAAGAAAAATAACTGCTGGCGCCCCGATCAAACTCATCGCGATATCAAGCCGGCGCTTCATCCCGCCTGAATACTGATCTGCCCTTTGGTTTGCCGCATCAGTCAGGCTAAATCTTTCAAGCAAATTGTCAGCGACTTGAACGGGATTGGAAACACCACGTAACTTAGCGATCATTATCAAGTTTTCTTTCCCCGTCAACATGCCGTCTAAAGCTGCAAACTGTCCTGTCAAACTGATACTTTGACGAACTTGATCTGGTTGGCGCTGTACATCAAATCCACAAATGCTTACCTCACCGCCATCTTGCTTCATTAGCGTCGAAAGGATGTTGACCGTTGTTGTCTTTCCCGCTCCATTTGAGCCTAGCAGTGCGAAAATTTCGCCACGCTGTACATCAAAATCCACTCCCTTTAACACTTCTTTGTCTTTAAAAAATTTTTTTAATCCTTTTACAGAAATCGCTGCATTGCTCATGCTTTTTCCCCCTTACAAAAATAAATTACCTATACCCTCTATTTAGTACCACTGATATTCTGTAACACTTAGTACTGAGTTAAAAATATAACTGAATAGCGATGGCGGTAGTTCACATTTATGACCAGCTAATCAGTCGGTATTTCGTATTGCATTTATTTTTTTCTCAATTTCTTCATAATACTTTCATTCAAATCTTCACGATATTTGGAGACATACGTTTTAGCGTTTGCCACTAGTTCGTCAGCAAAAGATGCCACATCTTCCCCAGTAATATCTAGCACTTGTCTACCTTCCGCTGCACCGGCTTCAAACAAATCGATTAATTCGTACTGAATGTGCAGCATATCCATCCCGTTTCCGGTCGAAAAATTCCACATATAGTTTTGAATTTTCTTAAACACAAACTGATAGTCCTCTGGCAGTGCTGCAACACGTGCCATCATCATTCTGTACTCTTTTTTATCACCGATTAATTTTTTGAATATTTCCAACATGTTATTTTCCTCCTTTTTATAAAGCAGAACAAGAAACTCTCCAAATATGAGCCGAAACATTTTATATTATGAGGCTAGTTTGACTTCAAGACGTTAATTTTTGACGATACAAAATCCCATTTTCTCCAAAATAATTCAAGCTCCTGACGACCAGCTTCATTTAATGAATAAAACTTACGAGGCGGCCCCATATCTGATGGTTTCTTTTCAATATTCACAAGCTTTTTCTTCTCTAGTCGTACGAGAATGGTATACACCGTTCCTTCCACGACTTCGGTAAACCCAAGATCATTCAAGTGGCGAGTAATCTCATAACCATACGTTTCACGGCGGCTAATGATTTCCAACACACACCCTTCCAGTGAACCTTTCAACATTTCAGTTAAATTTTCCATGTTCTGATCCTCCTTTACCCCCTATTCTGTCTGACTTATATTCAGTATTACAGAGTACTAAGGCGAATTTTTCACTGAACAGTTTTTGTGAATACGAACTATTCAGTATCACTTATTACATCTACATTGTATGACTAAGTAGCGATAGATGTCAACTGATTTTCAAATTTTTTCTAAAATCCGCTATTACCTATTGTCTGCTGAAAATATTTTGAGAAACAACACTACTCAGTATTGCTTATTACAAGTACATTGTATGACTGAGTAGCGATGAATGTCAACTCGATTTTTATATTTTTTTCTAAAATCAACTATTACCTATTCGATACAGTCTGTTTTCTTTTTTTAAATTTCCCCATACCTATCCCACTAAGAAAAGAAAATACCCCAAAATAAAAATTCTACATTTTTGTTTTGGGGCGCTATACTATACCAAAGTTAATGAATATGGCTAGCTCTTCTTATTTAATAAGACAGATCATTTTTTGTTACGATAACATCATAGCCATATCTTCTGCTGCATTTGTAATTAGTTTTAAACCAAATGTTTCTTGTAATACATCAAGCACGCCAGCTGAAATAAATTCAGGAGCCTTTGGACCGATGCGAATATCTTGAATCCCAAGACTAAATAGCCCTAGTAAAATGGCAACCGCTTTTTGTTCAAACCATGATAGGACAATACTTACTGGCAATTCATTCACTTCACATTGAAAAGCATCAGCTAAAGCAGCCGCTATTTTCACTGTAGAAATTGAATTATTGCACTGTCCTAAATCAATGTAACGCGGAATTTCCGTACCAGGTACAACACCGTAATCCACATCATTAAAGCGGAATTTCCCGCAAGAAGTTGTTAAAATAACCGTTTCTGGCGGAAGTGACGTTGCTAATTCACGATAATATTCTCCGCCTTTTCCCGGTGCATCACAACCGGCGATAACAAAGAAACGCTTTATTTTCCCTTTTTTTACTGCGTCAATAATTTCTGGAGCTAATGATAATACTGTATTATGATGAAACCCTGTCACTAACTGTTCATCCGACTCCATATGTACTTCTGGAAGTTCTAGCGTTTTTTGAATTAACGTTGTAAAATCATCATTTTCAATTTTTTGTACACCTTCTAAACCTGCAATGTCATATGAAAAGAATCGATCAGAGTACGAGCCTTTAATTGGCATAACACAGTTCGTTGTAGCTAATATGGCACCAGTAAATTTTTCAAAAAGGCGTCTTTGATCATACCATGCCTTACCGATGTTTCCTTTTAAATGTTTATATTTTTTCAGCTGCGGGTATCCGTGTGCTGGTAGCATTTCAGAATGCGTATAAATATTAATGTCTTTTCCTTCTGTTTGCTTTAATAGTTCTTCTAATGCAAATAAATTATGGCCCGTAACTACAATTGCTTTACCTTCTACACGATTTTGTGTAATTTGTACAGGTTCTGGCACACCAAAATGATTCGTATGTGCCTCATCCAATAACTCCATCACCCGTAAAGCTGATTTCCCAACTTTCATAGCCATATCAATATGCTCTTGTTCGTTAAAATTAGAATTTGTTAATGTCATATATAAAGCTTCTTGTGTTGTGGCATCTACAAATGCATCCGTATACCCTAGCTGAGCAGCATGTGTGCGATAAGCTGCAATTCCTTTTAGCCCAAACACAATCGTATCTTGTAAACTCGCAATCGTTTCATTCTTACCACAAACACCCATCACTTTACATCCGCCTGTTGGCGTTTGTTCACATTGATAACAAAACATATCATCCCACCCTCTCCCAATCATTCATTACACCTTAAGCATAATACCCATTGAAAAAAAGTGATGTGATATCAATCACAATAATATATAAAGATTTGTGACAGTTCATATTGTTGACATAATATTTTTATTGACACTAAAAAATGTACATTAGTGTGCACACATCTTTCGATACTTTTAAATAGCTAAATAATTAATTTGGAGAAATATATACAACGAAAATTTTTTGAATCCTTATACAAATAGTTGCAATTCATCACATATGAAAATAGACATACAAAAACGCCATCCTTTTCTATCATTCAATAGAAAGAATAGCGTATTTTTTATTTTAAGAAACTATCATTTTTTATTAAAGCCTTTATTGTAAAGCTTTTTATTTACAATACATTTACACTATCTTAACATTACTTACATTATTTATATGATATATTTATATAGAAACTACTTAAGAAATTTCATATACATTTTATCTTTATGATCTCTTATCTAATCAATAAAAAGATCATGTTATATTTTTATAACAGGGGTGAATTAGAATGACTGAAACTTTAAAAACACTTATAATGCTTGATGCTACTTACGTTGTTATTGCAATTATGACAGTACTAGTATTTGTATACTTGGAATTAAAATCTCAGTAATATATGCTGACGTAATCGACAGATTCAGCATTTAAATATAGTTAGAAGAAAGAAAGGAGAAAATTATTTCTCCTTTCTTTTGTATTTCTACAATTTCTTATTTTAATAAATCCAATGTATGTAAAAGTAATCCCTTGTCTCCTACTTCTCCATGACCAGGTACTACCGAATTTATATTTCCATATCGCTTCAGCACATTCTCAATCGATGTAGACCATTCATTTACATACGCATCCGCAACATTTCCTAAATCTTTAGCTTCCGCAGATTTTACTAAACAGCCTCCAGCTAAAATTTGATATTGTGGCAACCAAACAACAATATTATCTTCTGTATGTCCTTTCCCCGGATAGAACGTTTCTACTTTTGTATTGCCAAACTTCAAACTCGTAATTATTTGTAAATCTCCAAGCGGCTCTTCATATCCACTGTTCTTTGCTAATTCTGCAGTTAATGCTGTACTATGCGCTTTAATACCTCTTTCTTTCAACGTTTTTATTCCGCCAATTCGATCAGCGTGCGCATGTGTAATAATGAAATCCGTTACGCGCTTCTGAAATTTCTTTTCTACCATTTCTATTAGTTCCTTCGTTAATTTGTCGTCTCAATCTGAAACTCCACAATATTCATACTTAATCTCCCCTCATTACAAATACTCCATTTTTCTATTACATTTAAAATCAAAATTGTATTTTGTTAAATTATAACATTCAGACTATAATTTATTTATAGCCCATTAACGGAGGTGTTTGCAATGACTCTCTTCGCTTCACCATCATTATTCATAGTAGCAATCATTTCATTTGCACTAGCTTATTTCATCGGAGTAAAACAATACACTTGCCTCTTATCAGGATTCAACGAACGCCGCGTGCTTGATAAAGTGACACTATCAAAAATAGTAGGTCTTTATAATTTAATTGCTGGTGTCATTGCGACAATCGGTAGTGTCTTCACTACTCCTAATGCCAAAATCTTATTTCCTATCATTATAATTGGACACGTTATAATCGCGGCTTATGTAAATACACGCATGGTGCAGTGAAAAAGATCACCCAAATGGGTGATCTTTTTTATAATTTATCAACATATTGCTTCGCTTCTAGTAAGGAAAAACCAAAAGCTTCTCTTACTCTCTTAACTGCTGTAATTTTTTTGCCTTCTTCTACAAGCTGGCGTAGTTCTTTATTAATTTCAGGTTCTCTTTCTACAATTCCCAATTCTTTCGTAATTAATTGTAATCTATCTTCAATTCTCTTTAAACGCGCATCATTTTTCTTTTCAATTGTAGTTAATTTTTCAGCGATATAAATGAAACCAAAGGCTACTATCGGTATAACCATCCAGAATTTCATGAATGTTCCCCCTTACTAACTTTCATTTGTTTTATTTCACTGACTTATCAGCTTTAGTCATTGAAATCATTCATTCCTTACAAGGAAAGGGCAAACTAAAACTTTCTCAAAAATTAGTACTAGACATGATTTCTCCTCAAGGTTGCTCAAAATGGACTGGATTAGGTGTTTTTCTAGATGATTCTAATGAAGAATTACAGATTTATTCACTCGGATGGGGCGTCGGATTTCAATGTATGATGGTTTGTTATCCATACTGCGGGAATGGCGCTGTTATTATGACCAATTCCGATTTAGGTGTTCATCAAATGGAAGGGATCATTGGTGAGGTTGTAAAAACGTTATCCTTATAATGAAAATAAAGAAGCTGTTCCTTCCAGCTTCTTTATCTATATAACATTTTTCGCAACAATTTTTATATGTTCTGGTGCGATAATTTCCGTTATACTTTCCTGGAAATCTTCATGTAACATTTCTTCCAAATGTTCTAACTGCACTTCAACATGAGTGCATTCTAAATTATGTATATTTAATAGTGCATAATGATCTTTTTTCTTAATTACTAAATATTGATTTTCCTCTGTCACAAGTACAGAACCTAATCGGACTCCTAGTAAGCGTTGATCATCAAACTTCATAATTACTTCTCCTTCCCTTATATAAACGAAACTACAATGAAAATAATTACATTTATGGAAAAACACACTTATTTAGACTATATCATAATTTACTAAAATATAAATATCATTTTTCCTTTTAATAAAGTGAAACTTTAATCAGTGGAGGCCTTACTGTCCGTTAATGTGGGATGAAAATCCCTATTTTTTCATATATTTCGATACAAAAAACTTTCTCAACATAAAATTTGAATTTTCAGTTTTTAATTCTATGAAAATCTATTATAATAAAGTTAATAAATGTTTGACCTCTCCTAATTCATGTACATATGGATGATCAGTAGTTATTGCTACTGATCTATTTTTTTGATTTCAGAAAGTACATACGCTGCATCCTTTCCTACACCACAAATAAGTGCGGAACCCCTTTGAGATTGCCATGGTAAACCGATATAATACAATCCTTTTACTGGACTGATTCCCTTTATATGATTAGGAAATCCTTTCTCATTCACTGCCTGTTCAATTTCAATCCAATTATAATTTTGTACAAAACCAGTTGACCATATAACGCTTTCTGCACTATAAGTATCACCATTCTGAAACATAATGTTATTTCCTGATGCACTTACTACTTTTTCTTGCAGTTTGATTGCTCCATTACGAATAAGTTTCTTACCTTCAAAACCGAAAATAGGGTCCTTTCTCTTCTGAAACCATCTTCCCCTCTTTGTATTTATTTCAGCGTACAATAAACCCACTTTTTCTAGCAGATTAAAAATACTTTTTCCAAAAAGTTGTAACGGTAAAAACGTTAAAGGATGACTAATAGACACCGTAACTTCATGCGTTTTTGCAAGTTCTACTGCTATTTGCATTCCTGAATTTCCGCCACCTACTACAAGTGCCTTCCCCTGTGGAATTTGCGATGATGATCTATATTGTGATGAATGTATTTGAAAAATATGTGATGATAGATTTGCTGAAACTGAGGGAATAAATGGTTGCTGAAAACCACCTGATGCGATAATAACTTTTTTCGTTTGTAAAACTTCTGTAGGAGTATGTAATTCAAATATTTCTTTTTCTTTCTTTATTTTTAGTACTTCCGTTTGTAATTGTACCGGTAATTGAAAATGTCTTGCATATTCTTCTAAATAAGTTGCAATTTCATCTTTACATGGAAATTCATTGTTTTCACCTATTAACGTCATACCCGGCAAGCTACTGTAAGACCTTGGGGTAAAAAGCTTCAAAGAATCATATCGATTTCTCCATGAATCACCAACTCGTTTTCCTGCCTCAAGTAATAAAAAATTATACCCTTCTTGCTTCAAGTAATATCCCATTATTAATCCAGCTTGACCCGCTCCGATAATAATTAGGTCTTTCATTCTAATCCCTCCTTCTTTTACATATGAATATTTGTTCATATATTCATATGTTTCCATAATCATAACATTTTATTTTTATATAATTCAATATCTACTCAAAATAAAAAAGAGCAGTTTACCATAAAGTAAACTCCCCTTCATTCTATCTTCCCAGTCTTTAGCGCCTGTGCCCAGTCATATCTCTCTTGTTGAACAGCCAATCCAGCAGCTTCTTCCCAATTATAAGGAACTGAAATTTGTTCAATTGTCCATTCTCCCAAAACCTTTTCTATCACTACATATTTTGCATGCGGAGTTCCTGATTCCATTTTATGCATAACAGGTAACTCATCTTTGTATGCTGGAAGTCCTACACTTCCTGGATTTATAATGATCTTTCCGTTCGCTAAATAAACAACTCTAGGAATATGTGTATGACCACATACTATTATTTTTTGTTCTATATTTTGGAGTTGATCCATTATATTTTTTTCATTCTTTAATATTGCACCATTCTCATTCATCTCTTCTAACAAATACACTTCATCTGAAGTTGGCGTACCGTGACAACATAACATATCGTCTACAATAAATTGTGAAGGATGTTGTTTTAACCAACCTATATGATAATTTGTTAATTGATTTTGAACAAAAGTTAGTGTAGCAGATTGCTCTTGTATAGGTTCCCAAAGCATGCGATCACAATTGCCTTTAATATGTATCATCTCGCTACTCATTAATATTTCAATTGTCTCTAAAGGATTTAACGGCCCATACACACTATCTCCTAAATTTATTATCATTTCGACCTTGCGACGTGTAATATCTTTTAATACCGATTTTAAAGCGTGACTATTTCCGTGGATATCTGAAATTATAGCTATTTTCATCTTAATCCCTACTTTAATATATTATTTATAAACATCTGCTGCCAATTCTCTCAAAACATCCACGTTTACTACTTCATAGCATCCATCGTTCTTCTTTATTATCTCTTTATCACAAAAAATATTTAATGTTCGCAACAAATGCCGATAACTCGTTCCTAACAATTCCGCTATTTCCGTTAAATTCCCACTAAACACAATTCTATTTTCATGCTGAACTGCTCGTTCTCCTGCTGCTAACATGTAACTCGCAAGTCTATTTTCAAGTGGATATAGTAAATTAATAGTACTATTTTTTGAAAGTCGGTTTAATTTATGTGCTAACGATCCGCAAATACATCGTAAAAATTTCGCATCATGAAATAGTTGATTTCTCACTTTTCCTAAAGGTAAACCAACACAATATGAATCTGCCATTACTTGTACGTTTGAAGCAGTCTTTTGAGAATGAATTAACTCCACATCTCCTAACAACTGCAAACTATCATAAAAGCATAATAATACAGATTTCCCATTACTTAATGTATTAAACGCTTTCGCTTTTCCTTCAACGAAAAAATATAAATAATCTATCTCTTCATTTTCTCTACAAATAAACTCATTCTTTTTAAAAAATATAAGTTCCATATACGGTTTCATATCATTACTAAAAAATGAATCAATATTATTTTGTTTCATATACTTTGCTAATTTAATTGAATTACATACTTTCTTCATAGTTCCCCCGCCTTTACCACTCATCCCCATTGTAATCAAAATTTTCTTCTTCCACTATGACATATGTCATAGTAATACACAATTTCAGCATGATACAGTCATTACAAATATGAAAATTAAAGGGGATATTACATTGTATAACTTTCTTTCTGTCTTTATTGGTGTGCTCATCGCCGTTATGCTTCCACTGAATGGGATTTTATCTGAGTTAATTGGGAAGTATACAGCAAGCGTTGTCATTCACCTTGTCGGTTTAATTGCAGTTATCTTCATTTTAATCATAAACAAAAATAAAATTCATTTTGATAAAAGTATTCCGCTTTTTTTATATAGCGCTGGAGCGATTGGAGTATTCACTGTCCTTTTTAATAATATAAGTTTCTCCGTCCTTGGTGCTTCTATTACGATTGCATTAAGTTTACTCGGTCAATCTATCGCTTCCATCGTTATTGATCATTTCGGCTTATTAGGAATGAAAGTTGCAAAGTTTGAAAAGAAAAAACTAATTGGATTATGTTTCATCTCTTCCGGAATTATAATCATGACAATTTATTAATGGAGGCAAAAAAATGTTATATATTACGATCGCTATTTTAGCTGGTGTTTCTATCGTTGTTGCTAGAATTATAAACGCGAATTTAGCAGCAAAAATTGGAAATTGGGAAGGCACGTTTTTCAATTATATTACTGGATTATTTTTCTCTATGTTATTTTTAATTTTCAGTTCAGATTCATTGTATATTCCAATGCAGACGTTACAATCTATTCCCATCGCTGTGTACTTAGGCGGATTAGTAGGCGTTATCGTCATTTCACTATCGAACTATATCACTCCTAAAATATCAGCATTTTATTTAACATTACTCATCTTTATCGGACAATTATTTGCGGGGACTATCATTGATTTCATTTTGTCGCATGAACTCTCAATGGGCAAAGTTATCGGTGGCATTTTCGTACTAATTGGTCTCACTTACAATTTACTCGTAGATCGCCCTGTAAAAACTGTGAAGCATAACCAAGTTCAACTATAATACTTTGCGCCTCCCTATCATATATTAATAGAAAAGCTCTTCATACGAAGTAATAGAGAGGAGAATATTCTATTAAGAAAATCATTTTACTGCTCGGTAGCGTATTAATTATTTCTGGAATTGTATGGTTTGTAAACTCGGGAAAATCTATTCAAGATCTGTATACTGCAAATAAGCCGAAAAAGAAAGCTACTATTATTTCAAGCTCGCGAGATCCAAATGAGCCTCCTGTTTTTTTAGGAAAACAGGAAATAAAAGATATACATGTCGAATCAATTAAAACAAAAAAGAATATCTTTCTCACAAAAACAGATGAATTAAAAACGTTTATTAACAGTATGAATACCGCAAAAAAAGGAAAATTAACATTAGATGAAGAAGGATCAGACTTAATAGATTGTGATATGTGGATTACTTTCGAAGATGGAACTTATAAAAAATATTTCATATGGGTAGTTGATCATCACAGCAGCGAAGTGATGATTGCTCAGCAAGATACTCCTGATGATGTAAACCTTACGTACTATCAGTTAAACGAAGATAGTTCAAAAAAAGTTTATAATTTATTTAAAAAAATTATTTAAACGAAAAAGTCATGAGCACGCGAACTCATGACTTTTTGCACTATATATACTCCGGGAACACTCTACAACCCTTTTCCTGCTCTATATCATGACCAAAGAAAACAATTGGTTTCTCTTTCGCCACAACTCCTTTTAAACGTTTAATTGAAGATAAAGCTAATTCTGGATCAAATCCTGCGAACGGCACTTCATCTTCAAAATTCTCTTTCGTGTACGATGCATCAATCGTTAATAAAACTGAACCGGATTGCTCCGTCTCAATGAATAGCGACTGATGGCCTGGAGAATGACCTGGCGTATACAATAATTGAACACCTGGTACCACTTCATAATCCCCTTCAATAATTTTGTAGTTCAAATGCGGTAATATACATTCTTTCATATATTCTTCTCTATGAAGTGCTGCCTCATATTCCGTTCGCTGCACAATAATCGGTGTATTTGTAAAAGCACCGTTTCCTCCTGCATGATCAAAATGTAAGTGAGAGCTAATAATATATAAAAGGTCGTTTGGCTCATACCCTAAACGCTTTAATATATTCACGATTCTATCTTCTTCAGTCATTTTCGGTAAAATCTGTCCTTCAACAAATGTACCGTTAAAAAGCCCTTCATTATTAACTGCACTTTCTGGCATACCTGTGTCTACTAAAATAGGACCTTCTTCCGTCTCCAGAAGATAACACCACACCGGCAAGTTTAATAGTTTCCCCGGTGTTAACGCACTGTTAACAGACGAATGATCCAACATGCAACGACCTGCTGAGATGAAATAAAGTTTCTTTACTGTCATTATGTATCCACCTTTACATTTAGTTTTGGATAAAGTAATACAGTAAAAAATTCTTCTTTTTAGAAATAAACTCCTTCTAGACTATCAGTACAGCTTACATAAAAAAGAGGGTATTTTTTTACATAGCAGTATTTCACCATCTATAATATAGAGGTAAATGATTCTTACTTTAATGGAGGGATTACAAATGAAAGCAATTGGTTTACATGAATACTTACCTATTGAAGAAGAAAACAGTTTAATTAATCTGGAAATTGAAAAACCTGTTGCCACAGGAAGAGATATACTCGTGAAAATTAACGCTATTTCCGTTAACCCAGTTGATACAAAGGTCCGCTCTCCGAAAGATAAAAAAGAAGATGCACCAAAAATACTTGGCTGGGATGCTAGTGGTGTTGTTGTACAAACTGGCGAAAGTTGTACATTATTTAAAGAAGGAGACGAAGTATTTTACGCTGGAAGCATTACGAGACAAGGTACATATAGTGAATATCATTTAGTTGATGAAAGAATTGTCGGTAAGAAACCAAAAACGTTACATGATGCTGAATCCGCCGCAATTCCTTTAACAGCGATTACAGCATGGGAAGGTTTATTTGAACGTTTAGGCATTGATCATACTAAAAAAGATACGAACTCATTTAAAAACATTTTAATTATCGGCGGAGCTGGTGGTGTCGGTTCAATCGCAATTCAACTTGCGAAATGGGCTGGACTAAATGTAATCGCAACTGCTTCCCGCGGCGAAACGATAGACTGGGTTAAAAAGCTTGGAGCTGACCATACAATTGACCATCATACCCCTTTAAAAGAGCAATTACAAAGCCTTGGATTCAGCGATGTAGATTATATTTTCTGCTTAAACAATACAGATCAACATTGGCAAGCAATATGTGACCTTATTAAACCACAAGGCAAAATTTGCTCTATCGTAGAAAATGAACACCCTCTTGAAATGGGTATTTTAAAAAGTAAAAGTGCTACACTCGTTTGGGAGTTTATGTTTACAAAAGCGATGTATGAAACTGGCGATATGATTACGCAGCACGAACTATTAAATAAAGTAAGCGAACTACTAGATGAAGGCATTTTAAAGACTACTTTAAATGAAACATTCACACCGATTAACGCTGAAAACTTAAAGAAAGCACATGCACTACTTGAAAGCGGGCACACCATAGGGAAAATCGTATTAGAGAAATTTTAATCATGATAGTGACAGATAGTATGTGAAATTATATTAACGATTTTTCGAATATATCTATCATAACGTACAATATATCAACAATTTTTCA
The DNA here is from genome assembly GCF_002218325.1 of Bacillus sp. M13(2017). Classification (NCBI taxonomy): domain Bacteria; kingdom Bacillati; phylum Bacillota; class Bacilli; order Caryophanales; family Bacillaceae; genus Bacillus; species Bacillus sp. M13(2017). The sequence goes on along the minus strand of NZ_KZ268504.1, from coordinate 263,776 downwards.
AATATATCTATCACAAATCAAATTATATCAACCATTCGACAAGGTGTACCGATTTATCGACAAATAACAACAATAAGAAAAGGCTGTTCCAGATGAACAGCCTTTTCTTTATTTACTTGAAATCTCTTTATTGTTTTGAACGTCTAACGGAGCTCGCTTCCCTATTCCAAAAGCATAGAAACTAATTGTAACGATAGCTAAGAAAATAATACCTACAACTAGTGAAATACGAGTATCATCGTTAAACCACATTCCGATTAATACCATAATTAAAAAGGCAATCGTTAAATAGTTTGTTACAGGAGCAAACGGCATTTTGAACGGATGATCTTTCATCTCTGCTCCCTTTTCTTTCCTAAAACGAATTTGACTAATTAAAATGACGAACCATGGTACCATACCAGGAAGTACACTTGCGCTGTATACATATACGAATAAATTTTTCGGCGCGATATAACTTAATACAACACCAACCGCCAAACCAATAATTACACCAACTGTACCGAATAAAGGTACACCATTTCCAGAAAGTTTCGTGAAGTATTTCGGTGCTTGTCCATTTACCCCTAACGTATAAAGCATACGTCCAGCACTATAAATACCACTATTACAACCAGACATTGCCGCTGTAATTACAACGAAGTTAATAAGTCCAGCTGCTGCCGTAATACCAACTTTCGCAAAAGTTGCTACGAACGGACTACCAATTGTACTTAATTGATCCCACGGATACACAGTTACAATAACGAAAATAGCACCGATGTAGAAAATTAAAATACGCCAAATTGTACTTTGAATTGCTTTTGTAAGTGTCTTCTTCGGATTTTTCGCTTCACCAGCAGTAATCCCGATTAATTCCACACCTTGATATGCTCCAACTACAAGTGATAATGCAAAGAAGAATCCTGAAAAACCACCTGTAAAGAAACCGCCATTTGACCAAAGATTAGATATGCCAATCGCTTCTCCGCCGTTACCAATCCCGAAGAAAATAAGGCCAAATCCCGCAATAATCATTAACAGAATCGTAACGATTTTAATCATCGCAAACCAAAATTCGAATTCACCAAATGACTTAACTGAAATTAAGTTGGCTGCACCAAGAATAACCATTGCAATTATACCTGGTATCCAAGCTGGTAAATCTGGGAACCAATATTGCATATACGCTCCAACCGCGATAATTTCTGACATCCCAACGATAACCCACTGGAACCAGTTACTCCACGCTGTCATATAACCAGCTAGTGGATGAATATACTTATGACCGAATGTCGCAAATGAGCCTGTACTTGGCTCCATATACAACATTTCTCCCATGGCACGCATGATGAAGAAGATGAAAATACCTGCAATTGCATAAGCAAGCATTACTGACGGACCTGTCCATTTAATCGTGCTGGCTGAACCCATAAACAAACCAACACCAATTGTTCCGCCTAAAGCAATCATTTGAATATGACGTGCTTCTAAACCTCTTTTCAATTCTTTGTTTGCCACTTCACTTCCCCCTCTTAGATGATTCATAGTCGTCGCATTTTAAAACAAGATGCTTTCCCCTAATTCCCTTTGGCCCTGAAAATGATGAAGCAAACGTCATTTTACACTAGCTTTAAAGCTATCCTAAAATCGTTTTGCGCTCCTAATAAAATTCTCAAAACCTTTCATCTTCCAATATTCTATAAATCTTAAAATTACTTACCTTATATTAATTCATTAATCTGAAAAATTCAATTATTTTTTCAATAAATTATTATACATAAGTCTGATTAATTTTTAACTAAATTAACAATAAAATACATCTATTCAATATGATTCCGGCATGTATATTATTACAATATAAATAACCGAGGAGAACATTTTTTCCTTAGTTTCATATCTTAAATACTTCAGCCTTTATTGTTAATAACGTAATTTCCCACACATTCAATTTATATACCAATGAGAAATTTAATATATTAATAAACTACTAACTTCTTTACCCCAGCCAAATTTTGAGGCAGAAACCTTTCTGCCTCAAAACAACGGAATAAAATATAAAAGAATCTCATTAAAAAATGAGACTCTTTTATGATTTCATATTTAAATCGATTTCGAAGTTTGCTTACCAAAGATAAACACCCTAGTAAACACTGCCATTATAACTACAATAACCAGAAAATAAAGTGGCATCACCATTAATGAGCCTGTATGCAGCTGACTCATTCCCCAAATTGTCATCGTTACAATTACATAGTACCCTAAGCTAAACAATGCACCTGCTGTACCAATGACATCTTGAAAATCTACTAACGCTAAACTTAAACAGTTAGGTAACGCTATGCCAATTCCTAATAGCAATATAAACATCGCTATTAAAAATACAACCATATATATTACATTCAGATTTGATCCAACAAACGTAATAACAGATAAAAGGATAGCTCCCCCTGTCATTACAAGACAACCGATATATATAATTTTCTCTGGTTTATAAGTAGCAAGTAAACGCTTTGAAACTTTCGCTCCAACAATAGAAGCAGACGCAACAACAATTCCTAAAAACCCATACGTACTAGGTAATAACTGAAAGTATTCAATAAAGATAAACGGTGCTTCTGCATAATAGCTAAATAAAACACCATTTGCTCCTCCAATTAACAGCCCATATGTTATCACTTTCGGATTTGTAATTAACCTCTTCAAGACTGAAAATACATTTATTTTATTCGTTACTGAGCCCGTTTTTGTTTCAGGAAGAGAAACAAACGTATACAGAAAAATACCGATACTCATAACTACTAAACTTAAAAATACTATTTTAAATCCAAACATTTGATCAAGAAAGCCACCAATTAACGGTCCTATCGCTGGTGTAAAAGCAATGACTGCCGAGATTTGAGCAAACATAACATGCCTCTTATGCCCTTCTACACTTTCACGAAGAATCGTTTGCGTCACAACTGATCCTGCACTTGCTCCAAACGCTTGAATAAAACGACTTACCAATAAAACTTCAATGGAATTTGCAATAAAGCATAAGAAACTCCCAGCGCCATATACGACAATTCCAAATAACATTGCCCGGCGACGGCCAATTATATCTGATAGCCATCCAATAAAAAATACACCTAAAGCAAATCCAGCAAAATACACACTAAGCGTTAACTGCACCTCATTATTACTTACATGTAACGCCTTTGAAATGTCCGGTAAAGACGGTGTGTAAATCGTTTCACTAATTTGCGGAAATGCGACAAGAATAATCATTAACAAAAGTGATGGTACTGAGACTTTTTTCATTTTTCATACCCTCCTATAACTTTGAAAATCTCAGAAATAAAAAGACTTTCCTTAGCTACGGAACAGGAGGGGCCATTATAGAAATCCGGTCATAAAACAACAAAGAAAACACCTCAATTACGTATGTTAATACTTATAGGAGGGTAATATTAACATCGATTTTTAAATATACTTTTTCAATTATATTACATATTACTTTTATTTTTCTAGTATTAACGTTCAAATGTTCTTTTTATATTAGTGAACAACTAATACACGCCATAGAAGATAACTACTTGATATAACCACCTTATTATGGAATAATTAGAAATAGTTTGAATCTATAAACCTAATTATAAAATGATATACTCATATATTCCTAATGTCATAAAGCTGAACAAGTAGGAGGACTTTCGTAATGATTGAAATTTTAAGGACAGTAGTAAACTTTCTAATTTCTCTATTCTCAGGAGAATTACCATTTGTACATTATGTATGGATTATTACCCTATTCCTAATTCAAATAACCCAATCTACTCTAAACTATAAACTCTTTAACAAGAAAGACAATTTCAGCACTTATATATTGGAAGGATTACTTGCTTTTATTATTTTATTGTTTGGAGGAATATTAGTATCTAAGTTACTTGCTTACATAATAGACGATCCTACTATTAATATGACGAATTTAACACATTATTTTGTTTCTCTTATCATATTAACTATATTTGTCGTAATAACCTGTGTTAAAGACTTTATAGAGACATCTATAAAGAATAAAAATATATCTCTTTTTAGCTTTTTAGTAATTTCCTTCATAACAAGTATACTTTCATTCAAGTTTTTATCACCTTTAATTGAAGGTTCTTTTTCTCTTTCTAAATCTTTTATCACCACTTTAATCATTCTTGTAACTATATCAATCCCTCTATTAATTTCCTTAGAGGATAAGTATGCAGACGAAAAGGAAACGGAAAATTTATAGTTTCTCATTTACATAAAAGAAAGAGGGAGCTCCCCTCTTTCTTTTAAATCATCCCTTTTAATATCAATCCTAAAACTGACATTATTATCGCGCTAATAATAATTCGCAAAATCCAAGTAGTGTTTGTACTTATTTTTTCTAATTGCTTATTGATTGTTGCTATGTCTTTCTCATTAATAGTGGTACGCGTTTCTAAATTTCGAATGTCTCTCATAATTTCTTTTTGCTCCGCCTTGAGACTGTCAATTTTAGCGTAAACATCTTCCATATATTCACACCCTCTGTTCATCTTTATAGAAAAATCTATATATATTATGAGACAACCCTCTTACCTGTGAATACATTCCGTATATCAGCGTACCAAATTATTTGTACAATCTAATTGAATCACTCACATGTTTCCATTCTTCTATTTATGAATTAGCGTTAAGATACATTAAAATTAGAAAAGGAATCCCCAGTTTATTTAACAACAAACAAGGTGCAATCCAACATTCGGGAGCACCTACGATAATTTCTATTGTTTTCATATTTACAACTTAATATAATCAGTATGATTTTCTGAAGAATCCACTTTTTGAACTGCTTAAAATATACTAATATGAATACGAAATAGCTGTATTGATAAACTCTCTAGAACAATAAATATACTGGCTGAAACGGATCTGTATCCAATATTTTTTCCAGTAACATGAATGGTTATTTCTGATAAATGCGTTTGTACATCATTGTTTTCAAAAATTTCATTCTCAACCTTTACAATATCTGCTTCACAATCTACTTCTTTAAAAGTTTTCAATAATTTTGTTTCCAATAAACTACAATCAAAGCTCTCATCTTTTATTACGGCAAATTTAACCTTCATATCGATTTCCCCATTTTTAACAAACTAAAATCATTAAATCAATATAAATATATATTATTCTATTAAATAATTCAAAATATACGCTTCTTACATACATTATTAACAATCAGTTCTAAAGAATTAAATACAAAAAGAAATTAAATAGTAGGCGTTCCACTAATCTTTAGTATAATTCGTCTCTTAATTATTTTGCTCATTGCGCTTTTTTTATGTTCCTCCCTATTTCAACTGAACTTTGTGTAATAATGCATATCCCAAATACCTTATTTCCTTTCACTCATACTTTTATCATTGAGTTTTTATTCACAAATTCGTAACACATATATATGAGTTATCATGCTAAAATTAGTTTATTCACAAGAAGAAGTTATTCTTAATAAATCAATAATTTTTAATACCCTGTTTAAAGCCTTGCCCCCCTGCAAGGCTTTCTCCTATTTAACTAGCGTAGTAGTTATCTCTCCCCTTTGTTCCTTACCCTACAAATAATACTGAATATTTATTTTAATTTTTCAGCATCCACACTCACTCTGTTCGAAGGCTCTTTACCAAATATTCAATCTAATGATAAAATTGACCAAATTAATAATTTCATGCATCACTGTATCAATAAGTACAATAAAGTGAAACTTTAATCAATCGTGCTTTTACAGGTAGCCTGCCCCCACCTAACGTCTTTGCTTCCGCTGAATTTTGAGGTGCGGGTCTTACTGCCCGGCAAATAGCGGGATAAAGACACAAATAGTACTCTCACGATTAAGTAAACGCGAGCTTTTTCTTCTATAAACTTACTATTTAAGGTTAATAGTTTAGTAACAAGATTTAAAAATTCGACTTAAATTCATTGATGAATGGAGAGGTTTATATGAAATTAAAAGACAAAGTAGCAATCATAACTGGTGGTGCAAGTGGAATTGGCGAATCTACTGTTCGTCTTTTTATCGAAGAAGGTGCAAAAGTAGTTATTGCTGACTTTTCTGAACGTGGAAAAGAACTATCAGATGAATTGAATGCACATGGATATAATACGTTATTTATTAAAACCGATGTAACAAAAGAGGCAGATATTAAACAGCTAATTCATGAGACAGTAAGTACATACGGTAAATTAGATATTATGTATGCCAATGCCGGCGTTGCTGATGATGCACCGGCAAACGAATTATCCTATGAAAAATGGAAAAGAACTATTGATATTAATTTGTCTGGGGTATTCCTTTCTGATAAATATTCGATTGAACAATTTCTTAAACAAGGTACAGGTGGTGTCATCGTTAACGCTGGTTCGATTCATAGTTTTGTTTCATTACCTACCCCAACAGCATACTCCTCTGCAAAAGGTGGTGTGAAACTATTAACTCAAAATTTATGTACTGCCTACGCTAAATATGGAATACGTATTAATGCGGTGTGCCCTGGTTATATTGACACCCCTTTACTAGGTAGTGTTAATCCTCAACAGAAAGAATATTTAGCTTCACTTCATCCGCAAGGCAGACTTGGAACACCAGAAGAAGTCGCTAAAGCTGTCTTATTTTTAGCAAGTGATGATGCTAGTTTTGTTAACGGTACAACACTTCTTGTTGATGGAGGCTATACTGCACGTTAATTTAAAAATTTTGAAGCACCCTAAAAAATATATAGTCTTCAACAAGAAAAAGCGCCATCACAAGTGACGGCGCTTTTTCTATGTAAGAGCAACTAGAAGGTATCCTTCTAGCCTACTCCCATTTATAAGTCCAAAACTGTTCAAGTTGCAGCCATTTTAATGTTGCTGCATCTTTGTTTTTTATTTTTGCATGCGTATCTTCCAGCATTGCTTCTGTTTGTGAACGGTGCGCACCTAATGCAGTTAATTTATGATCAAATACTTCACTAATGTTATTTACAACATCCGGTTCTCCTAATACTGCTTCACGATTTTTCGTAATCGCAACAGCATGGATAACTGGGCGCTCTTCTTTTGGCATACGTGATACAGCGCGAACGACAGCGCGGCCAAATGCATTATGATCTGGATGTACACCGTGCTCTGGATAAAATGTAATAATTCGAGATGGATTTACTTCTTGAATGATTGCTTCAATTTTGTCAGCAACGAAATCAACATCTTCAAATTCTAACGTTTTATCATGGAAGCCAAGCATTCTTAAATCTTTAATGCCCATCGCTTCACAAGCATCTTTCAATTCTTTCTCACGGATATTTGGAATCGTTTCACGGTTAGCGAATACGTTCTTACCCATGTTACGTCCCATTTGTCCTAGAGTACCACATGCATATGTTACAGGTACTCCTTGATCTGTTAATAAGCGAATTGTTCCTCCCGCAGCATATGCTTCATCATCTGGATGCGGAAATACAACAAGTACATGTCTCTCCATAAGTTTCCCTCCTTCTTACTTAAATGGTGTTAAGCTTAACTCAAGTGCAACTGCTAGACGACCTAAATTATCATGTCCAGCTAGTAATAAACGCTCTTGACCATCTACTTCCCAGTGCGTAATACCTTCAGCATATACCCAACCGTGATCCATTTTTAGACCAACTCGGTATGGATTTGTTCCAGTTATCTTCCCGCGTTCAAAACGGATAATTGCATTTCGAATGAAAGCACCAACTGTCATCATCTTTTCATTTATGTGTGATGCATACGCTCCGTTTGTCGTTTCTAAATGAATATATACATCTTTATTTACAAAACGTTCAATTTCATTTTGAATAAGAGAACTATCTTTTACTATTTCCATCGGAATTCACCTCTTTAAACCATTTTACGCAAAAATAATGTAAATTGCTATCTCTATATTAGAGGACAACGCTCACTTTTCCTAATAATTTGCACTGTGTTTTTTATATTTTTTATATGATATGTAAAAAATACATTTTTTCCTTCACTTTGTTAAATAGTTTTCTTTCTTTTTTGAATTTGCTACAATATATTTTATCCCTCATTATTGCAGCGAGATACATTTCGACAATTGAGTACATAATTTAAAGAAGGTGACATGGTTGGAACAATCAGCACATGAAGTAGCAAATTGGCAATATTATTTTGCAATTGCCGTATTTTTAATCACGTACGGATTTATTATTTCTGAGAAATTGAATCGTGCTGTAATCGCACTATTCGGTGCTGCTATTATGATTATTTTTGGAGTTGTAGATTTACATACTGCTTTCACATCACATATTCAATGGGAAACGATTACCCTTTTAATTGGGATGATGATTCTCGTACATATTACGAGTCAATCAGGCGTCTTTGAATTTGTGGCCATTAAAGCGGCAAAAGCAGCTGGCGGAAAACCGATTCGCATTTTATTATTACTATCCCTATTAACTGCTGTCGGATCAGCATTTTTGGACAATGTAACGACTGTTTTATTAATCGTTCCTGTTACATTATCCATTACACGTATTTTAAAAGTAAATCCTGTGCCTTATTTGATTTCAGAAGTGCTGTTTTCAAATATAGGCGGAACAGCAACATTAATCGGTGATCCACCTAATATTATGATTGGATCAGCAAACAAGCATTTAGACTTTAACGCCTTTTTACTTAACTTAGCTCCAATCGTAATTATTATTTCTATCGTGACACTTGGCATTATTTACTTCATGTATCGTAACAAACTAAAAACAACACCTGAACAAATCGAAAAACTAATGGCATTAAACGAAAAAGATTACATTAAAGATCAAAGCCTCCTTTTAAAATCTATTTCGATTTTAGGACTAACTATTTTAGGCTTCGTACTTCATTCGATTATTCATGTAGACGCTGCTGTTATCGCGATGACAGGCGCTACACTTCTTATGTTAATCGGCGTGAAAGAACATGATATTGAAGATGTATTTGCCCACGTTGAATGGGTAACCATTTTCTTCTTCGCCGGACTATTTGTTCTCGTTGGCGGGTTAATTGATATCGGACTTATCTCTTCACTTGCAAAAGAAGTAATCGGCGTAACAAACGGTGACATCGGATTCGCAGCTATACTTATTTTATGGGTATCTGGCATCGCATCTGCGACAATCGACAACATCCCATTTGTCGCTACGATGATTCCTCTTATTCAAGACTTAGCTACAGGACTCGGACTATCTGTCGATTCTCCGCAAATCGAAGTACTATGGTGGGCGTTATCTCTTGGAGCTTGCTTAGGAGGAAATGGAACGCTAATCGGAGCATCTGCAAACGTAGTCGTTGCTGGTATTGCAAAACGTGAAGGACATGCTTTCTCTTATATGGACTTCTTAAAAATTGGTTTACCATTAACTATTGTTGCACTCTTGTTATCACATGGTTATATATATTTACGTTATTTAATGTAAAAGTTGTATTGCATGAAATTATATCGTCAAATACAAAAGGTTTGCAGCATCGTGCTGCAAACCTTTTTTCATCACCAAAATATACCGATAATTGCTAACCCACCTAAAATCATACCACCAATTTGTCCGACAATTGTTGGTGATAATTGAACACCTTTTCTCACTTCAACAACTGGTCTTTCATGCCTTAGTTGCTGCACTTCGCTTTGCAGTTGATGTACACTTCCGTGTAACTCTTTAATTAGTTCCTTTAATTCAGCGACCTCTTCATTTACTGGTTTTGCTTTTTCTAAATTCATTTTACATAACTCCTTATAAATTCAATCAGTTCACTGTAAATTTTCGCCAATTATCATTATATCTCCTGCATACTACATATATAATATTGAATGTATTCGCTAATCTTGCAACCCTATCCATTCATCCCGCAATATCCCCATAATGATACGATCAAAACACTTCCCATCTCTTTGAACCGCTTCTCTCATACACCCTTCCATCTGAAAACCTATCTTTTTATACAACGCAATGGCTGCTTTATTATAAGAAATCACATCCAGACCGACGCGGTGTAAATTCAATTCATAGAAAGCATATTTTAAGATAAGATGGATTGCTTCTCTTCCATATCCCTTTCCTCTATCATTTGCATCTCCTATACCAATGGCTAATAAACCCGTTCTGTTATTCCACTCTATGCCATGAATTGCAACAAAACCAATTAAGCAATCATCTTGAACTGTCCTTAACATAAAAGAAACACTATTCGATCTCCGTCCCTTTAATAGCCCATCACTTGCTATTTCTTGTATCGATTGCGGGAATGCTACATCTGTATCTACATTCCTTAAATACTCACTATCTTCTTGCCACATAGCCATTAATTCAGCATCTGCTTCTCTCATAACTGATAATTTAATCGTTTTATTTTGAAAAAGATTCATTGTCATTTCAAACTCCCCTTTATTAAATAATGGGGATAATTATTCTAGCCTATTTATCCCCTATTTCCATAAACTGCTTTATAAACGGGATACTTACAATAAGTGCTGACATCGGCACATCTCCTCTGCATTAAATTAAATTTATTGTATAATTTTTTATTTATTCTAACAATAAAAAAGACCCTCAAAATTCAGAGGATCTTCCTAACATCGAATCTATATTATTTCGTAAACATTTTCTCCGCTTCATCCATTGCCATTTTGTTACCTAAAGCAGAATAGTCAAGCCATGGTTGGTCATTAATAATGTATACGTGCTTACCTTTAACAGCTTTTAAGTCTTTCCAAATTGGTGTTTCTTGAAGTTGTTTAAATGCAGCTTTCGCTTTATCATCTCTGTTAACGACAACGAAAATAGCATCTGCATCAAAGTCAGGTAATACTTCTTGTGAAATGACTTCGAAAGGACGGTTTCCATCAATTTTCTCTACACCATTTGCAGGTTGTAATCCTAAGTCTTGGAATAAAATTGGTCCCATCGGTCTTTTCGTACTAAATACTCGTAATTCTTTTGCAGTAACGCGAATTGCCATTACTTTTTCGTTATTACCTAATTCTTTATCTATTAAACTTTTTACTCGTTTTGATTGCTCTTCGTAATCTTGAATATATTTATCCGCTTCTTTCTCACGGTTTACAAGTTTACCAACTTGTTTTAACTGATCTCTCCACGTGCCTTCATCTAAGTTGAAAGAATGTGTTTTTGCAATTTTTTCGTATTTCGCTAAATCTTTGCCCGCGTATTTTTCATCCACATAAATGTCAGTTGGCTTCAATTGAAGTAACGCTTCCATATTCGGATCTGTTACAACACCAAGTTTCTTCGTATCTTTCAACTGCTCTTTTGCGTGTGGTAAGAAATCTTTTAAATCTCCGCCAATAACAGAACCTACTGGTGTAATTCCTAATGCAAGTAAATTATTTGTTAAATGAATGGACATAGAGGCGATTTTTGGATCATTACTTTTTTCCGTTTTTTTCGTTGCCTCTTCATTAGCTTTAGTTTGACCACATGCTGATAATACTAAAATACACATCATGCTAAATAAAATAGTAAGTTTCTTTTTCATATGTTCTCCTCTTTGAAGTATTTATTTTGTTTTTGTAAGTAAATAAAGAAAATACGGTGCTCCTAATGCCGCCACTACTACACCAGCTGGAATAGAGTTTGGCTCAAATATAGAACGACCTATCGTATCTGCTAGCACTAAAATAATCATTCCGATAATGCTAGCTAAAGGAAGAAAGTGTTGATATGTAGTACCTACTAACTTCCTTGCGATATGCGGAGCAACTAAACCGATAAAACCAATCCCTCCTGCCATCGATACACTTGCGCAAGATAATCCAACCGCTGTAGCTAAAAGTAATAACCGTTCTTTTTGAACAGAAACACCAAGTCCTGCCGCTACACTATCACCTAGTGACAATGCATTTAACGTTTTAGATTTTAGCCACGCATAAGGGGTTAGTATGAAAATCCAAGGTAATAATGCAAGGACATGAATCCAATCCCTTCCCCACACGTTACCAACTAGCCATCTAGAAGCGAATGTATACGTCTCATCATTTAACTTGAGAGAGAAAAATAACGAAATTGCACTAAAACCAGCTGAAACTGCAATACCAACGAGAATAAGTCTAATGGGAAGTAAACCATTTGACCGATCACTCGCAAGTAAAATAATAAGAAATGCAGCTAATACTCCTCCGCCAAATGTAAATAACGGTATTAAAATAGATGCACTTTCATTAATAGAATGAAAGAATGTAACGAATATAATTAGCCCGAAAGATGCACCTGAATGCAGTCCAAGAATACCAGGGTCTGCAAGTGCATTACGGGATAATCCTTGCAAAATCGCACCGGAAATCCCAAGGCCAATACCGGCTAACATTGTGATTATAATTCTTGGCATACGATAATCGTATAGCACGGTTGCACTTTCAAAATCACCATAACCGAAAAGCGTTTGAATTACTTTGAGCGGTGCAATGCTAAGTGTCCCTGTATTTAAGCTAAGTAAAATGACAGCGATACTAATACAACCAAAAATTGTAGTTACAGTAATGGCTCTTTTTTTATCTGTGTTAATAAGACCCTTCACTTATAGCTCCCTCCCAACTTTACGTGCTATATAGAGGAAGAACGGAACTCCAACAAGAGCTACCATAATTCCTATCGCAAGTTCTTTAGGAGGGTTTACTGTTCTTGCCCCTAAATCAGCTAAAACTAATAACATAGCTCCTAATAACGCTGACATAGGAATAATGAGTCTATAATTCACACCAACTAATTTTCTAGCAATGTGGGGGATAACTAGTCCTACAAATCCAATAGAACCAACAGCTGAAACAGAAACACCTGCTAGAATAACTACTATAATCATCCCTAGTATTCTCGTTCGGTTCGTTTTCACTCCTAAATTTGTAGCAACATCATCCCCCATTGATATGAGTGAAATAGATCTCCCTAACACTATTGCAAAAATAATCGTTATAAGAATAATAGGGACTAAAAATTTCAAGTGTTCCCACTTAACCCCTGCAACACCACCAGCATACCAAAACGCTAAATCTTGGCTTAAATCATAATAAATCGCAACACCTGAACTTAATGAATGTAAAAGCGCTGCCATAACAGCTCCAGCAATCGTTAACCTCATTGGTGTTAACCCACCTGATGTTGCTGATCCAATAACAAAAATAAGTACTGCACTTAAGACTGCTCCAATAAAGGAAACAATCATTAAATAGGAATACGGCATATGCGGAAAAAAAGCAAAACTAAGTGCTACTACAAACATCGCTCCTGCATTTATGCCAAGTACACCTGCATCAGCTAAAGGATTTCGTGTTACTCCTTGCATAACCGCTCCAGCGACCGCAAAAGCTGCCCCTACAACTGCTGCTCCAATTACTCTCGGGAGCCTTAATTCATAAATAATTTGGTGCTGCGTTAATTTCGGATTGTAATCAAAAACCGCTGTCCACACCGTTTGCAAATGAATATCCTTTGCACCAAATGCGACGGCCAAAAATATAGATCCAATTAAACATATAATTGTTAAGTTCATAAAACATATGAACTTAATATGTATCCAGCGGTTATTGCCAGCACGTATAGTAGACTTATGTAACATGTTTCATTTCATCCTTTATATTCAGTTGTTTTTTATAATTATTTTTTATTTATAATTAATATTGATAATAATTATCATTTTCATTTAGATATTATATCCCCACTTTTTTTAAATAGCAAACTATTTTTTACTTTGTTATATATTAAAATACTTATTACAATTCCCCTCTAAAACTTACAAATACATGCAAAATAGACTACTGGTTTATTTTTTAAATTGTAGTATACTTAGTCATTATTTTGAGTTTTCTAACAAAAATAAAGGAGACACAATGTTCTATATAAAACAACTATTACATTTCACTTACGAGCAAGCATTATCTTGTTTATTCCCAGTCGTTATTTTCTTAACACTAGCCCTATCAAAAATCATTTCTATCCCAGGGTTATACCGCTATGATTTTATACTCATCGTATGTCTTCTTATGCAGTGGATTATGTACAAAACTGGACTTGAAACAAAAGACGAGCTAAAAGTAATTACTGTCTTCCACCTCATTGGCCTTCTACTAGAAATATATAAGGTACATTTCGGTTCGTGGATTTATCCTGAAGAGGCGTATTCAAAGATTTTTGGAGTTCCGCTTTACAGTGGTTTTATGTATGCAAGTGTCGCCAGTTACATATGCCAAGCGTGGAGGAGGTTGCATTTACAAATGCATTATTGGCCGAAAGCTATTTTTATCGTGCCATTAGGAGCAATGATTTACTTCAATTTTTTCACGCATCATTTTCTATACGATTTTAGATGGTTCTTAACTTTACTTCTATTCATCGTTTTCTCTCGCACATTTGTACAATTTTCATTACAAGGCGTTACATATAAAATGCCACTCGTTCTCTCCTTTTTCCTTATCGGATTTTTCATTTGGATTGCAGAGAACATCGCAACATTTTTCGGAGCATGGCAATATCCAAATCAACGGGAAGCATGGAGTCTCGTTCACTTAAGCAAAATTAGTTCATGGTTTTTACTCGTTGTTATTAGCATTATGATTGTCACGCAGCTCAAACATTTGAAGGAATCAAAAAGATAATGCTGATTATGTAAAAACAGTTCCCATCACTCATTAGAGAGTGATGAGCTAATTGTTTTTAGTAATATTTTTTAAACCGTCCTTATCAAGGGAGTTATAATTTACAAGAGTATAAGCAATTACACATTATGAACTGCTACTAGCAGAAGATGTTGCTACAGATGAAGCGGCAATCGTTGCCATCATGGCTGCCTGTTGTGCTTGTATGAGGACTTCTATCATTGTTTGTAAACCTGTGTTAGTAGCTTTACTTTCCTCACCTTTCTGACTTACGAACAGTTGAATAGCAATAAGAATATTTGTATCTGTATGCCAACGGAACAATTTATCCCCCTGCAATTTTTCAATAAATGCTCGAATAGAATGAATCTCTTTTTCTCCGTCCTCGAGTAACGCTAGTAGCCCGATAGCTGGGTAATGCATCTGTTTTACTTTTACCTTTTCTTGCTTTAACAAATTCCATATATTTGTGCATTTTGCAACTAATAGTTCTTCCCTGACATCCTTCTTTAATGAAAGAATATGACTCAAAAATTGAAGATCATTCCCTTTACGTAAACCAGCTGTCGCTAGTTTCTGATAAAGACGTTCCACTCGGTCCATAAGTGTTTCTACATTCTCTGATTGTCCTGCTAATAAAACCGCGAGCGGATAATCATTTGTACTTGTAAGAAAGAGGTGATCCTTTTTCATGCGTTTATATACTTGCATCGAACGCTGAATGTGCGCGCCATGCTGTTCATTTTCTTCTGTTAAAAGCACAGCTGCTGCGAGATAAGTAAATATACTCCGGCTAAAGCCACCAGTGACCAATTGTTCATATAAATCTAAAAACGTGCGAAAAGCTTCCTTGTAATCTGTAAAGTGAATATCTAATGTTGCGGCCACTACAAAACGATGATAAGACTTTAAGTATGAAAACATCCCTACCTCATTCTTAATATAACTACTAATTTCTAAAAAACGTCCGAGATCAAACAATTTATCACTACCTGCATACATAGCAGCAATCATCATTCCTGTTCGAGAATCACTCGTTTTCCATTTTAGTTCTCCCTTTAACTGTACATATGTATGTTTATATTGCTCCAACTTTTGTTCTAATGTAATCATAGTATTCACCCCTATTTCTAGTTCTTCTCTATTATTATACGTATATTCCATATTTAGGAATACTATAATTAATAATCACAACATAAAAAATTATAAAATTCTCTAATCCTTCAAGAAGTTATACAAAAAAGGTAGATAATAATTTATCTACCTTTTTTGTATATATTATTTAACATTACACCTGTATTGCTTGTTATATGCAATTAAGAACTAAAGAACTTTAATAATACGTTCCATCGCCTTCATTTGCCCAATATGATCAGCTTCATGATAAAGCATCATACCGTAAAGCTCACCAACTGTTTCTAGTCCTAAGAACGGCTCTGGCAGTTTATTTTCAAATGCTTCTGCTGGAATTTCGTTAATACGTTTTGCTTGTTCTTTTAATTGAGCCATTAACACGTCTAATGATGGTCCTTCTGTTTTCCATTTAGACGGTCTTGATCCATACCCAAACATACCTGGATATTCAGTTGGTAATTGTGTAAATTCTTTTCCAAACATGAAAACTTCTGCTGCCGTTAATACATGACCGATATGCCAGCGAATTGTATTGTTAAAACCCTCTGGCTGTGTATCTACAGTTTTATCGTCTAACGTCTCCATAAATTTAAGCAATTCTCCACGCGTTATTTCAAATTGTTTTAAGCCAACTAGTCTATTCATTTGATCGTTCTCCTTCTTCATGTACCATTTATTATGAACTAAGAATGTTCAATTTATTAAAGTTTCACCTTGTTTAATCTATCAGAAACAAATAAGAAATACATCTAATATGCTTATTAAAAATAATAAAAAGGTTCACTCCTCGTAAATATAGAATTACTTACTATGTAAATAAAAGAGGAGTGTACTTGCATGTTACATATTTTAAAACAGCAATATAATCTTATTAGCTCTACAAGAGAAACTCTATTTTCATTTTTGGAAGAAATCCCAGTAGAAAAATTACATAGCACAGTTCCTAATTTCGGAAGCGGTAGCATTATAAAGACTCATATTTATGTAGCCGATTGCTATCGATACTGGCTTGGATCATTCGCATTCAAACAAAAACGAGCATGTTTTGAAATCCAATCAAAACATGCTCTTAAAATATTCTATCTTACAATCTCCATATCCCCATCAATACCAAATAGTCTCAGCATAATTATATGCATCACTATTCGGAATGGCATGTTTCCCCTGCGCTTGTGCCTTTCTTGGATCTAAATCATATACCATTGGCGTATAGCATGATGTTTGCCCTTTATTCACAACACCATTTCCTCCAGCACTCCCGCAAGTGTATGCCTTTCCATCTGTTTTTCTAACAATCCTTGCATCAGCTTCGTTATTATATACTGCTGCACGAGTTACAGTAACTTTTGCCCATGCTGTCTTACACGTTGTGCTAAATTTTAATTCTACATAAGAATTTGAATCAATCCACTTCTTTTCTTTCGTTACTGCGGATTGATCACAGCTATTATAATAAGGACTTTTCCCATCATATGAATGGTCTTCTGCATACGCTTTATCATTACCAGTCGTACTAAACATACTAGTTAAAACGAGCAAGGACAGACAAAAACATGCACTTAGCTTTTTTAAAAGTTTCAAAGCATTCCACTCCTTCTTAATAGCGTCCAGTTTTTCCATAACCGTTATTAAAAGTAACCGCTTCAGCATCTGCTGTGTATCCGAAATCAGCAGTTAAATCAAATACCATTCCTGTATACGTGCTCGTTTGACCTGTTTTTATTGTCCCGTTCCCCTGATTGGAAGTGACTGATTTTTGGAATACACCATTTTTGTATTTATTCACAACAGCGTACGCATACACTCCTCCCGCAACAGCTGGTGCTGGTTGATCTAAAACAAACTTAGCCCAAGCTGCATGACATTTATTGCTGTAACGTAAATACACTGTCCCTACTTTTTTACTCCCTTCGTACACAGCTGTAGACTTTGCATTAAATCCATCTGCATCACACGTTGTACTACCTCCGTATACTTTCGTTGTTGCTGGATTTTTCCCGTCATAGTAACTACTTAAATCAGTAGCAGCAAATGTACTTCCTTGGAAACTAAATAATAGCCCTACACTCGCTACACTTAATACACATACTTTCATTAACTTTTTAAACATTTTCAATTTCCTCCCTCAAAATAAGTACGTATAATAAAGACAATCTATCCCCTATGTACGCCCCTCCTTTCATGCTTCCTAGAGGCATCTTACAGAAACGACTAAACGTTGTAAATTTCCTTATGATTATTGGAATATACGAAGAAATTTACGTATCCGTCTAAGAAAAAAAGTTGAGAAATACACATGTTTTAGCATTCTTTATTTAAAACATAAAAGAACCGATACTTGTTACATGCAAGCATCGGTTCTTTATACAAAATTGCCATTTTTTCTTTTATATAAAATAAATATTTCTCCACTTAATCTGTTGTAAAAAACTCCCTAGTCACATCAATAAATTGCTGCAGTGGCGCTGTCATCCATTTATCTTTATGCCAAGCAATTTGTGTATAAATCGGTGAGATTTCATTTTCTAAATGTAACTCTTTTATCGTCCCCTCTCGTATATCTTTTTCTACTACTATTGCTGGTAACACAGCTATTCCTAAATCTGCAATAACACATTGTTTAATTGCTTCGACACTAACGAACTCAATTTTATTTGCTGGATACACACCTTCTGTACGAAATAGCTCTTCAAATAAAGTCCGGTACGAGCATCCTAGCTCTGTTAGCAACAACGTCTCACTTTCTAAATTTTTTGTAGAAATGGAAGCTTTCTCGAGTAAATGATGCCCTGAAGCAGCTACTATTTTTAATTCTTCTTTCATAAGCGGCTCCACATGTAAAGTATCTTCTGTTTTACATTCGTCCAAAATAAATACAAGATCGACTTTTCCCTCCATCAATTGTTCCTTCGCATCTTTATTGGAATGCGCTGGTTTAAATATAAGCTTGATTTGAGGAAATTGTGCTTTAAACCTCTTTAATATAGAAGGAAGTCTATATGTACATTGACTCTCTTGCGCACCGATTATTAACGTCCCTGCTATTTCCTCATCATCTTTCACAGCCATTTTCGCTTCGTTACTGAGTGCAATCATCTTGTCGGCATATAGTTGAAACTTCCTACCTGCTTCAGTTAAGAAAAGGCGTTTTCCTAATCTTTCAAATAACGGCGTACCTAGCTCAGCTTCTAACGTTTTAATTTGCGCTGTTACGCTCGATTGAGCAAAGTTTAATTTCTTCGCAGTTTGTGTAAAGTTCAAAGTGTCCGCGGCTATTTTAAATGTAATTAATTGTTTTATCTCCATTTATCATCCCTCTTTTCAATCGTAATTTCCGATTGATTTCATCGAAATAACCCTCTTTGCCTATCGATATTTGTATTGTATGATAAAGAGCATCGACAAACAATATAAATGGAGGTATTCCATATGAAAGCACTTTGTTTCGAACAGTTTGGAAATCCAGATGTACTACAATATAAAGAAATACATGACCCAATTATAAACCCAAATGAAATTCTTATCCGTACGAAAGCAATTGGATTAAACTTTGCTGATATTTATAGACGCCGCGGCGATTATCATCTCGCTGGTACCCCGCCTTTTATATTAGGTTATGAAGGGGCTGGCATTGTTGAAAAAGTAGGAGCTGACGTTACGAATATTAATCCTGGAGATCGTATTGCATTTGCTGACGTTCCATTTGCAAATGCAGAACTAGTTGCCGTTCCATCGAAGAAAGCAATTAAGCTTCCAGATTCTATCTCTTTTAAAACAGCCGCTTCTGTCTTATTACAAGGATTAACAGCACATTATTTAACGAAAGATAGCTATCAAATAAAACAAGGTGATATAGCTTTAGTACACGCTGCTGCTGGAGGTGTTGGGCAACTTCTTATCCAAATAATTAAACTACTAGGCGGAAAAGTAATCGGCCTCACGTCATCAAAAGAAAAAGCACAAATAGCTACATTAGCTGGTGCTGATCACGTATTTTTATATAAGGTAGCATGGCCTGTGAAAGTACTTGAAATAACAAACGGTGATGGAGTAAATGTTGTATATGAATCAGTAGGTTCTACGCTAGAGGAAAGTTTTAACGCTACTAAAACTGGTGGCACTGTCGTATTTTACGGAATGGCCGGTGGTAATCCTGCGCCCGTTGATCCACGTATGCTTATGGATACTTCAAAAACATTAACTGGCGGAGACCTTTGGAACGTGCTTACATCTTATGAAGAGAGAAAAGAACGCTCCTCTCAATTATTCGAATGGATTACGACCGAAAAATTAAAGATCGCAAGTCCTACTACCTTCTCTTTACAAGATGGTGCCCGTGCTCATGAATTATTAGAGAACAGAAAAAGCACAGGGAAGATTTTATTAATCCCATAATTATTCCAATAAAAAAAGGAAGCTAGATTTCTCTACCTTCCTTTCCTTATTTTTATATTTCCACACTTTCTTTCCCTTTTGCAACATAGCTCATATCTCCAACCGACTCGACAGTGTATGTTCCGTCTTTATATACAATCTTCGTCACACTAGCATTTTCTACTCCAAGTTTTGTTTTGCTACTGTCTAACATTTCTATTAAGGTAGTAATCAAAAGCCCATGAACGACAACTAAAACGTTACCGCCACCATTTGCAGCAGATTCTTCACTAATTTTATCAATCTCTGCTTTTATACGAGTAGAAAATAATTCCCAATCTTCCGCCTGTTTCGTAGAGTCCGCTGCTCTAATAAGATTAATCACTTCTTGAATAGAAAACTTCATAAGTTCTTCTGGTGATGCAACGCCCGCTGCTTTTCCAACCGCATCCCACATGTTTTCAAGTTTTTCACCTTCAAAAATACCAAAATTTAATTCTCGTAAATTTTTTCTTTTCTTAAGTTTTAACTTTGTTTGCTCACTATATTTTAATACTAAATTAGCAGTTTCAATCGCTCGGCCGCTATCACTACTATATGCATTCGCAAAATGAACATCTTTTAATCCCGTTCCTAAATTAGAGGCAACTTCCACACCTTTTTCTACTAACGGAGAGTCTGCCCAACCTTGCGCGCGATGGTTCGTATTTAATATTGTTTTACCGTGCCTTGTAACATATAACGTAACTACATTCTCATTGCTATCTGTTTCTCGATTCTTCATTCAATTCTCTCCCTTTACATTTCTATATCAATTTTACCACCTTAATTATTCATTGAGCAAAATATACGTAAGTAGATTTACTTAATAAAAAAAGCTATCTTTCTGTATATCCCTACAAAAAGATAGCATCTTTTATGATTATATTTTCAACCGATACTCTTACTCAGCAAAAGCACTCGAATATTGCACAACTCCTTCTACACCTTGCAGAGCGTTCTCGCTTAGCTCAATCACCATAAACACTTCATCTGGCACTTCAAATGGTGCTTTTATATTCCACTCACTTGCTTTCTTAAAGCCAAATTTCGGATAGTACCCTGGATGTCCTAACACTACAACTGATCCGTATCCAAGTTCTTTCGCTTTTTCTAAAGCAACCGTAATCAGTTTTCCACCAATTCCTTTCTTCTGATGGTCCCTAACAACTGAAACTGGTGCAAGTGCTAACGATTCTACAGAAGTTCCACCTTGTTCTATTGTAATTTTCGATAACATAATGTGACCAACTATATCTTCATCTACCGCAACAATTGATAACTCCGGAACAAACGCGTCACATTCTCTAATACGTTTTACAAGTGCATGTTCTGTTTTATCACTAAATTCTTCATGTAAAAATGCTTGTTGTACCACTTCTTCTGTTTTTCTATAATCGTTTTTTTGCTCTTGTCTAATCGTTACCATTCTATATTATCCTCTATTCTTTCTTATTTCTTTTTGGATTTTACGAAGCGCTTTTTTCGATCCGCGCTCAATATCGTGTTGCATTTTTCTTTCTTTATAATCGACAAATAGTGTATTTAAATCATATCCCTCTGGGTATAATTCCTTTGCTGCTACCTCTAACGTAATACGTTTTATATTCACTTCAACAAATTCACCGTTATAATATACAACAACGTTATAAAAATTATCTTTTTCCTTATAGATAATACCAAAATCATCATAATCTAATAAATTCACACGATCGCCGATTTTATACTCATAATGAAATTCTCTTTTTTCTTGTACAAATTTCGGTTTTCTAATTTTACTTTCATTCACTTTTTCTAAAGCGTACTCTTTATTTCCCATGTACTCTTTCGCTCTTTTCAGCACATGTTCTTTTACGCTCATTTTATTCGCAATCCAAAGTGCATTACTTTCTCCTGATTTTCCGATAACTAATTTATAAAGGGGCTCTAACGTTTCACTATTAAACTGCATCGCTGCATTCATAAAGTCATCGTGCATTTCTGAGAATCGTTTAATTTCTCCGTAATGCGTACTCGCAACGGTAATACATCCCATAAGGTAAAACTCTTCTAAAATTGATATTGCAAGTGCTGCACCTTCATTCGGTTCTGTACCGCTTCCTATTTCATCAAATAAAAGTAACGTATTATTATTTGACATGCTCATAATCTCAGAAAGATTTTTCATATGAGATGAAAATGTACTTAGTGCGTTTTCGATACTTTGATTATCACCAATATCTACAAATACATTTTCAAAAATAGCGATTTCTGTACCTTTATCTCCTGCAATATGAAGACCTGACATTGTAGCTAATGTTAACAATCCAATCGTTTTTAACACAATTGTCTTTCCGCCCGCATTCGGCCCTGTAATAATTAAACTACGATACTCTTGACCAATTTTAAAATTTAAGGGTACAACTTGCCCTGTTAAAAGCGGATGCTTACAATTCACTAAATGAATGTAGCCATGATCATTTAACTTCGGCTCTATTCCATTGATTGATTTACTAAACTTCGCTTTTGCAAATACCATATCATACTGACTAATTAGCTCCATGTTAATCTTTATACTATAAATGTTTTCTAACACCATTCCTGATAAAGTCGCTAAAATTTGATATTCTTCAACCGCTTCTTCTGCTTTCAAACCTGCTAGTTCTGCATTCAATTTCGTAACCGTATGTGGTTCTATAAATACAGTAGAACCTTTTGCCGAGGCTTCAATAATACTTCCGGCAACTTGGTTTTTATAGGAAGATTTAATTGGAATCGTATAACGGTCATCCTTTTTACTAATAAAGAATTCCTGAATGAATTTCTTATTTGAACTACTATTTAAAAACTTCGTTAAACATTCTTTTATTTTCCCATCTACAGAATCGATATTATTTCGAATTCGTTTTAACTCTTTACTTGCAGCTGCATCAATACTATTTCCTTTAATTGAAAAGTTAATTTCCTCTTCAATACTTTTATATTCAGTCATTGAATTTGCATAAGAAGCTAATACTGGTGCAAAAAATTCTTTATCTAACATAAACTTTTTAATCTTTCTACATCCGCGTAAAAAGTCTGAAACACTGACTAATTCTTCTGGATCTAAAATCATCCCTTTTTCTAATTTTTGAATTGTACTAGCAATATTAGAAATGCCGAAGAAAGGAACATGCCCTTCTGCATCTAATATAGCTCGTGCTTCTGTCGTTTCATTCAAGCGATTTCTCACTACTTTTATACTCGTACTAGGCTCTAATTTGTTTAATAATTCCTTACCTAATCCACTTACACAATAAGATTTCACTATATCCTTTAATTCGTTATATTGTAACTTTTCAAAAGTCATCGTATTCATTTTGTTTCTCCTCACTATGATTGATTTTTATCATAAATGAAGATACCTACTCATTAGATTCCAATGAGCCATATATAAAATTCCATAATTATACAATAAAAACATATACAAAAAAGCTGCGGGGATACCGCAGCTTTTACATTTACAAGGCATGTGTAATAACATATGAGGAAATAAGCCATAAAAAATAGATGGCAGTCCCTTATTACACGCTTTATAAAGTATTGTAGGTATCTTCATAGGTTTTGAAATAAATGCATGACAAAATTAGGGGTATGATGTACATAAAAATCCCCTGGTCTTATCCGATTTATTTCATTAAATTTTTCCTATTTAATACCTACCGCACTCACAAAAAGCACCTCTCATTAAGTTATATTATAGTCATTGAAATCTAATTTATTGAAATCATCATACTATATGTTACGTGAGAAGTAAAGGTGCCATACTTCAGTAGTACGCAACTCTACACTTCAATATTTCTTAAATTAGACCTATATTCGCTGAGGAGAAATTATAAGAAGCGCCTCCGCTATTGCGAATGTCATTTCCTTCCCCTAATACATTTAATAATTATGACAAGCAATGATAGGAGGTTACTATATGAATGAAGAATATAATATTTTACATGGACCTGCTCTGGAACCAAATTTAATCGGTCCCACACTACCATCAATTCCACCATTTACTTTCCCTACTGGACCTACTGGAATCACAGGCCCTACCGGTGCGACAGGTTTTACCGGAATTGGAATAACTGGTCCCACTGGGGTTACTGGTCCTACCGGAATCGGAATAACTGGTCCCACCGGGGTTACTGGTCCTACCGGAATTGGAATAACTGGCCCCACTGGGGTTACTGGCCCTACCGGAATTGGAATAACTGGTCCCACTGGGGTTACTGGCCCTACCGGAATTGGAATAACTGGTCCCACTGGGGTTACTGGTTTAGGGATTCTTCCCGTATTTGGAACAATAACTTCTGAAGTAGGAATCGGTTTTTCAGCAGTAGTTAATACAAATGTTAATTTTACAATCCCAGGACCTGCTAATGGAACTACTCTAAATCCATTAAATAATTCTATTACAATTGATACCACTGGCGTGTACTCTGTATCCTTTTCAATTGTATTTGTAATACAAGCTATATCGTCTAGTATATTAAATCTTACAATAAACGATTCCATCCAATTCGCAATTGAAACGCGAGTTAGTGGTGGTTCTGGGGTAAGATCAACATCTGCCAGAACTGATTTACTATCTTTAAATCAAGGGGATGTTCTTCGAGTACGAATAAGAGAAGCCACAGGTGATATTATTTATTCCAACGCATCTCTCGTTGTTTTAAAAGTCGACTAATTCGTTTATGAAAATAAAAATTTAAGAATGATAACAATATAAAAAGAAGAGGAAAACTTATATTTCAGTCTACCTCTTCTTTTTCATCACAAAATTACTGTTGAACATATATGGAAACTGATCCTCCACTTACTTGGAACTGCCCCCACCCATCCTTATTAATTGTTACAGTATTTGTTTGATTACCCGTAATATCGTACCATACTTCCCCTGCGTTATTCTTTCCAACATCCATCCACTTTGCCCCTCCTGGTCCATCAGAGATTAATGTTGCTAAACCAGAATTAGCATGTACACTATCACCTTCTCTTGTCCAGCCAATCACATCTGGATGGTCAAAATAATCACGCTGCGTACCATATGCAAAGTTTTTTCGTGCCGTCAAAATCGGATCAATTTTGTCCTTTAACGCTGGAATTTCATAGTTACTATTTCCTTTTGTACCATAGTAATCACCATAGAAAACAGAAGGATACCCCTCTGCACGCGTTAAAATAAATGCATATGCCAGCGGCTTGAACCAAGGGCTCACTACAGATTCCAATGACTGACCAGGCTGTGAATCATGATTTTCAACTAGAGTAACCGCAAGTGTAGGATGATTCGCAACTACTGTTCCTTTTAAAATATTTCTCATATCATAATTTCCATTTCCTGTTGAAGCATAATGAAAATTATAATGAAGTGGTGCATCGAACACAGATTGATTATAATTAACCTTCGCTAAATAATTATTTAAAGTCTGGATATCATTTTGCCAATATTCAGCTACTGTAAACATTTCTTTCCCTGTTTGCTGTCTAACGTGATTTACCCAATCGCGCAAATATTCATGATCAATATGTTTAACAGCATCTAAACGAAAACCATCTAAATTTAATTCATTCGCATACCACGTTCCCCATTTTTTCATTTCATTCGCAACATCTGGATGATCAAAATCAAGATCCGCATACATCAAATAATCATAATTCCCATTCTCGCTAGACACTTCCCAGTCCCATGCTTTACCTATGCCCCTAAATTTATAAATTCGGCTTAATTTCCTTCCTTCATCCCAATCCGTTCCGTCAAAATGATACCATTTCCATTTGAAATTAGAATAAGAATCTCCACGCCCTGGAAAGTTAAATCCCGTCCACGCACTAATTTCATAATCACCTGATACTTCAATATTCCGATTGCTCGGGTCTACCTCAACTGCTGTGACAGTTTCTGTATAATCAGCCCCACCTTTATGATTCATAACTACATCACCGTATACATCGATGTTTTTCTTATGTAAAGCGTCAATTGCAGATTTCAATTGTGCTTTCGTCCCATATTTCGTCCGCACTGTGCCCTTTTGATTGAATTCCCCCAGATCATATAAATCATATGCTCCATATCCTACGTCATTTTGCGTAGTTCCTTTATATGCAGGTGGTATCCAAACAGATGTAATTCCTTTTTCCGCTAAATTTTCAGCATCAGTACGCAAACGATTCCAATGATTCCCATCATTCGGAGCATACCACTCAAAATACTGCATTAACGTTCCATTGTTAACTGTGTCTGCATATGCTTTACTCCCCTCATATATACTAGGTAAAAACATAAAAACTGACAATCCGACTATTGTTATTCTTTTAAACATCTGTACACCATCCCCTTCTAAGAAAGCGTTTGCATAGTTTATCAGAATTATTATAATATTCGTCCCACCGTTAGTAAAGTAGCAATCTCTCACTCTCCCATATTATTTTTAGTCTAATTTCAAATATTCAGCGTAGTTTTAATTTCACATCCCATCTAAGATTGTTTACAATTTACCTATATAAGCATAATGGAGGGATTTCTATGACCGACTTTCAAAAACATTTTTTTTCAAGATTACATATAGAAGAAAAAGACACAGTTTTATTTGAAGATTTATCTAACATTATGTACGCAATGGCACAAACTGTTCCTTTTGAAAACTTAAATATTCTCGAAAAGAATTTTACAGAAATATCAAAAGAAAATTTGAAGGAGAAAATTTTAGTAAATAACCGTGGCGGTCTTTGTTATGAACTCAATCCTACTATGTATTACT
This sequence comes from Bacillus sp. M13(2017), assembly GCF_002218325.1. Lineage (NCBI taxonomy): Bacteria > Bacillati > Bacillota > Bacilli > Caryophanales > Bacillaceae > Bacillus > Bacillus sp. M13(2017). The sequence goes on along the minus strand of NZ_KZ268504.1, from coordinate 236,827 downwards.
TCCTGAAAGATTCAGGATTCGATGTTCATCTCGTTTCAGGAACAGTTTATAACGCTGCAAACTCCATATGGGCTGTTGATTCTGGCCATATCGCAACCGTTTTAACACATCATAATGAACTTTATTTAATTGAAGTAGGATTTGGATCATACTTACCTCTTGCCCCTGTCCCTTTCTCAGGTGAAGTCATTCACTCTGTTACAGGAGATTATCGTATTCGTAAAGAAATGACCGAAAAGGGAAACTACATTTTAGAGATGCGGAAAAACAATGAGTTCTTGGATCAATCTTCTGCTGATGATTGGACGTTAGGCTATGCATTTTATATAGAAGAAGTGGATGAAGAAAAAGCAAATACAGCACAAAAAATTATCGTTGAACATGAAGGATCACCCTTTAATAAAGTACCTCTCATTGTAAAACTAACTGAAGATGGGCATGCCTCTTTAACGAAGGATAGCCTTACAGTAGCGAAAAATGGTAAAAAAACGAAAGAAACCGTTACAGACATGCAATATACAAACCTTTTACATTCAAAATTCGGAATTACACTATAAGTAAGTAAGCCTTGTTATTTTAGCAGGGCTTTTCAATTTTCAGCAGGGATTTTTTGCAATTTGTTGTATTTCATAGTTATATAGAAATATAACTACATGTTTAGAAAGGAAATGATTATGACAGAACTTAAAGATCGATTACAAGTAGCTGATATAGAAAAATGGGATTTAACAGACATTTACCATACAATTGAAGATTGGGAAAGTGATTTTCATAAAATTGAAGTATTAACGAAGGAATTACACGAGTTTAATGGAAATATTCACGATGGCAATAGTTTATTAGCTTATTTAACGAAGAGTGAAGAAATTTCTAGCATAATATCTTTAATGTTCGCTTATGCACGATTACAATCTGACCTTGATACACGCGATACTGACGCGCAATCTCTTGTCGATAAAGTATCACAATTACACGTGAAAGTAAGTGCAGCTAAATCTTTCTTTTCCCCCTTCTTACTTAGCATAGACGAAAACACATTACATTCTTACATAGAAGAAACAGAAGGCTTACAATATTATAAAGAAGACTTGTTTGAATTATATCGTTATAAAAAACACGTATTGAATAAGGACCAAGAAGAAATTTTATCACAAATGGGTGAAGCTCTTTCCTCTCCACAGCACACATTTGGTATGTTGAATAATGCAGATATATTATTTGGTGAAGTGACGACTGACGATGGAGAGAAAGTGAACTTAACACGCGGAATGTATGCAAAATTAATAGAAGATACGAATCGTGAAAAGCGTAAAGAAGCTTATAAAGCATATTACAAACCATATGTTCAGTTAAAGAATTCCATCGCATCTACTTTATCCGCTGCTATTAAAAATAATGTTACTGTTTCGAAGCTAAGACACTATCCATCGGCGTTAGAGAAATCATTATTTGGCGATATGGTTCCGAAAGAAGTATATGAAAACCTAATTGATACAACGAAAAAAAACATTCAAACATTACATACATACAATGAAATTCGAAAAGAAAAATTAAACGTAGATGAACTAAGACAATACGACCTAGGCGTCGATTTAGTAGAGGGTGCAAAACAAGACATTCCATATAGTGAAGCATTTGACATTATGATTGCATCACTAGCTCCTTTAGGAGAAGAATATATTGAGACATTAAAAAGTTTTAAAGATAAACGATATATAGACGTAAGAGAAACACCAGGAAAACGTTCTGGTGCTTATAACTTTGGTGTATACGGTGTTCATCCTTTCATTCTTTTAAATCATCACGATGATTTAAACAGCCTGTTCACTCTTACTCATGAATGCGGGCACGGTATGCATACGCACTATTCACATGGATACCAACCAAGAATTTCTGCACATTATTCTATCTTTGTCGCAGAAGTCGCTTCTACAGTAAATGAAGTGTTATTAATTCACTATTTATTAAAAGAAGCAAAAGAAACGAACGTGCGTAACCATTTAGTTAACCATTTTATTGAGAAATTTAAAGGTACTTTCTTTACACAAATCATGTTTGCAGAATTTGAAAAAATCACACATGAAATGGCTGAGCAAGGTAAACCATTAAATGCCCAAGTCTTCAGTGAAATTTATGAAAAGCTATTTAAAGAATATAACGGTGATTCACTTGTATTTGATGAAGAAGTAAAATACGGATGGGCTAGAATCCCTCATTTCTACCGCCCGTTTTACGTATACAAATATGCAACTGGATTCGCATCTGCCATTCAAATCGCTGATAAACTATTACGTGGTGATCCGAATGCTCAGAAAAATTATATTGAATTCCTTAAAGGCGGAAGTTCAGACTACCCATTAAACTTATTGAAAAAAGCTGGCGTCGATTTAACAACGCGAGAACCGATTGAAAGTGCATTGAAACAATTCACTCAACTTGTTGAGGAGTTTTCAGCTCTATAAAAAAGAGCCTCTCGCTAGAGGCTCTTTTTTATATTCCCTTTCCTTCTATTAAATCATTCGCCATTTTCCTAAATTCTTGATTAAATGCATCATTCATACCATTTTGGACGTTAGAAAATAATATGACAAACGTTCGTTTATCCCAGTTAAAATTATTAAAAGTGTTCCAGCCAGCTAATACACCGTGGTTATGATAATAATCTGGGTAAATATAGAAACTAAATCCATATTTTCTTGCAGGTGATGCAGAAAACATTTCTGATACACTTTGTTTAGAAAGTAGTTTACCATCCATAATAGCTTCATCTAACTTTTTCATATCTTCAACAGTCGTATACATTTCACCACAACCATACAGCCAGTTCATTTTTAAGCGAGGCGTGGCTATTAACTTATTATCTTTTTTCGTATACCCTTCTGCTAAGAAAATATCCTCTGGAAGTGTTGCGCCCATTCCAGATTCATGCATTTCAACAGGAGTCAAAATATTTTCTTTCACATATTCAGCAAGTGGTTTATTCGATATTTTTTCTACAATATATGCAAGCACCATATAATTATAATCTGTATATTTCCATCCTGTCCCTGCTGGAAATTGTAACGTTTGTGCCCCAATCCACGTTACTAATTTTAACCGTGATGCTGCGTCAACACTACCTTGTCCCTGTTCTGGTAATCCAGACGTATGTGTTAACAAGTTTCGTAACGTAATGTTTTTATCTGCTGGAAACGATGGGATATATTTATTTACATTGTCTTCAATGTTCAACTTCCCTTTTTCTTTTAATTGCATAATAGATATTGCAACAACTGTTTTCGTAATAGAACCAATGCGATATTTCGTTCTTGGCGTTGTTAATACTTGATCTTTCACATTCGCATAACCGTAGCCTTTTCGTAAAATGACATGATCTTTACTTGCTACAAGAACACTCCCATTAAATCCTTTATCTTTTAAATACTGATCTAATTTTCCAGCTGCAATTTCATAACGCTTTTTCTCATTCGCATCAACTTCCTGCTTAACATCTTTTTGCTTACTATTTACATTAGAAAATGCCTTTGCATCATATTTTTTTCCTTTATTTGCATGTATTAGTGTAACAACACTTCCACAAAAAACAGCAAAAATAAAGAAAATGATTAACCATTTCTTTAACATACTAGGAACCCTCTTTTATCTAGTTTCACTTAACGTATATCCATTCTATCTTTTAATTATCAAGTATATTATAATATTATTTAATATTCACTCTGTTAAAACTAGATTCCTTTTTCTCATTTTCAATTTTGACTACTCTCTATTGTATTTCTTTCTTGCAAAATTTCCAACATACAATCGGATGCATTACACTATAATTTCAAATTCTTTTGTAACATTTGTTACATACTAAAAAGAATGGAGATGTAATATGAAAAACACCGATAAACGCAATCGTTTAGATGATAAGGTGTTTCATTATCGGATAATAAAAAATAACATGGTATTAATTTAATATTACAGAAAACAGATTATGATATTAAAAGGAAATGATGCTGAAAAACTTTTAAATAAAATAAATCATGCAAATAACGATAATGAAAAACAGCTAATTATGGCTAAAATTACAGGTAATTTCAAAAGAGGCAATGAACGAAATTGAAAATGAATCTCATTTACATTTTGATTATACAACAAATAAAAAAAGAAATGTCGGTCATTCAACATTTCTTTAGACTTTCTTCATAAAAAATTTACATTGCTAACATTCCTTCATTTTCTATACTTCCTATATAAGCTGACCGCTGAAATAGTTAGTAATACAACTATGCATAACCACGCATACGTATATCCCTTCTTATCTACAATATAACCAAATAAAGCAGGCGCAGCAATAATGGCAATTTGATTTAATGTAAGTGCAAAACTCACTGTCATCCCTACCGATTCTTCACTTGCTGATTCTGCAACTTCAGTTATAAAAAGACTAAACCATCCAATTGAAAAGAACCCTAACAATGCACTTACACCATACAATACATTCGTTATTGTATGTATGCTCATTACTAATATTAGAATGAAGAAAATAGAAATACAAACAGTTATAAATAAGAGGGTACGCCTATTCCCCTTATAAAATAAATCACTAGTAGCTGCTAATATAACCCTACCAACCATTCCAGAAAAGAACATAACGGAAAATACTTTTCCAGCTAAAATTGGCGTGATTGATTGTTCCAATACTAAAAATTTTATAAAGTGTGCAACTAGAACCATTTGCAATGAAATCATACAAATGCCAGTTATATAAATTGCATACAACTCTTTTTTACACATCACTTCTTTTAACTGCATCCAAAAAGAAAGTTTACTACGTTCTTGTTTAACTTTCTCTTGAGTATATGGTTCCTTATAAAATATAAAAAATAAAAGCCCTCCAATTATACAAATGCATGCAATACTATTTACCGCATAGGCCATATTATATTTTATTGTAAGAAACGGGATCAATACTCCCGCTAATGTACCACCAATCGGTATACCGGCTTGTCTAATCCCCATCGCTAACCCGCGATTTTCTTTTGAGAACCACTTCATTATCACCTTACTTCCTCCTGGCTGCGAAACACTATAAAACGTTCCTACTAATAAAAGTACAAAAAGTAACCCATTAAATCCATTGACCATATTAGTCAGTAAAAACGAACCTCCTAGTAAAAATGAACTTATCGAAATTAACAACTTTTCATTGTATTGATCAAGTAGCCGCCCGACAAAAAGCATACAAAATAGCGGTCCTATATTTACAACACTTACTAACAATCCAATCTCCGTATTCGTAAGTGCATATTCTTCTTTCCAAAATAAAGCAAACGCTCCAACACCATACGTTATAAGTGTCGCTGTTGTTTGAGCAACCGTCGCAAAAATTAACATAACCCACTTATAAGTACTATTCACCCTTTCTTCCATTAACACAATAATCCCTCCACCCCCTTCCATTGTATGAAAGTTCTGATATCATATAAAATAAAGATTTATCATGTGATCCATCAAAAAAAATGATACCTTTTCTGGAGGGATGATACTTGGATATAAAAGATTTAACTGTATTTTACGAAGTTGCGAAAGAAGAAAACATATCTCACGCAGCTAAAAATTTAAACTATGTACAGTCTGGCGTAACAATGCGTATGAAACAACTAGAAAACGAATTAGGTGTGCCTTTATTTTACCGAAACGGAAAAGGTGTAACTTTAACTTCTAACGGTGAGATTTTATTAACATACGCCAAACAAATTATCCACTTAATGGATCAATCTGTTAAAGCAGTTCAAAGTAATGGGATCGAACCAAGAGGCACTTTAAAAATTGGATGTACAGAATCTACAACCGCTGTAAGACTTCCATCTATATTAACGGCCTATTATGAAAAATATCCAAAAATCGAATTGATTTTAGAATCAAATACGACGGAACAATTGATTAGGCTTGTACTAGAACGAAAACTGGACGGAGCGTTTATAGCTGGCTCTACTCAGCATGCCGAACTTCATACAAATATATTTCGTGAAGAAGAAATAGTTCTCATTAGCAAAAAGCCTTTATCTTCCTTTAAAGACATAGGAGACATGAATTTACTTGCATTTAGTCACGGGTGCTATTATAGAAATTTATTAGAAGATTGGCTTCAAGAAGAAGGAATTTCACCTAAGCGAGTATTAGAGTTTGGAACAATTGAAGCGATACTCGCATGTGTAAAATCAGGTATGGGCATAGCAATTATGATGAAGTCTATTTTAAATGGTCATCAACATGACATATCATTCAACCCTTTACCAAATAGCTTCAAAAAAGTTCCTACTACTTTTATTACTAGAAAAGATATATATCACTCTGCTGCATTACAAAAATTTATGGAGATGACTCACAATGCGTGAAAAGAAAATACGTGGTATGAAACGAAAAACAAACACTGTGATAAAGCGAATTGAGGAACATACAAAAACGTTCCCTTCTACTTTCTATAACGATGAATATTGGAATATGCTATTGCCAGTTTCGCAAGCTTTTATTGACTCTCGTAAAACACCTAGAAAAGTAAAACGGTTATGTATTCAAACCTTATTAAATCAAGCAAATCATTTAATAAATATGAAACCGAGCGATACACATACATATCGAGTTGTTGTTTTGATTTCTATAAATAATTTGTGGGATTCGCAAATCATTATATTTAAAAATGAGGACTACTTTCATAATTTCTTTAATAGAGATAGTGAATTTCAAAAATGGATTCTTCTTTCAAATGAAATTGATTTTTGGGAGACATGGGAAATTTCAGTTTATCATTCCTTCAAAACGCTTCACTTTCAAGAAATTATTTATGATGCAGATGAATGCTATCAAAAAGAGATTACGTTTATCGGGGAGTTAGATTAAAAAGGGTATACCTAAAACACTGGTATACCCTTTTCCACTTATTTTTCCTTCAATACACTATGTAATCGATCCGGATAATTTGTAAACATTCCTGTAGCACCCCATTTGATTAACAGTCTCATATCTGGTTTCTCATTAATTGTATAAGGGTGAATTAACAGTTCATTTTTCCTAGCCATTTTCATATATGACTCATCAATAATTAGTTCTCCGTTATCATTACGTAAGTTTGGTCCAATACCAGCTGCATACTTTTTAATTTCTTGAAAATCATCATTCGTTACACTTTTCGGTTCATGTGTAATGCCAGACCATTCAACAATTTCATTGTTTTCATTTGGATAATACCAAAGCAATTGAACTAACGGAATATTTTCATTCATACTATGAATCTTTTTCAAACTATCTTTACTAAATGATTGAATCATAACACGGCTAGAAGACATGTTTTGGCCTACTAAATTATATTTTTGTAACAACGCCAACAATTTCTCTTCCATTCCTGGATACACATCTGGTGATTTTGTTTCAATATAATACTTCATACTTCTTCCATACTTTTGGAAGATTTCTTCAAGAGTTGGAACCTTTTGCCCAACATACTCTTGCTTAGCCTTTTCTGGATACGCTTTATTAAACCATGATCCAGCATCTAAACTCTTTATTTCGCTTAACGTTTTATCGCGTACTTCGCCTGTTCCATTTGTAGTGCGATCAACTGCTGTATCATGCATTGCAATTAATTGGCCATCCTTTGTTAATTGAATATCTAACTCTAAATAATCCGCTTTCATTTTTTTCACTAAATTATAAGAAGCAAAAGTATGCTCAGGTGCATGTCCACTTGCTCCGCGATGTGCAATATTTAAAAGCTTATTCGTATTCCATTCATGCTTTCCTTCTGCTTTCGCATGAACAGCTCCCCCAGCAAAGATACTTCCCGTCATAAAGAAAATAACTAAAACGCTAATAATCTTTCTCATCCTTCTAACCCTTCCTACGTTGCAAATTTCAACAAGCTAATGAGATTTACACGAAATAGAAGACACACTTTCATTATTTTTATAAACCTATATTAAAATTCCAATCTTACAAATATACTTTCTCTATATTATTAATAAACTAGTATTATCCTATTTAATTTCTATAGCCCTCCTTTTCACATGTAACTCCCTATTTTGTACGGTTCATTCAATAAAAAAAGCCATAAATTATTTAGAATACACTCCTGTGTCCCTAAATAAATTTATGGCTTTTCTCAAATATCTCCGGCCTCTATTAACTTGTCGAATTTAATCATATCAAACCTATTGAAATTTGTGAATATTTTTTTCAGTACAGTGAAGCACATAAAACAATATTTCTGTAGTTACTTAAAAATCACATAATAAATTTCTCATTACCTCTTCCAATACTATATCTGGATTTACTACCGTTTTTTCCGAACGCCATCCGATAAAGCCATCTGGTCTAATTAATACAGCACCTCCATTCTCTATACCATATAATTTGCTAAAAATATCTTCTGGAGCAACAAAGTCTCCACTTAAACCAACACGATACCCTTTTATATTTATTCCTAATTTAGCTGAAACAGTATGTGCTGCCTCAGCCCAAGAACTATTTTCTACTCCTGTAAGTAATACAAAACTGTTACCGAATAAGTCTAATGTAGAAACTTTCTTCCCTTCATACGTTCCCCATAAATGTGGCGCTCGCGTTCCAGGTCTTCCGTTCAACTCTATGCTATCCATTCTATACGGAGTTACTGAATCATCTATAATCGCCTCTGAACAATACTGATATCCAACTGTAACAGCTAAACCATCCATATTATTCAAACTACCTTCCTCTCTATTTGCAGCACGAAACAGTAAACTACTTGAATAAGCTGTCGTTAATTTTGCAACAGAGTGTCTCTCCTCATGATATGTTTCTAACAATTTTGGTTTTGCCTTCCCTTTTATAACAGCCGCTAATTTCCAAGCTAAGTTATGTGCATCTTGTATTCCTGTATTTGAACCAAACCCTCCTGTTGGCGGCATAATATGTGCTGAATCTCCAACTAAAAAGATTCGATTTTCTTGAAATTTCACCGCTGTACTTTCGGCCGCTTCCCACGGTAAAACACTTAATATTTCTGAATCAATATTTGTACTTCCAATTGCTATTTGAGTAATTTGTTTACAACGTTCTATAGTGAAGTCCTCTAACCCCTCTCCTTTTAATGGATCGTAGGCTACATGATAAATCCATTTTTTTACGTTATCAACCGGGATAAGTGCACCAAGAACCTCCGGATGAAGTACCATCGAAAAACCGAATGCATATCCTTGTATAAACTCACTTAAATCAGCTTCAAAATAAATATTCATATAATAGCCACCAATGGTTCCACGACCCTCAGCTTTAATCCCTAACTGCTCACGTATTTTACTTTTCGCTCCATCCGCTGCAATTACATAGTCACAATGTATGACACTTTCTTTTTCTGTTTCACGATTTCGAATCGTTGCTTTTACCCTGTTTTCATTTTGTTCAAATGAAACTAATTCATGATAAAAAGATAGTTGCCCGCCTAGCGTTTTCGCTTCTTGTAACATCATTTCTTCTAAAATAATTTGATAACACGCAGTTTGTTTTGATGGACTAATCTTTTCTATTTTTTGAAGTAATTCTTCATCGTTTCCGTATTGCGTCGCTCTCATTTGTTCCAATTCTTCTTTATTCGCCTCAGCTATTGTATGAACTGCTATTCTTCCTCGGCAGTTCTCTAATGCTTTACCTGCCAATTTAATTTTTTGTTCCAAACCTAATTCTCGAAATAACTCCATTGTACGTAAAGTAAGGCCGCCTGCTTTCGGATGAATGGCAGTAGACGGATGCTTTTCAATAAGTAAGTACTCAATGTTATGTTTTGCAAGAAATAACGCAGACGCTAACCCAGATAATCCCCCTCCAACAATTAAAACTGGTACATAATTCGATTTCATATATTTACCCTCCACATCATTGTTCTGAGCTCAGTGTCATAAATATAATCAAAAAAAACATTAAAATATAGACTTATATTTCATTTTGAATTATCATATAGATAGATTACGCCCCAAAATCCTTTTTACCTTTTCATACATCTATAATCCACCTGAATTGTGTCTGTATGAAAGTGTAAAACAAAAGAACGTACTTTACGTTGAACTATGTTCTATCGTAAAAATCAAAAATAATGCAAACATTATAAGCGGTCGTAACCTTATCGATTATACAAGGTTACGACCGCTTATTTTATTGTTACATCATTTTTTGTTTTTAAAACTTCATCTATTGTGTTATATAGTCCTTCCAATCCCTTTTCTATCTCCCTATAATTTTCAAAAATAAAAAATTCATTCGTCTCGATTTTCTTTCCCAATATTGCACCTCATACAACAATCATGTAGCATTACCGTATCGATGTAATGGTTCATCATCTTAAACCTTTCGACTAATTACCAGGAGGTAAAGTGATTGAAATGAATAAACAAGAACAATTAAATGTTATAAAAAAAGATTTTATTGATTCTCAAAAAGTATTATTGGCAATTGGCGATGAAACACGTCAAGCTATTTTGTTAGTTCTCATGGAAACGGAATGTCAAACCGGATTACGTGTAGGAGAAATCACGAAACAAACACACCTTTCTCGACCAGCGGTATCGCATCACCTTCGGATTTTACGAGAAGCTGGTATTATTTTAATGCGAAAAGAAGGTACAAAAAACTTTTATTATATTGATATACGTACAAAATTAAGTTTATTAAAAAATCTTGTATTAGATATCGAAAAGCTATTACACAACTTTTATTGAAATGTGGAGGTATAAGAAATGAAAGCAATGATAATTGATAAATACGGGAAAGTTCCAATGCGTATGGCAGAGGTACCTACTCCTGAAATAAATGAGCATGAAGTGCTCGCAGAAATTCATGCAGCTAGTATTAACCCAATTGACTTTAAAATACGTGATGGAAAAGTAAAGATGTTACTTAAATATGAAATCCCCCTAATCCTTGGGAATGACTTTTCCGGTGTTATCGTAAAGGTTGGGGCAAAAGTGACTAACTTTAAAGTCGGTGATGAAATATATGCACGCCCAAGAAAAAATAAGATTGGTACTTTCGCGGAATATATAGCCATTCATGAAGATGATATAGCTTTAAAACCAAAAAATTTAAATTTTGAGGAAGCTGCTTCGATTCCACTCGTTGGCTTAACATCATATCAAGCATTACATGACATTATGCAATTACAAAAAGGACAAAAAATATTAATTCACGCTGGGTCTGGTGGTGTTGGTACTTTCGCAATTCAGTTAGCAAAAATAATGGGTGCTACTGTTACAACGACTGCTAGTGAAGCTGGTGCAAATTTAGTAACGTCTCTTGGCGCAGATGAAATTATTAATTACAAAACAGAAAAATTTGAAGATATACTAAAAAATTATGATGCGGTATTTGATACAATCGGCGGTGCAACACTTGAAAAATCATTCAATATTATAAAAAGCGGCGGAAACATTGTTTCCGTTTCAGGTATGCCGAATGCTCGCTTCGGTAAAGAATTTGGTTCAGGATTCTTTAAAACTCTCTTATTTTCATTAGCCAGCAAAAAACTTACTGCACTTGAAAAAAAGCATAATGCTCAATATTCATTTTTATTTATGAAGCCAAGCGGGGGTCAATTACGTACTATTGCAAACTATATTGAAGCCGGAAAAATCAAACCGGTAATCGATCGAGTCTTCCCTTTTGAAGATGCGCAAAAAGCAATGGAATATTCAGAGTCTGGAAGAGCAAAAGGAAAAATAATTGTAAAAATTAAATAATAATAAAACCTCCATTTTCTTAAAATGGAGGTTTTAAATTTGCTGTTAAATAGACATAGTGCAATGAAGTCCTTACAATAGATTGCAAGGGGAAATATTATATTATACTTTTAGTTAACTTTACAAAGAATACATACGTACAAATACATAACTTAAAATATAAAAAGGAGGAGATACAATGACTAAAATTAATGAAACAGGTTGGAATTTAGATAATAGTTATACGACTTTACCACAATCATTTTATACAGAAATCCCCCCTACTCCCGTAAGTTCACCGGAGTTAGTTAAACTAAACCATTCATTAGCGATATCTCTTGGCTTGACCCCTGAAGAACTGAATAAGGAAGCTGAAATTGCTATTTTCGCTGGTAATGCACTCCCAGAAGGAGCTCATCCATTAGCTCAAGCATATGCTGGTCATCAATTCGGACATTTTAATATGTTAGGCGACGGTCGTGCTCTTTTAATTGGCGAACAAATTACTCCTTCAGGTGAGCGTTTCGATATTCAACTGAAAGGTTCTGGCCCTACTCCCTATTCACGCCGAGGAGATGGCCGTGCTGCACTCGGTCCGATGCTACGTGAATATATCATTAGTGAGGCAATGTATGCACTTGATATTCCGACTACTCGTAGTTTAGCAGTTGTCACAACTGGTGAAGCAACATATCGTGAAACAAAGTTACCTGGAGCAATTTTAACTAGAGTAGCTAGTAGCCATATACGCGTCGGTACATTTCAATATGCTGCAGCTCGTGGTTCAATAAAGGACCTTAAATCGCTAGCTGACTATACGATAAAAAGACATTACCCAGAAAGTGAATCCCATGAAAACCGATATACTGCATTACTACAAGAAGTCATAAAAAAACAAGCAAGTCTTATCGCAAAATGGCAACTTGTTGGATTTATTCACGGCGTAATGAACACTGACAATATAACGATCAGTGGCGAAACAATTGATTACGGTCCTTGTGCATTTATGGACAATTACGACCAAGGAACCGTATTTAGCTCTATTGACACACAAGGTCGTTATGCATATGGAAATCAACCATATATGGCCGCATGGGATCTCGCACGACTAGCAGAATCTTTAATACCGATTCTGCACGAAGATGATGAAGAAGCACTAAAAATCGCTCAAGACGAAATTTCGAAATTTAGCGTACAGTATGAAAACAATTGGTTCCTTGGAATGAAAAAGAAATTAGGACTATTTAGCAACGAAGAACAAGATCAATCACTTATTGAGCAACTTTTAAAAATGATGGAGAAATATAAAGCAGATTACACTAATACATTCCGTTCATTAACTCTTGATACGTTAGAAAATACCCCTCTATTCGATAGTCCTGAATTTAAAGAATGGTACAAACTGTGGCAATCTCGATTAGAAAAACAAGAAGAATCGAAAGAAAACGCCTACGAGATGATGAAAAATAATAACCCATCAATCATCCCGAGGAACCACCGTGTAGAAGAAGCACTAGAAGCAGCTGTTACAAATGACGACTATAGCGTAATGGAGAAACTTCTTGAAGCTTTATCAAACCCTTATGCGTATTCTACAGATCAAGAAGAATACTGCATTCCGCCTGCACCGACGAATCGTCCTTATCGTACTTTTTGTGGGACTTGATTGTTTAACATGTAAAAAGGTGTGTTCATACAGATTGTGTGAACACACTTTTTTATATTCTCCCCTCTCAACTAGAACTTTAAAATGCACCTTTCCCGATTCCTTTTCTTTACTCCAAAACAAAAATTAAACTATTCCAATAGACTTACTCATAAGCTCGTTAAACAAATATTGAGAAATAAAAATTACATTTCTAAATATTGTTATTTTTGATAATATATTTTATAAGAATATTCAAAAAGTGAGGGGATTTCATGAACGTTCAACTACAAGGTAATGAACAAATTACGAAATTATTTAATGATTGGTATTTAGCTATGCTTAAACAAGATGTGTCCCAGGCGACAAACTTAAAGCATGAAATTGAGGAAAAGGAACTAAACTTTGAAGAAGATGAAAACTTAGCATTATATCATTCCTTACTAGACTTTCGATATAAAGTTTTAGTAGATAGTTTAAGTATTTCAAAAGATTGTTTTGATAAAATAGATTCTTACTTAATCTCATCCAACCATCCACTGGCTTACTACTATCACTTCTTTAAAGGCATTTATGCAACTTTAACCACAGACTATAACTTAGCTAGCGAACATTATGAACAAGCTAAGTTATTACTAGTAAATAACACTGATAATCTAGAGCATGCTGAATTTTATTATCGAATGGCGATTTTCCATTATCACTTTTATCAACCAATTGAATCCATTGAATATGCAACTAAGGCTAAAGAGATTTTCGATAAACATACTGGCTACGAAGTTAAAGTTGGATTATGCAAAAATACATTAGGTGCCTCATTTGTATATTTAAAACAATATGAACAAGCGGAAGAACAATATAATTCAGCAATACACCTTTTACAAAAATCTAATGAAAAAGAATTAATTTTAAGTGTACGTAATAATTTGGGTTGGTTATATGCGAGTCAAAACCTCTCCACACTCGCAATCCGTCACCTATCAGAAGTAACTGAAAAGAAACCTACACATTTCAAAGCTCTCTTCTTGCAAGCAAGAGAACACTCTAAACTAGATGAAACTAGTATTGCTGAAGGGTTAATCCAAAAAGGGTTAAAAATTTGTACTGAATTAAATAATGAAGAATATATATATCATTTTAAAATTCTAAACGAACTAAATAATAATGTTGCTTCTGAAGAATTAGAAACAATTATTCTTAAAGGAATTACGTTTTTCGACAAAGAATTATTATATAACTACACTCAAGAATACTCAGAAAAATTAGCTGTTAAATTTTATAGTGAAAATAACCACATTAAGGCAAGTGAATATTTTCATAAAGCGTTACAAGCAAAAGAAAAAACGTTTGAGAAAGGGGCATTGAAATGATTAAAAAAATTAGCTCTGTTTTTTTAGGACTATCTGTTTTCGGTATTCTAGCTACTGGTATTCATAGTTCATTTACATACCAAGCGGGTCATGCTGATCTTCCTGCACCACAAAGACCTGACCTTGTTCAATCTGTTGACGCAAGTAAAGACTACAACTCAACAACAACTGAAAAAGCACTTTAAAAAACGGAAGACCTTCAATTAAGAAGGTCTTTTTAAATACGCTTATTTAGAATATCTCCCTTTCATGTAGGCTTTATTTTCTCATCAACTCCGCAATCCTCTTACTCTCCTCACTACCAACTTTCTCAAGTTTCTCCACAACTAAATTCTGTCTCTCTACAGAATGATTTTGACTTAACTTCGCTTTTCCTTCTATTTTATTTATCTTTATTTTGAATCCAACTATTCCCTTACTTAATCCTCCCATATAATTCGGATCTACATCATTAAGTGAGTAGGTGCTCTCTGGATCTTCATATTTATTTACTAAATCTTGAAGAGAATCTACTAATGTCTTCTCATCTTCAACAATTTCTAATTCACCATATACATGCACTGCAACGTAATTCCATGTTGGTACTGCATTGTTTGTTTCATACCATGACGGAGAGATGTAACTATGTGGTCCTTGAAATATAGCTAGTACTTGCTGAGTCCCAATATCTTTCCACTGTTCATTCGGCCGTGCGAAGTGACCATGTAAAGTAAGGGTCTCCCTATTTAATAACAACGGCAAGTGCGTTGCATATGGTTCTCCGTTATGTTGAGAAAATAATGTCGCAAAGCTATTTTGTTCCATTATTTCGTACTTCATCTCTTCATCTTGTATTGCGAAATATTTTGGTATGTACATAAGCTCCCTCTTTTCCGCTCTTTTCTATTTTATTTCCTATTATATTTAGTAACCGCATCAATCAACAGGGCCAGTTTGTATTTGTTTTATAATGGCAGCTTTCTATTTCAAAACAATAGGCAGCATGTATTCCATGCTGCTTTAGTTTATTTTTTCTAATATATTTGTAATAAATACGGTCTTACCCTCAATATAACTAGATCGATTTTTCGTCTCTCTCGCTAACTCTTCCTTTAAACGTCCATATTCAGCAGCAACGGCTTCATGTTCACGAAGGTAATCCCGAAACGCTATATGTTTTCTTAACTCTTCGCTATTTTTGTCACACACATATAAATGATGTTCCATCCAAACTGTATTTCCCTCGTTCCATGGAACGAACGCATCCTTTCTTCCAAACGCCTCTCTTCCTTTAAATCTCCATTCTAACTGATGATAGTACCCTATCTTCTCAAGTTTTTTTACTACCTCATGAAAAATTTCGAACTCTTCTATTACAACATCAATATCTAGTATTGGTTTTGATGCAAGCCCTTTAACAGATGTACTCCCAACATGTTCAATAGATACAATGCTGTCTTCCATTACATTGTTAATAAGAGTGTGTATTTTATTAAATTCATTTTCCCATTTGACATTATATTCTTCGATAGCAATTCTCTGCTTCAACATACCCCTCTTCTCAAAACAAATTATAACCGTTGAATATGAGTATCCTTAAAATCCGTCTCATATTTCAATCCATATCCAAACATTCGATCCATTCCAATATGTGCTGTCCATATTAAGCCAATCATTATAACGGTATCTATCTTAAAATAGACACCTATTAGAACAATTAATATGGATATGATATATGTGTGACATACATTATATATTTTCGCACCAACGTGATTATTGATCCCATACGCTAACATGGATAAATCCGGCGCTAAAAGGAATACAAAAAATATAATCCAACTAAACTCATATATCGAATACATATAAATCGTGGCTAAAAATACAACCATTCCTTCAAAATGTACAGTACGTTTTTGCATTATTTATCATTCCTCTATTTCAAATGAAATGCTTATCTCTTATTTTTCTATATTTATTGATACATTTTCATCGCTGAAAGTATTCTTTGCATTTTTTGACCAGATGGTTGCTAAAATTGGTCCTGCAATGTTATGCCATACCGCCGCTAATACACTTGGGAGTGCAGCAGCAGGTCCAAAATGCGCTGTCGCCAGTGCAACACCTAAGCCAGAATTTTGCATTCCTACTTCTATTGAAATAGCCCTTCTTGTCCCTTCGTCTAGTCCAAGTACGAACGCAGTTATATATCCGAGCAAAAAACCGAAAGCATTATGGAGCATCACTGCAATAAAAATAAGAAGTCCTGAAGAAGTAATGCTACTTACATTTGCTGAAACAACTGCGGAAACAATAATAATAATTGCTACAACCGATATTAAAGGAATAACAGTCATTCCTTTATTAACGATACGAGGGAAAAACTTTTTCACTACTAGTCCTAAAATAATAGGCACAATAATGACTTGTACGATAGAAAGAAACATGGACATAGCATTTACTGGCATCCATTGCCCTGCAAGTAATAGTAAAATGAGTGGTGTAGCAATTGGTGCTAGTAATGTTGATAATGAAGTCATTGCAATAGACAACGCTAAGTTCCCTTTTGCTAAATAAACCATAACATTTGATGCAGTGCCACCCGGTACTGAACCGAGCAACACTAATCCAGCTGCTAATTCCGCTGGTAAATTCATAACGTAGGCTAGTACGTATGCGACAAGTGGCATAATAATAAACTGAGCACATACACCGATAATAACTGGCAATGGTTTTGTAGCGATGATTTTAAAATCAACAGCCTTTAATGTTAATCCCATCCCAAACATTACAATCCCAAGTAAAATCGTTATGTAACTAGTTAACCCTAGAAATGGCACGGGAATGAAGTATGCAATAGCTGCCATACAAATAACCCAAAATGCAAAATACTTTCCAGCTATATTACTTATCGCTTCTAGTACTTTCATCCAATCAGCCCCTATCTTTTAATTGAAACACCTTATTCGGATTCAAAATATTTTGCGGATCAAGAGCTTTCTTTATTTTCTCCATTACAAATAATGCCGCCCCATGTTCTTCTTCTTGATACTTTCGTTTTCCGATTCCAACGCCATGTTCTCCTGTACACGTTCCTCCTCGTTTAAGAGCATACAGAACGATACTTTCGTTTATTTCGTCCGCCTTCTTTACTTCCTCTTTATCATTTGTGTCAATCATTAAGAGTACATGGAAATTCCCATCTCCAACATGACCTAGAATACCGCCAATAAGCCCTACTTTATCTAATACCTCTTTCGCATGTTGAATCGCTCCAGCTAATTCCGAAATTGGCACACATACGTCTGTACTCATTAGCTTTTTACCAGGATAACTATGCACGTAAGAGTACGCTAAGTTATGTCTTGCATCCCACAGTTTATTTCTCGCTGCTGTTTCCGTCTCAAACGCAATTTCTATACATTTATAATCAAGAACGATTTCTTTCGTAAATTCAATATCTTGCTTTAACCCTGCTTCATTGCCGTGAAACTCTAAAAACAGTGTCGGTTCTTCTCTGTAACTTGTTTCATTGTAATAATTTACTTGTTTCATAGATAATTCATCAACGAGTTCAATTCTCGCGATTGGAATACCTGCTTGTAATATGTTAATTACAGCTTCTACTGCATCATTTATAGTTGGAAACGATGCCCTCGCAGCCATAATATGTTCTGGTATACCGTATACTTTTAAAGTTAACTCCGTGAAACATCCAAGTGTTCCTTCTGAGCCTACGAAAATACCATTTAAATGATAACCTGATGATGACTTCGCCGCTAAATTCCCGGTATGTATTACTCCTCCATCAGCAAGAACGACTTCTAAATCTCGAACTTGATCACGCATTACCCCATACTTTACCGCTGTCGTTCCGCTCGCATTTGTAGCAGCCATTCCTCCTAACGTTGCATCAGCTCCTGGGTCTACACTAAAAAATAATCCATACTTTTTCAATTCTTTATTAAGCTGAGAGCGCGTCACCCCTGGCTGTACTCTCACAAGAAAATCCTTTTCTCTTATTTCAAGTATTTTGTTCATAAGAGAAAAGTCCATTGTAATTCCTTTTTCGTAAGGAATTACATGTCCCTCTAAACTGGACCCTACTCCAAATGGAACGACAGCTGTTCCGTGCTGAATCGCTATTTTCATTATCGCGCTAACTTCTTCGGTCGTTTTTGGAAAAACAACTACATCAGGTAAACTACTACTATGGTAAGATTCATCTTTACTATGTAACTCTCGTACTGTCATATTTATTACTACTCGATCTTCAGGAAGTATGCCTTTTAATTCATTTACTACATGTTCAATTGTTATTTCCATAATCAACTCTCCTTTTTAATTTTAAAACAAGTATACCATCTTTATACAAAATAATTAGAAAAATAAGATTATTAAACCTGAACATACAAAAAAGAACCTGCAGCACACGCTACAAGTTCTTTTTCACTACATTTTAAACGATTTCTTTATTAACAACATAAACCAAATTAAAGTAACTGCCATCAACGAATGAGAAAATCCTACAATATAAGTTAACCCTTTAAAGTCAGCTCCATTTAACTGAAGAAGCCCTCTCGCTGCTAGCGAACCTAACATTAATGTTAATGCAATATTATGTAAAACAAACCACTTATTAAACCCTTGCACTTCATGAAACGCGAATACTTTTGCTAATCCTAAAGCAATTAAAAAGAAGAAAAAGCCAAGTACAAGTGTATGTGTATGCAAAAGATTTAACAAAGTAGATCCTAAAATCCCTTTATACTTACCATACTCCCTAGCGAAAATCCCTGATAATAAACCGATAATCAAATACGTAAACGATGCATTATATAATTTCTTCATTATGTACCTCCTTGAGTAGAATGTGTAGTGTGTCATATTTAGTAATAATGATAGTTATATAGTAAAAACTCCTAGTCACCTAGGAGTCATTGTATAAGCATCTCACTCTTTACAATCAGTCCTAATTATAAAATATCTCTCTATACAAAACAAACGAACTTTATGTGAACAAACAAAGCCCCACTAAAATATGTTGCACTTTTGTTTTACACAATCCATACTAATTGTTATAACTTTTTAAAGGTGGTGTAATCATTGATAGTTCTTGAAACCGAGCGTCTTAACCTTCGTTGGTTTGATATAAAAGACGCTCCTTTTATTCTTGAGTTAGTAAACGATCCTGCATGGATTCAGTTTATCGGTGACAAAGGAGTTAGAAACTTAGAAGATGCAAAAAATTATATTGTAAACGGTCCCATCGATATGTATAACAAACTCGGATTTGGCCTTTACTTAGTAGAACGAAAAGAAGATCTCACTCCACTTGGTATGTGTGGCCTTATTAAAAGAGATTCATTAGAAGACGTTGATATCGGATTTGCCTTTTTAGAGGCATTCCGTTCAAAAGGATATGGCTACGAGTCAGCTTCTGCGATAATCGAATACGGTGTACAAAAGCTCAGCATGAAACGAATTGTAGCAATTACTTCTATAGATAACATCGCCTCAGGAAAGCTTTTAGAAAAAGTAGGATTACGATTTGAGAAAATCATTTCAGATTCAGGAGAAGAATTAAAATTATTTGGTTATAACGCATAGTAAAGAAGGTCGCCGTGAATGGTGACCTTCTTTACTATTTTACTGATCTCGTCATAATACTTTTAGTTCCATTATAGTTTTGCAGTAATTCTTGTGATTACTACTATGCCTTTCATATCACATTTTTTGGAAATTTATAGAAATAAAACTTTCACATTTAAATAAATTATATTAATATATTAAACAAAGGAAGTGATAATAAATGGAACAACCGCTATTTTTATTAGTTCTTCAATTCATTGCATTCATATTAATCATTTGTATCGTATATGGAATGTTGTACAATACCGTATTGAAATTAAATATGCCTAAATGGACTGCACATATAGTAGCTACGGTATTTTCATTTGGTATCGCCTATCAAGCTTTTATAAATTTTATTTGAAAAAATTTTTTAGCAATTACTTCTACAAATATTGTTGATGCAGTAAAATTTTTAGAAAAAGTAGGACTGTAATTTGAAAGGATTATTTCAAGATCAGGAAATGTAACCATTTTTTATAAAGTCTGTCTAGCGCAAAATAGTAAAGAAGTTATTTCCGCTGAAAATTTGTTTGCATAACAAGGAATGAATTTAATCGATCCTGCAAAAATTTTATTTTAATTCTGGTTCTATTGTTTGGAATCGTTCTAGGGTACCATTTGTGTGGACTTTAAAAATTTTCATTTGCGCACCAAAATGTTGCGTTAAGTAAAATGTATCACTAGTTATTAAATTTCCAATCTTCCAATCAGGTTGATATGTACTTTCCATAAAACTTTCTAAATCCCTAATCATTATTAAATTGATATATAAGGAAATTTCATAAATATTCAATCACAGTTTCTAAGTTCACCTGATAGAACGTATAAAGACTCATATCATCTTTTGATAATTTTTGGATGCTTTATTCTAAGTATATTCGACACGAATTGATTATTTTTTATGAATTTTCTTGAAAAATATTGTAATATCACTCCATTTTTTCTTCTATTTTGTTATGATGTTTATAATTAAATTGAATTAGGATTTTTTTAGAAAATGGGGGCGTATATTATGAGTGTCTCAGTAAAAGGAAATGAGCAATTAACCTCTCTATTGAACGACTGGTATCGATCTATGCTATCTCAGCAAGTTATAAAAGCTACTAATCTAAAAAAGAAAATTGATGAAAAAATTAATAAGTTAAGCATTGAACCGGATCAAGAGCATCAGGATCAAAATTTGTTACTATACTATTCACTACTCGAATTTCGTTACAAGGTCTTAACAGATAGCCTTGGTATTCAACAAAATAGTTTTGATACTATTAGCGATTATGATATGCCTACAGATCAATTTCTACAATTCTATTATCATTTTTTCAAATCCATTCATTCCACTTTTATATCAAATTATACTGAGGCAGAGGAACATTATAAACTAGCAGAAAAAATATTGGTAGCTATACCAGATGAAATTGAACATGCTGAATTTTACTATAGAATTGCTACTTTCTATCACCATACCTATAACAATCTCACTTCTATCGAATACGCAAATAAATCGAGAGCAATCTTTTCAAAGTATGAAGGTTATGAAGTAAAAACAGCCTTTTGTAATAGTTTGCTAGGTGGTTGCTGTATCTATTTAAAACAGTACGAACAAGCAGAAGAATATCTACATTGTGCAATTGATTTACTACAAAAAAATGGGGAAGAAGATTCCTTGTTATACGTAAAAAATACGATGGGTTGGTTGTATTCTGATCAAAGTATGTCTACTTTAGCTATTCGTCATCTTTCAGAAGTAACAGAGAAAATCCCTACACACTTCAAGGCCATCTTCCTACAAGCTAAGGAACATTATAAATTAGGAGAACAATCAACGGCCAACCAACTCATTGATAAGGGATTACAGATTTGCAGAAAAATTCATAACGAAGAATACACACACCACTTCTCTATTTTAAAAAGATTAAACGAAAATATTCCATTGGAAGAATTAGAAAAAATCATTCAAGAAGGAATCTTATACTTTGAGGAAGAAGAGTTATGGGAATATGTTGTCGAATACGCCGAATTATTTGCCACAAAATGTAGACAATTAGAGAACCACCAAAAAGTAAGTGACTATTTCCATATTTGTTATCAAGCAAGACAAAAATCAATCGCAAAAGGAGTGTTAAAATAATGAAAAAAATTAGCTTATTATTATCAGGCATTGCTTTTATTGGGGTATTAACGGTGGGAATTTTTCAGTTTTCTAAAACAGATCAGCTTGCTACTCATGGGCATTATCCTGCTCCTTCATATAGTGTTGGCGATTATGGTGGTGCGCCACCACAAATTTAATGTAAATGTATTTAAAAACCCTCCAAATGGAGGGTTTTTAAATGGCTTATCTGCCTGTTCAATACGCATAGAGATTACATATTATACTTATTTACTATGTTATAAGATTTTTCATTTCCACTCTGTAACAAGATTCTAGCATTCTCTCCTAGAATCTCAACTTAAATCTTAAATCCACCAATTAACTCTTGAAGTTCTTCCGCCATCTGTGCTAATTGTATTGCTGAAGAATTTATCTCTTCCATAGAAGCATGTTGTTCCTCAGATGAACCCGCTATCGTTTGCATACTTGAAGAATTTTCTTTTACAGCCATAGCTATTTGATTAATCGATGTATCAACTTTCATTGCATCAGTTGTCATTTTATTTGATAGTTCTACCATACCCTGCACTTTTGATACGATATCATTTGCAGATTTTGAAATCTCATAAAAACTTTGTTTTGTATCATTCGCAACCTTAATTCCCGACTGTACTTCTACGCCTACTTCATTCATAGCTTTTACAGTCTCATGTACGTCTGCTTGTATTTCCTTAATTAAACTTCCAATTTCCATTGAAGATTCGGATGATTGCTCTGCTAGCTTCCTAACTTCATCAGCAACAATTGCAAACCCTCTCCCCTGTTCTCCTGCTCTAGCTGCTTCAATTGCTGCATTCAATGCTAATAAATTTGTTTGTTCCGCAATATTTTGAATCGCTTCTAATATACTTCCAATTTGTTGCGATTTCTTATCTAATAATTTTATTACATTATCGGATTGAGAAACAGAGTGATGGATAGATTGCATTTGTGCTACAGTTTGTTCTACTAATTGTTCTCCTTCATTGGCTTTTTGTTTTGTGTATATGGATGAAGCCGATACTTCAGATGCATTCTCAGCTACATATTGAATATTTCGTGTTACCTCACCAATTAATTCAGCTCCAGACTCAACTTCATTATTTTGAACCTCTGCACTGTTCGAAATTTCTTCCATCTCTTTTGTAATTTGTTCTGTCGCAACACTTGCTTGCTCTACACTAGCAGTTAGTTCCTCAGAAGACGCAGCTACATGTCCTGCAGATGTGTTAATTTGAGAAATAATATTACGTAACGACTCTGCCATTGTATTGAAACTACCACCCAATTGACCAAGTTCATCCTTTGAACGAATATCTATTTTCTCGGTTAAATCTCCTTGACTAATTCTTTGAGCTGAAATGACTAATTGTCTTAGTGGAGTAATTATAGATCTGAGTATGAATAGAATTACAATCCCACCTAACAATAATGAAGCCCCTATTATAGTGAGCGTTTTATAAAAAATAGGATTAGTAGCTTCTTCAATTTCTTTCGTAGGCATTACGCCAGCTATTTTCCAACCTATTTTTTTGTTTGTCTTAAAGCTTATGTTTCGATCTTCGCCATTGAGGCTATAAGTAATTACTCCATCTTCTGTCTTATACAATTCATCCGCTAAAGTTTTCTCTAATTTCTCTCCAGGCTTTAGTGATGGATGAACAACTATAGTTTTATCTTGACTAACTATAGATACAAATCCTTGTTTACCAATTTTTATCATTTTGGATGTTTTTACGATATCTGTAATATTCAAATCTACGCCAATGACACCACTTTTATCTGCATTTTGCTTTGCAATTGCAATTACCATATTTCCTGTAGACTTTGATTTATAGGGAGATGAAACAATAATCTCTCCATTTGCTTTTACTGCATCCTTATACCAACTACTTTCTAACGGATTAAACCCTTCTGGTATTTTACCAACAGGTGCATGAATAAATTGATTGTTACTGGATGCCGTATAAATCGTTTCTATCTCTGGATGTAACTGTATATATTGATCAAATTTACTCTGTACATTTTGCGATTGTTCAGGATTATAATCCCCTTGTGTAAGTACCTTTGCAAAATGAGTGACATCTATATGCTTATTTTCTAATTCATCATCAACAATCTTATCTAAAATACTTATATTATCTTTTGCTGATTGTAGAATTGTTTCATTAAGATCTGTTTTTGCTTTATTATAAGATGATACTCCTACGATAAGGCTTGGTATAATTAATATTGCTATAAATGCCATAGACAACTTCGTTTTAAGCTTTATTTGTCCCAATCTTTCTTTTATATTAAACACTAGATACTTCTCCTTTTCATTTTTACTACTTATATAGTTTATTTAAATTTTTCTCCTTTATTTTTCCACATTCATTTATGGTACCATTCGAAATGAAACCACAATTACATCCTATTATCTCTACTTTAACATTTAACGATTTAAATTTCACAGGCAGAGTTTTATCTGTCCTCCTTTCGAATATGTTATTTTTCTAGATTCAGCAATTATTAGACTACGAATTATTCCAAATAAACTGGATGCAACATATACTTCATTTAAAAATAATTATTGGATTTGTTTGGATAAAAATCTAGTTTAGCGCTAATCCAATTGGATGAAATTCTTACCATAATACATTCACTAAATATAACTAAGTACATTTATTTCTTTAAATACTTATATTTAACTGTCTTTTAACCATTCTAACTGTATTACTTCATCGTTTTATCTATTCATTACAACCACTTTTATTTTATTGAATCACTAAACCATAAATTCTAAATAGGAGAATAAAATAAATTAGAGAATTACATTGTAACATGTATATATAAGTTTTTAATATTAAAATTTAAAAACTTTACTATTTTTTTATATGCAATATTACATGCGAAAAGCCATAATTTTTTTGTTATACTATGCATGTGGATTTTTCATCCAAAATCCACCCAAACGCATATTTATGTATATGCCACCCTAATTGATGAAAGTGAGAAGAGTGTTTATCATTTTTCTCACTTTTTTATTTAGGCTCTGTTAATATTGATTATTGATAAAAAGTATTAAATAAGGGAAGATACCTTAGAGTTGGTGCTTCCCTTATTTGTTGATTATTCAAATCTAAAATAGGTATTTTCTAAACCTATTCTTTGCTTTAATGTTCTGCCCAAAGCATAATTATTTGGTAATTCTTTTTCAATGACACAAATAATATAACCTGCTTTTCCTGTTGTTAAATTAGTTAGTTGTAAGTAGTTAGTGTTGTCATAGATATAAGAAATAATATATTCATAGAAATTATTTTCTTTATCTTCTCTATTCATACCAACATTGTACAACCTAACTCTTGCTCCTACCCAAATTTCCTCATCATCATCATCATCATCATCAACATTACTTAAAGGCATCCATCTCGAGTTATCCAATATTTCACCCTTTTCTTAATTCATTCGTTTATACACGAATGTTGCTAGACACAAACTATCATAAGCATCCGTCATTTCATTGATTAGACGACCACCGACAGAGAAAAAAGACTCAACATAGCTTTTTACCCATTGAAACACTTGCTCTTTTAGTTATTTTTACATTTTGAATCTACGAAAATGAATTCCCTTATAAAAACTCTAACAGAGAATCTTCCTTCCAAATTTCACCTAGGGAATTATTTGTTTTCCAAAAAACCTACCAACATCTTTATCAACTCATTTTAGAATATTTAAACAATAATTCCATATACATTACCTGCATAAATTATTCATTTTCTTTTATATAAGACCTACCTTTTTACTTTTGATAGATTATTAGACATTGGATTATTATACATAAATCCCAAAAACATGCGGTATTTTGTAGAATTTTGTCTATCAATATGTATGTACACCCTTTTGTAGTGGATATAGACTGTGAGGTGTAAGGAGATACCTTACAAAATAATAAAAAGGAGATTATAGAATGAGTAGATTAACAAAATTCTCAAAGTTAGTATTTGCAACTTTAATCGCGGGAAGTAGTCTAAGCACCTTTGTTTCGTCACACAGTGTACAAGCTGACACCTTAGATCCTAATTACCAAGACAATGTAAAATTCATGCCACCTTCTAGTGCTAGGCCAAAATTGGAACAAAAAAACACTATTGTTCCAGAAGCAAAAGTTGTTAAAAACCATTATGTAAAGTACTCTAAAGCACATTTCCAAACTAAAGAAAGTATACCAAAAGAGATTTATTATTCTTCAGAAGGCTTTAAGGGCTATATACAGGCAAGTACCGTTTGGGATATGGGAGATCATTTCGCAACACTATATTCCGGAACCGTTATTCGATGTTAGACTTTTAATCCATTCTCCCCTAATGCTTAAAATGATTAATAACTCACTGCCAATACTGTAATATCTATTGTTCATAAAATAAACCACAAAATCTTTCGATTTCATGGTTTATCAAATATAAAGATAATGCTAAACGAATACTCTAACATTACCTTCCCCAAAGTTAATTATAGAGTATTTTCAAAAAAAAGACACTCTTGTAGTGTCTTTTTTATAGTATTTTAAAAAGAATTCCACCTACTAACACCTTTTTGTTGCGCCTATTCGTTTATTTCAATATGATACTTTTCCATCTCGTATATGCAATAGACAATGATAGCTAAACTCCAACTGACACTATAATAATTATGTGTGTAGAAGTCATAGCCCGCTTTAATACCTTTCTCTATTACAACTAATGTAAATCCTAAAGCCACCCATCTGTTAATTTTCATCTTTATAAACGTTAAAGAGATAATTATTAAAAATAAAATATTTGTAAGATGATTTATCATTAGCTCATATTTTTGAATGTATACTGCCATTATACAAGCAACGATATTAGTCGCAATGCCAAAGGCAATCACCGCTCTCCAAACCCTGTCCGAAAGTCCCACTCCTGAGTCAGTCCCTTCCTAAACAAATATCCCTTTCTTTAATTCGTTCCTACACCCTATTCAAGATATGCTAAATTATCCTTGTCTGATGAATATCTATTTATCTTTTCATATAGAGCAAACAAAATTTCTACTCATAATTTTTTCTTTATTAGACAAACTATGTCTAAACCGTTTGAACTAGCGGCTTCACTCTTCTGGTAATGGGATAGCACAATTTATTGAATTGACTAACTCATTCACCCCACTGGCACCGGCAGGCAATAAAATATTTGTCTGCCATTTTCATGTATACTTTTTCTAATTTCATTTCAAACCAAGTGTGTGCTGTACTGATTTCAAAAGGACAGAATTTCATTTTTTAAAATGTAAAAAAGATAAGATCCTGTCTACTTTTGGTATAGGACTTTTTCTTTTCACACATACTATTTTTGAACCTGTTTACCAATACGTGTCCTAATGGTGTCTTGAATTCCTCCTAAAAAGGGCTGCAGATACGACTGCATGCCCTTTTATTTACGTTGTTTCTCTATACCCAATAAAGCAATTAAAAGCTAAAAACACACTATTACACATTCTTTTCATTCCAGATTATGTTAAAATTTCTTAAGTTGCTTATTTCATAGTCGAATTATGATTTCGTATCTAATTCAGCAATATCTGAGCTGTATCTATTATAATTAACAACATAACAATTGAAGTACCAAGGCTCACACTCCCTTCTACTGTAAAAAAAGGTGATGTTCTTATTATTGAGTTTAATAAATATGCAATTGATAAAAAGGAAACAGAAAAAAGCAGACGTGAAATTCAAAATTTATTGGATAAACTATTTGAATAGTAATATTAATTCATCAAACAAGAAGAGCTATCCAATAGGACGGCTCCTCTTTATTTCACATACACATAGGCTTTGTTCGCAATAATATAGCATGTTTTTCTTTTGCTGTTGTGAAATATACAATTAAAAAAGTGAGCAATATAGTTATATTGTTCACTTTTTTGATACATTTATGAAACATTCATGTGTTATCTTCATTACGTTTTTTCTTTTTATAAAACCATGTGCACTAGAAGCCCTAGAGCCCTAAACTCTAGGGCTTCTTCATTTACAATGAGTATATTTTGTCTTATTTACTATTCATTACCTTTATAAATAATTTCTAGCACTCCTTTGTGATTTCCATTTTAACATTAGAATAATTATGAGCAACTCAGAGTAGTCATTGAGCACTTTTTATGGCGCTTTTTATTTCTAACTAGATTAGGACTTTGTTAAAGAACTAAATAAAATCCAATATTCTACTAATAATCACAATACAATCTGTTTGTTACTCAAGTTGTATTAAAAAGAGCAGTTATTACAACTAACTGCTCTTTTTTATTTTGGTTTCTTGCATTTCTATATAAATTTTTTAATCCTATTCGTACTATTTTTGCAACTTAAAATATCACTAATACGTAAACCTGTATTGTATAACAATTTTACTACATTGTTTGGGACAAATTTTAATTTAAACCATATATTATCTATATTTATTAAACCTTTTCTGTTTTTGGAAAAGAGATACCAAAAACTGTTTTATTCCATGGACTACTTTCAACCCATATCCTGCCCTGATTTTTTTCTACTAAGGATTTAGCAATAGCAAGCCCTAATCCACTACCTCCATTAATAGAATTTCTTGATTGGTCACCACGATACATTCGTTCAAATACATGATCTAAATCATGTTCCGCGATTCCCTGTCCTTTATCCCAAACAAGCAATTGGAATTCTTGATTTGATTCCATGAGTTCTATCCCAAGTACTTTTCCTTCTTTCCCATATATAATAGCATTTTTTATTAGGTTATCTATAATTCTTATAATACTTAGATAATCAGCCGTGATAAAACATTTTGTTTTTGGTAAACTAAGCTTTAACTCCAAATTATTCTTCTTGATTTCAGGCAAATACTCAATTAATACTTCTCTGGTAATTTCAGTTAACTCTAGAAATTCAGGATTTATTAAAACTTCATCTGCATCTAACTTTGCCATATTAAATATTTCATTGATTAATTGCTTTAAGTTGCTGGATTTTTTTGAAATAATTTCAAGATACTCTTTTTTTTCTTCTCGAGAAACAGCTATATCATCTTTTAAAGCATCAATATATCCTATAATAGATGTAAGAGGAGTTCTGATATCATGAGAAATACTTGATAAGAGCCTTTTTCTCGCATTTTGAGATTTAATGGATTCGATTTGAACTCTCTCTAACTGTTCAATTAATTCATTCACAGAAAATATCATTTTATTAAATACATTATCTTCATTTACAATTAACCTTGTTGTTAAATTCCCTTTAATTACACGTTGTAACCCCTCAATCATTATTTTCAAACGATTAACGAAGTGAAACCTTATCAGTAAGAGAAAAGTCGTAAAGAAAAATAGTACTATGTACAAAACAAGTTTATTTATTCCTAATAGCTGATTATTTAAATCTGTAAAAAAAAGTCCTATAATACATAATAATTGAAGAATATTAAGTAAGATAATTTTATCGCTATACATTTTGGTCACCTACAAACTTATATCCTATTCCCCAAACTGTTTGTATTAATTGAGGATTAGAGGGATCCACTTCTATTTTTTTTCTAAGTTTTCGAATATGGACCATGACAGTATTATCATCTTCTAAATAGTTGTCCCCCCAAACATTACGGAATAACTGAGATTTAGTAAACACTTGCTCCGGATTTGAAGCAAAAAACCTTAGTAGTTCCATCTCTTTTGCAGTCAAAGGAATCTCTTTCCCCTCTTTGAAAACAGTATATTTTTTCATATCAATTGAGATTTCTTTAAACTCTATACGTGTTTGTTCTCTATCCCCTGCCTCACTTCCTAAAACTAAAAATCTCCTCATAAGAGCTTTAACTCTAGCTACTACCTCATTTATACTAAAAGGTTTTGTAATATAATCATCTGCGCCCATACTTAAACCTAATATCTTATCAGTTTCATGATTTTTAGCAGTGAGCATTAGAATAGGAACATTCGTTTTTTCTCTTAACTTTCTGCAGACCTCAATCCCATCAATTTTTGGCATCATAAGATCTAATATAAACAGATCATATTTGTTTTTATTAAATAACGAAAGAGCGTGCTCGCCATCTATAGCAACATCAACCTTATATAATTCTCGCTCCATATATTTTTTTAATAAATCTCTAATTTCTTTTTCATCATCCGCTATAAGAATTCTAATTTCTCGCAAAATAACACCTGCTTTCATAATTTCTATTATACATGTCCAAAATTATTGCGCTTATTCTCTTTAATTTACAAGTCATCAAAATAAGAAAATTGGCATTTCTTTAAAGAAATGCCAATTCTCAAAAATTAAACTGTTTCAAACGCCAATATGTCGTTTATTATATTAGCATTCTTTTTAAGAATATCTAGCTTTGAATTTGATAACATTTCCATATGGGTTCCGTACCCTTGAATTATCCTGAAATTCTTCGTAGTAGCATTCTCCCACAGTAAATTATTTTCATCTTCTTTTTCTTTTACTGATTTTATATAACTTATATTTCCATCAATACTGCCATTTGTTGTTGTACTCTGTACATACATATAAGACTTCATAATTAATTCTATCAAATAATCACTAGCTAATTTTTCTAAATCTTTATATTTTTTCAGATTGAATTTTTCATGAAGTTCTCTCTTACACTCTTCCTCTGTATAAAGATTCTGTTCTACAATCGTACGGTATTTTGAATCAATAAGAATAAGATTTTCTACTTCAAAACCTTGTCTATTCAATTCTTTTGCCACATCGAATGCAAGAATTCCACCAGCTGAATATCCCACTAATGTGTACGGTCCTTCTGATTGAATATCTTTTATTATTTTAACATATTGTGCAATTCTATTTTCAGATTTAATAAAATTAAAACTGTAAACCGAATATGACTCAATATGCTTTGCTAGCCCCATATATGCTATTCCTATTGAAGCAGCAGGTGGGAAACAAAATAGTTTTTTATTGGTGCTTGTTGAGCTACTAAGTTGAATACAATCCTCTGTATAATCCTTTAACATTTCTTTTGCACCTTCTAAGAACGCTGAAAAACTTCGGACTGTAGGTTTATCAAATACATCTTTAAACGGTACTCTAAAGTTTAACTCTGCAACTATCCTTGAAACAAATGTCATAACGTTTAAAGAATTCGCTCCGATATCAAATAAATTAGTATTCATACCTATTTTTTTGATATTTAAAATTTCTTCCCATATGCTAACAATTTTTTCTTCTAAATCATTTCTTGGCGGTTCGTATTCTAATCCATATTGGACATTTCCATCTGGTGCTGGTAATGAATTTATATCTATTTTACCATTTGTTGTCAACGGCAATTCCTTAAGCTGTGTAAAAAATGCCGGTATCATATAATTTGGAAGTTCTTTTGATAAATATCTTCTCATCTCTGTAACAGTAATTGCTTTTTCTTTATTCTCTAAAACAACATATGCACAAAGATACTGACTATCCTCACCGTCTATTCTTGCAACAACTTTTGTTTCTTTTATATTATCTAATTTTAGAATTTGATTCTCTATTTCTCCTAATTCAATTCTATAACCACGAATTTTGACTTGATGGTCAGTTCTGCCTATAAATTCGATATTTCCACTAGGCAACCATCTTGCAAGATCCCCTGTTCGATACATCTTTGCTCCAGGTACATATGGATTTGATATAAATTTTTCTGCTGTCAATTCAGGTCTATTTAAATAACCTGTAGCAACACCATCTCCACTTATATAAAGTTCTCCTTCTATTCCTACTGGTAATATCTTTTGATTATCATCCAATATATAAATTTGAACATTATCAATTGGCTTCCCAATAGGTACCGATATGTGTTTATCGTCATTAAGGCTATATTTATAAATCATACAGCCAATTGTTGTTTCTGTTGGACCATACTCATTATAGATTTCAACATTATGATTGAAACTTTTTAAAATCTCTCTTGCTAACTCAGTCTTTAAATCTTCTCCACCCACTATTAATCGTTTTATACTTGAATTGCTGTTATCAATATCTCTTATCAACCTTAAATGGGATGGTGTCAATTTTACTATACCTACTCTATTATCCTTAAAGATTTTTCTTATAATTGGTTCATCCCCATCATTATTGTAAATAACTATTTTATTTCCAGAAATTAATGGTGTGAATAATGATGTAATTGTAAGGTCAAATGAGAAAGATGAATACAAGGCAAAATCTAAGGCCTCTCCTTTGACATATTCCTTATTCGCCCATGTTATATAATTGACTAGGCCTCGTTGCTTAAGCATAGTTCCCTTTGGCATACCTGTAGAACCCGAAGTATAAATCATATAAGCCAGATTGTTAGTATTACTTGTTACTTTTATATTTTCAGTAGAATAATGATTATACTCTTCATCTAAAAATACTATTTCTTTACTTAACCTCACTGCATCTTTACCTTTTGTAAGTATTATATTTGTTCCACTATCCTCTACTATATATTTAATTCGCTCTTCAGGATATTCAGGATCTATTGGTAAATATGCTGCTCCAGATTTTAAAATCCCCATAATTCCTATAATCATCTCTAGAGAACGTTCAAGCATGATACCTACAACTGTGTCTGGTTGAACTCCTTTATTCTGGAGTAGCCTAGCTATTTGGTTAGATTTTTCATTAAGTTCTTTATAAGTAAGTTGCTGCTTATCAAATACCACAGCTACCTTATTTGGAGTCCGTTCTACCTGTTCTTCAAATAAGCGATGAATTGTTTTTTCTTTTGGATACTCTGCCTTTGTTTCATTAAACTCATTCAAGAAATAATGCTTTTCTTCTTTTGAAAGGATTTCTAATTGATTCACATTTTTATTTTCATCTTGCACAACTTCGTCCATAATATTTTTTAGATGATTTGCTATGTTCTGGATGAGTTTTTCTGAATAGAGATTTCCATCATATGATATTTTGAGAACAAGCTGTTCACCTGGAACGACAACTATTGTAAATCCATAGTTGGTTTGTTCAATCCCTTTAATATCCTTAAACACGAAACTACTCTTACTTTCTTCTTCCTGAAGTAAACGTTCATCAAGTGCATAATTCTCAAAAATCATTACATGATCAATTAAATCCCTTTTCAAATCACTAAGAGACTGTATATCTGAAAGATTCATATAGTTGTATGCTTGGCTTTCTATTGCTTGTTGCTGTACCTCTTTTAAAATATTTTTAAAGCTCTTCTGTTCTTTTATATTAATTCTCGTTGGAATTGCATTAATGAATAATCCAACCATTTTTTCAATTCCAGCTACTTTGGCATCTCTACCAGAAACGACAGAACCAAATACAACATCGTCTGTATGATTATACTTGGCTAAAATAATCCCCCATAAAGTTTGTAGCACAGTGTTTAACGTAACATTATTTTGATTAGCCAATTCAGTCATTTTTTTCGTAAGTTCCCTTGAAAATTCAATGAGCGTCTCTTGTCCATGGTACTCTCTTGTACTATCAATTTTGAACGATGGAACTTTCGCAGGTTTTTGATATCCTGCTAAATATTGTTTCCAATATTGAATTCCCTCTTCTTTTTCCTGTTCTCCTAACCATCTAATATAATCACTATATGGTCTTGGCTCTTCTAAATTAGGATACTGTCCTACTTGTTTGTTTCCATAGATATGGAACAATTCTCCCAAAATAATACCTCTGCCCCATCCATCGAACAAGATGTGATGATTACTCCATATAATTGTATAAGCCTTATCATCAGTTTGAATAAGTTCCAGTCTAATTAAGACATCTTTACTAAAATCAAAACCTTTTTCTCGATCTTGTTCAATGTAGGTTGTTATACTTTCTTTTTGCTGATCTATTCCTTGCTGTCTAATATCTCGATATCTAAAGCCAATCTTTCGACCTTTTATAATTACATTTTTTGGTTTTTCTGTAATTTCATATTCAATTGCTGTCCGAAGGATTTCATGTCTTTTCATAATATCGTTCAAGCTTTCCTCGAATAAGTTGACATCAATAAACCCTTTGACATCAATGACAAGTTGTTCAAAGTATGCACCTGATTGTGGATCTTCTAATGCATGGAATAGCATACCCTGCTGCATATTAGCTAATGGATAAATCTTTTCTATTTCTCCCCACCTATTTTTCGCCTTTATTTCCTCTAGTTGTTCGAAGCTTAATTCTTTGTCTCCGTAGTCAAATGGTGTTTTTTCAGCCTGTTCCTTAGAAATGCAATGGTGGATTACATCAAGAAGAGCAGCCTTGAAAGCTTCCGTAAACTCCACTACGACATCCTCTGCATATACTTTTGTATTATAAGTCGTATCAATAGTGAGCTTTCCATCTAAGACAATAGCATTGATTTCTATAGGTGTTTCTCTTGTATGTTTACCTCCAATCGACTCTCCTGCCGATATCCAAGAAAAAGAAAAGATTGTATTATTGAGTTCTGCATCCATTTGACCTAAGTAATTAAACAAAATAGGTGGCTGTTCAATACTCCATAAATCTGAATCTCCACTCAATTGTTTTAAAACCCCATAGCCTATTCCCTTATTCGGAATTCTTCTAAGAGACTCTTTCACTGTTTTAATAGTCATTGAAAGGTCCTTTTCATCTCCTAAATTGATGTATACAGGATATTTGGTTGTAAACCATCCAACTGTTCGGCTAATATCTACATTTTTTATAATCTGTTCTCTACCATGGCCCTCTAGATTAATCCTAATTTTATTTTCACCAGTTACTCTCCTTGTAGCTATTAAAAGAGCACTAATCAGTAAATCATTGATTTCAGTATGATATGCTTGATTTGTTTCTCTTAACAATCGGCTTGTTTCCTCTATTCCGAGAGCGGTACTAAAAGTATCACTATCCTCATATCGGAATAGTCCAACTTCCTCTTTTTTCTCTAAAAAGTTAACATTATCCTTTAATGTGTTCACCCAATATTGCTTTTCTCTAAGGATTTTTGCACTCTTAGCATACTCGTTGAGCTGAGTGGCATACTCTTTATAAGAAGTCGTTTTTGGATAAAACGCTATTGGTTCTCCTTTCATTAGCTGGCTGTATCCAAGTGCAAAATCTTCAAATAGGACTCTCCAAGAGATTCCATCCACCACAAGGTGATGAATAATAAGTAACAGATGGTCTCCAACATTCGTCTTAAACTGTGCTACATTTACAAGCGGTCCTTCTTGTATATCAATTTTCTTCTGTAATATTGTCGCAAGTTCTTGAATTTTCACATCTGGATTATCTTCTCTCGAAACGTCATAAACATAAAAACCAAATTGATTCTTTTCCACTTCTCGATTGAATTGAAGTACTTCATTATTCTCCTCTTTATAAATCATTCGTAAAGCGTCATGATGTACAAAAATTGCTTCCATAACTTCTTGTATCATTTCCTCACGGAATCCATCTTTCCTATACAACATAACTGCATGATTATAATGATTTACATCTTCTTTTCCATTCATAAAATACGCTTTTTGAATTGGAGTGAGCAACACATCTCCTGTTTCAATTTCATAAGAGCCTTCTTGTATTGTCTCAATATTGACATAGTTGCTTAAAAACTTGATTTCCGGATAGGTAAATAGATCTTTCATCTCTAACGTGATACCTTCTCGTGATAAACGTGAGATAATTTGTAAAGCTTTAATAGAATCTCCACCCGAAGCAAAAAAGTTATGGCTAATCCCAATTGACTTGACTCCTAATATATCTTCCCATACCTTCACAAGTTTTTCTTCTACCTGATTTCTTGGTTTTTCATAATCTACTCCCTTACCCACATCTGGCTCTGGTAAAGCTTTTTCGTCTACTTTTCCATTTGCCGTAAGTGGAATACGCTCCATTTGAACAAAATAAGATGGAATCATGTATTCAGGGATTTCTACTTTTAAGTACGCTCTTAATTCTTCAAATGATAGGTCCCTCTGGGATGTAATATATGCACATAGATATCTTCTTTCGTCCTGACCTTCTCGGTCAATCACGAATGCTTCTTTAATTTGTTCGTGTTTAACTAAATGACGCTTAATCTCTTCTGTTTCAATTCGATAACCTCTTATTTTCACTTGACCGTCAATCCTACCTGCAAGCTCAATTCTACCATCTGATAGTCTTCGAGCAAGATCCCCTGTCCGATACATTTTTTTATTTGGTTCAAACGGATTTTGAACAAATTTTTCTTCGATCAAATCTGCTCTGTTTAAATATCCACTTGCTACGCCATCTCCTGATAAGCATAATTCACCATAAACACCTTCTGGGACAAGTTTCATTTGTTGATCCACTACGTAAGCCTTCATATTCTGAATTGGTCTTCCAATAACAGGGCATTCTTTGAAAGCTGCCATTGTATCATATTCAATAACTTGATATACCGAACCAATTGTCGCCTCTGTAGGTCCATAGTGATTCATTACCGCATGATTTGGGTAATGTGTATAGAATGTTTCAACATCTATTGGATTGATTTTCTCTCCACCTAACACGACTAATCTCAAAGTTTTACAGCTCTGATTATTTGAGAAACTCGGATCATTCACCAAGACGTTAAAGAGAGACGGTGTTAATTTCAAATAAGAAATCCCTTGTTCTTCTATATACTGTAATGCTTTCTGAGCATTAGTATATACTTCTTTTGTAACGAGATGCAGTTCACATCCATTTAAAAGTGATGAATATAGACTTGTATAGCCCAAGTCAAATGCATAGGAAGATACTAACATTGCCTTATCTGTTTCTTTTAGATTCGCTTCCTTTGTAAACCAAGTCATGTAGTTTACAACGTTGTTATGCTGAACACATACACCTTTAGGTGTACCAGTCGAACCTGATGTATAGATGATATATGCATTATGATTCCATTTATAATTGACTAATAAATTTGATGTATCCCTCTCTTTTATAGAATCATCTTCCATGGAGATTACTTCTGCATTAAATTGGAGAGTTTCTTTCCTTTCTCCTTTTACTATCAATAGGCTAGCATTACTGTCCTTTAAAATGACATTCGTTCTTTTATCCAGTTGTTCAGGATCTATTGGTAAGTAAGTAGCTCCTGCTTTTAATACGGCCATAATTCCAATAATCATTTCAAGAGATTCTTCCACTAACATACCTACTGTTATCCCTGGCTTTGCTCCTTTTTCTTGAAGCAACCTTGCCATTTGATTCGCTCTTTCATTCAGTTCCAGATACGTAAGTTTCTGATTTTTAAATACCACGGCTACATGGTGAGGTGTTCGTTTCACCTGTTCCTCAAATAATTGTGAAATTGTTTTATCTTTCGGATAATCAGCTTTTGTATCTTTATCATCCTGCAATAGCATCTGCACTTCTTCTTCTGAAAGCAACATAATATCCTGAATGCTTTGTTCTGGCTTCTCAATAATTTCTTTAAAAACCTGGATTAAATGTTTAGCTAATCTTTCTACAGTTTCCTTCTTAAATAATTTAGTTCTGTAATTTAATACACATTTGATACTACGCTCTTCTTCAACAGCGGTAAGTGTTAAATCAAATTTAGAAACATGCGCCTTCATTTGATATGGTGAGAAAGTTAAACCTTGTATTTCAAAATCATCATAGTCAAAGTTTTGTAAGACGAGCATTGTATCAAACAAAGCACTTCTGCTCATATCTCTCTTTAAATCTAATTTTTCAACTAATTCATCAAATGGATAATCCTGATTTTCATAAGCTTTTAAAGCATTGTCTTTAACTTCTTTTAAATAATCCTGGAATGAAACGTCTCGTTTTGGATAATTTCTCATTGCAAGAGTATTAACAAAAATACCCATAATCTGTTTCAAATCATCATGAGGTCTTCCTGCGATTGGAGATCCCACTACGATTTCCTCTTGCCCCGTATATTTTGAAAGCAGTGTTGTGTATCCCGCTAACAGAAGCATGTACAGCGTCACACCATGTTCCTTCGCCATCTTCTTAAGATTAACATATATGTCACTATCGATTTCAAAATGTACAAGGTCACCTTCTGTACTTTGAATTGGCGGTCTTTTATAATCTGTTGGCATATTTAGTACTGGTACTTCTTCTTTAAATACATGCATCCAATACTCTTCTTGTTTTTTC
The DNA here is from genome assembly GCF_002218325.1 of Bacillus sp. M13(2017). Lineage (NCBI taxonomy): Bacteria > Bacillati > Bacillota > Bacilli > Caryophanales > Bacillaceae > Bacillus > Bacillus sp. M13(2017). The sequence goes on along the minus strand of NZ_KZ268504.1, from coordinate 198,228 downwards.
ATTTCTTCTTGAGTAAACAATTCTCTTTGCCATACAGAATAATCTTTATATTGAATGCTTAATGGAGATAATTCTTTCCCGTTGTATAACTCAGCTAATTCCTGTGTAAAGATCCCCATTGATACACCATCTGATATGATATGGTGCATATCTAATACAATTACGTGCTCATCATCTGTAACATGTATGATTTCAACCCGTAAAAGAGGAGCCTTCTCCAAATCAAACGGTTTAACAAATCCATTGATTATATCATCTAGCTTATTGGTACCCATTTCTCTATACGTCACTTGGAAATCTATGTCTTTCTCAATCTTTTGAACTGGTTCACCATCTACCATTACAAAAGAAGTTCTTAAAGCTTCATGTCTTTCGATTAATTTATGGAAAGCCTTCTCAAGTTGCTGAACATCCAAATCACCTTTTATCTTCATGGCGAACGGTATATTGTAAGATACTCCGTTACCCTCTATTTTGTTTAAAATATAAAGTCTTTTTTGTGCAGATGAAAGTGGATAATAATCTTGTTCTTCTACTTTTTTGATCGATGCATATACACTTTCTTTTGTAGAGTCAATAAATTCTCCAATCCCTTTTATAGTAGGTGTTTGGAAGATTTGTCGTAAAGGTATCTCCACCATAAGTTCCTTATGGATTTTAGAAACCATCGTAGTTGCTTTAAGAGAATGACCTCCTATTTCAAAAAAGTGCTGGTTGATACCGATTTTTTCTACTCCTAAAATTTCCTGCCAAATGGATACAAGTCTTTCTTCGACTTCATTCCTTGGTGCCTCATACTCTACTCCCACAACTGCACTTTCATCAGGTTCTGGTAAGGCCTTTCGGTCCACTTTTCCATTTGCTGTAAGTGGTAGTTTATCCAACTGAACGAAAAACGCAGGAATCATATACTCTGGAAGCTCTTGCGCCAAATCCTTCCGAATTTCTTGTAATTTGGATTCTTTCTTACGTGTTTCAGACGTAAAATAAGCACATAAATATGGTTGACCATTATTATCCTCTCTTGCGATGACAACGGCTTCTTTAATCTCTTTCTGTTTGAAAAGTTGATTCTCTACCTCACCAAGTTCAATCCTGAAACCTCGAATTTTCACTTGATGGTCAATTCTACCTAAAAATTCGATATTCCCATTAGGCAATAACCTTGCAAGATCTCCTGTCCGGTACATCCTTTCCCCTGGAATGAATGGATTTGGAACAAACTTCTCCGCTGTGAGCTCTGGTCTGTTTAAATAACCACGTGCCAAACCTTCCCCACTTACACAAAGTTCACCTGCAACTCCTAATGGCACTAAATTATTTTCCATATCAAGGATATAAACCCTGTTATTACTTATTGGTTTACCAATAAGTACCTTCTGATCTTCCTGTTTTAATTCACATATTGTAGAACAAACACTATTTTCTGTTGGACCATATTCATTAAACAATTTTACGTGAGGTATTTTCTGAAAATGTTTTGTAATTAGATTTTCATTAAAACCTTCACCTGCAATTGTCACAAATCTCAAATCTAATAAAGGCTTATCAATAGTGTTTAATAGATTATTATAATAGCTTGGAACGGCTAACAAATTAGTTACTTTATTATTTTGAATAATATTTATAAATTTACTGAAATTCATTCTTATATCTTCTATTAAAATTAATTTACCTCCAGAAAGCAAAGTAGTAAAAATATCTTCAACAGAGCTGTCAAAAGAGAAAGAAGGCATCTGTAACGTAATATCACTGTCACTATATTGATATGATTCTATTCTCCAACATAACGTATTGAGAATAGATTTATGATTCACCATTACACCCTTTGGTTTTCCAGTTGAACCTGAAGTGTATATTATATAAGCCATGTCAGCGGACTTATTTAGACTAGGCAAGTTTTCTGTAAATCTATCCTTAATCTTTTGTACATTTATATCAATACAAGTTAAATCATAATCTACTTGTTTATTTTCTTGTTTTAACAATATTTCTATACCACTGTCTTCCAACATATATCTTCTTCTATCCTCTGGATACTCAGGATCAATTGGAAGGTATGCTCCCCCGGCTTTTAATATCGCCATCATACCAACTATCATTTCAATCGAACGTTCAACCATAATACCAACCACAGTATTAGATTTCACACCTTTTTCTCTTAGCAGAGCAGCGACTTGATTAGATTTTTCGTTAAGTTCCCAATAAGTCAATTGTTTATTTTCAAACACAACTGCAATATTTTCAGGTGTCCTTTCTACCTGTTCTTGGAACAATTGATGGATCGTCTTCTCTTTTGGGTAATCTACTTTTGTATCATTAAATTCATACAATAAAGTTGTTCTTTCTTCTTCTGCAATTATGTCTATTTCATTTATTTTCTTATTCTCATCTGCAATCACTTGTTCAGTTACTTTTTTAATGTGCATTTCGATATTATCTATTATTTTGTCATCATAAATATTTCCATCATAAGTCAAAACTAAATTTAACTGCTCACCTGGAGTTGCAGCAATACTAAAACTATAATTGCTCTGCTCTTCTGCATGTATATCTTCTACCTCAAAACCTATATCCATTTTTTCATTTCCGGCAATACGTTTATCAACAGCATAGTTCTCAAACACAATTATATGATCTATAAGATCATTCTTTAATTTACTCATTGCTTGAACTTCAGCTAAATTCATATAGTTATAATTATTACTAGCTATAGCTTCACTCTGTACAACCGTTAAAACCTCTTTAAACTTCTGATTCTTTCCAAGGTTTATTCTAGTTGGAATGGCATTAATAAATAAACCAATCATCTTTTCAATTCCGTCTACTGGTGCTTCCCTTCCCGATACAATAGTTCCAAATACTACTTCGTCTGTATTATTATACTTCGCCAAAATAATACCCCAAATACTCTGGAATACTGTATTAAAGGTTACGCTATTCCTATTAGCAAGCTGTGTAATCTTATTTGTTAATTCGTTCGAAAATTCAATTACTTTTTCTCTTCTTAAATACTCACTATTATTCTTAGTAATCTGTAATTTTGGTATTTGCGCTTTCTCTTCATAACCATCTAAATATTGCTCCCAATAACTTTTACCTTCTTCTTTATCTTGCTCTTCCAGCCATTTTATATAATCGCTATAAGGTTTCGTTTCTTCTAACTCATATTCTTCACCATTTATTAATTTTCCATATACAGTGAATAACTCACCTAATACGATTCCAAGACACCAACCGTCCAATAAAATATGGTGATGACTCCATACCAATTTATATAAGTTTTCATCTGTTCTAATCAAACATACTCTCATTAAAGTATCTTTACTTAAGTTAAATCCCTTTTCTGTATCTTCTTCTCTATAATTTTTTATGAATAACTCTTTTTCTATAGTTCCTCTTTCACTTATATCGCAATATTGAACACCTATTTCTCTATCCGCTATTATTATTTGTCTAGGCTCCCCAACTATTTCATATTCAAATGATGCTCTTAGTATTTCGTATCTTTGCATGATTTTATTAAAACTTGTTTTTAATATCTCTACATCAACGTATCCTGTTATATCCATGACAGTTTGTTCAAAATATGCTTTTGAATTTTTGTTTTCCAAAGCATGGAACAGCATTCCTTTTTGCATATTTGCTAACGGGTAAATCTTTTCAATTTCGAAATCTTTATACTTTTCTTTAATATCCTTAAGTTCACTTAGAGTTAATTTAGTATCCCCATAGTCATAAGGCGTTTTTTCCACCTCTATTTGACTAACACAATGATCAATTATAGTTTCAAGACTTTCTTTAAACTTATCATTTAATTTCCTGATTGTTAGTTCATCAAACTCTAGCTCATTAAAGGTAGTATTTATAACCAATTCATTATTAATAATTATCGAATTGATTTCTATCGAATTATTTCTTGAAATCTTTCCTCCAATTGTTTCCCCATAAGAAAATTTTGATTCAGAAAATTCATTTCTGTTAACATCATTATCCATTTCACCTAAATAGTTAAATGAAATTGGTGCTTTTTGTTCATTTAATAGATACTTCTCTTTTGATAAATATTTTAGTATACCAAATCCGATTCCCTTGTTAGGAATTTTCCTTAAAGTTTCTTTTACCATTTTTATATTAGTAGCAAGATCGGTCTCATTGCCTAAATCTATAAGTACTGGATACATAGTTGTAAACCAACCTACAGTCCTACTAATATCTACATTTTCTAAGATATCTTCTCTTCCATGTCCCTCCATATTTATTTTTATACAATTTTCACTTGTTATCTCTCTAGCACCTAATAATAAGGAAGTTAACAATATATCATTTATTTCTGTATTGTATGCTCTATTGGATTTTCTTAATAAACTTATAGTCTTTTCCTTATTTAAAGAAATACTAACTGTTTTACTATTTTCGAATGTGTCACTTTTGAGCTCTTTTTTTCTAGGTATAAATGCAACCTCAGTATTTGCTATCTCTTGCCAATACTCTTTTTCCTTTAATAATTTATTGCTACTAGCATACTCCCTCAGCTTAGAGGAAAATTCTTTAAAGGATTCAGTCTTGAATCCAACGTCTAACTTCTCACCTCTTAAATCCTGAGAATATAGAGTTTCAAAATCTTCTAATATTATTCTCCATGATACTCCATCTACTACAAGATGATGAATGGTAATAAGCAGATGATCACCTTGATTCGTTTTAAATAAACAAAGATTAACGAGTTTACCATTTTTGATGGAAGATTTCTTTTGGATATTTGTCGCTAATTCATATATTTTCTCTTCCTTATTCTCTACTCCCTCAACATCATGAACGTATAAATCAAAGAGGTTATCCTTATAGCCTCTATTATACTGAATGATCTCTCCATCATTTTCTCTATAAATCATTCTCAGGGCATCATGCTGCTCTAATATCTTATTAAAGACTCTCTCTATTCTCTTTTGATCAAATCCATCTTCCCTAAACAGCATAAATGATTGATTAAAATGATCTAGTTCTTCTTTATTTTTCTCAAAATACCATTTTTGAATTGGAGATAATATTACTTCTCCTGTAACTATTTCATAAGGTTTTAACCGTTTGTTTTGCTTTTTTACATACTTACTAAGATCTTTAATTTTAGGGTTTGCAAATAGATCTTTCACTTCTAACTTAAGATTTATTCTAGACAATCTGGACACAATTTGCAGAGCCTTAATAGAATCTCCACCTGATACAAAGAAATGATGATTTATCCCTATATCCTCTATGCCTAGGATATCCCTCCAAATCTCAACAAGATGTGTTTCAACTTCATTTCTTGGTGCCTCATATTCTACCCCTGATTGACTACTTCTATCTGGTTCTGGAAGTGCTTTTCGATCCACTTTATCGTTTGATGTAAGTGGTAACTGGTCAAGTTGAACAAAATAAGAGGGAATCATGTAATCAGGAAGTTCCTTTTCTAAAAATTCTCTTATCTTGGCTGAAGATATTGCTTTTTCAGACACAATATAAGCACTTATATACGTATGATTTTTCTTATCCTCTTTTGCTACTACTACGACCTCTTTTATATCTTGATGTTTTAACAACTGGCTCTCTATTTCACCAAGTTCTATTCTATACCCACGTATTTTTACTTGATGGTCAATTCTTCCTATGAATTCAACATTTCCATCAGGCATCCATCTTACAAGATCACCTGTACGATACATTTTTTCTCCACTGACGAAAGGATTTCCCACAAATTTCTCGGCAGTTAAGGCTGGATTATTTAAATAACCTCTTGCCAATCCAACTCCAGATATACATAACTCTCCTGTTACTCCAATTGGACAAAGCTGATTATACTTATTTACTATATAAACTTTAGTATTATACACCGGTTTTCCAATTGGAATATTATCATCATTTTTATTCATTAAGAAACTTGTAGTTACTACTGTATTTTCGGTTGGACCGTAGGCATTTACAAGTTGATAGCGAGTATTCTTATTTAAAATTAATTTTTCGCCACCGGATACTAACATTCTTAAAGAATGATTATCTTGTAATATAAATTGTTCACTTACCTTAGATGGGAATGTTGCAACTGTTATGTCTTTACTATTCATATATTCATTTAATTTATCTAGATCAAGCCTCATATCTTTGCCTAAAACGTGCAAAGTAGCTCCGGTGATTAAACAAGGGAAAATTTCTCCAATAGATGCATCAAATGAGACTTTCAAATAGTTTGTAATTCGATCTCTTTCTGTTATTTTATGAAAATCTACATACCAATTACATAAATTGACTAAGGAATGATGTTCCACTAACACCCCTTTTGGTAAACCCGTGGAACCAGACGTATAAATGACATAGGCTAAATCATTTCTATTATTACGCCTTTCCATATTAATTTGCTCTTGATTTTTTATTGTTTCATCATTAATTGAGATTTTAGTTATACATTCATTATTGATAAAATGAAGTTTATCGTATAAATGAGTCTGCGTTAATACGAATTTTGCGTTACTATCTTCTACCATATATTTAATTCGCTCTTCAGGATATTCAGGGTCTATTGGTAAATACGCTGCCCCTGATTTTAATATACCCATGATACCGACAATCATATCTAAAGAACGTTCCACCATAATTCCTACAATCATTTCTGGATGAACACCCTTATCATAAAGTACTCTAGCTACTTGATTGGATTTTTCATTGAGCTCCTTATAAGTAACTTGTTGCCCCTCAAATTCTACGGCAACCTTGTTTGGAGTTCTCTCTACCTGCTCCTCAAATAATTGATAAATGGTTTTATTCTTTGGATAATCCATATAAGTTTCATTAAATTCATTCAAAAGAATGTGCTTTTCTTCTCCCGAAAGCATATCTATTTGACCTAAACAAACTTCCTGATTATTAGTAATTTCTCTTAAAATACTAACAAAGTGCTCTGATATTTTAGCTATTGTCTCTTTCTTAAACAATTTTGTACAATATTCTAAATCAAATTTTATGATGTTATTAGTTTCTACTGCTGATAATGTTAAATCAAAATTTGCTATATTAAGTTCACTATCATATGTTTCAAAACTTAACCCTTTAATCTCTTCATTAGAGGTATCTAAGTTTTGTAGCACAAACATCGTATCAAATAATGCACTTCTACTCATATCTCTTTGTAAGTCCAACTTTTCAACCAGTTCATCCAAAGGATAATCTTGATTTTCATAAGCCTTTAATGCATTTTCTTTTACTTCTCTTAAATAATTACGAAATGTTTTATCTTCATTTGGATAATTTCTCATCGCAAGGGTATTCACAAACATTCCGACAATATTTTCAAAATCATGATGGCTTCTTCCTGCAATTGGAGATCCTACCACAATATCATCTTGACCCGTATATCTTGAAAGTAAAGTTGTATATCCAGCTAACAGAAGCATATACATGGTAACCCCATTTTCTTTTGCAATTCTATTAAGGTTCTTTGTCAACTCACTATCTATTTCAAAACTTCTTCGAGCCCCTTCAACACTTTGTGTCGGCGGCCTTTTATAATCTGTTGGCATATTTAAAATAGGTACTTCTTCTTTAAAAACATTTATCCAATATTCTTCTTGCTTCTTCATTTCCTCTTGAGTAAACAAGTCTTTTTGCCATACTGCATAATCTTTATACTGTAGGTCCAATGGGGATAACTCTTTCCCTTCATACAGTTTACAGAGCTCTCTATTTAAAATGTTCATTGAAACTCCATCTGAAATGATATGGTGCATATCTAGGACCATCACGTGCTCATCATCTGTGACATGTATAATTTCAACCCTTAAAAGAGGACCTTTCTCCAAATCAAACGGTTTAACAAATCCATTAATCATATCATCTAGCTTATTGGTACCCATTTCTCTATACGTCACTTGGAAATCTATCTCTTTTTCAATCTTTTGAACTGGTTCACCATCTACCATTACGAAAGAAGTTCTTAAGGCCTCCTGTCTTTCGATTAGTTTATAGAATGTATTCTCAAGCTGATGAACATCCAAATCACCTTTTATTTTCATAGCGAAAGGCATATTATAAGATACTCCGCTACCCTCTATTTTGTTTAAAATGTAGAGTCTTCTTTGGGCAGATGAGAGCGGATAATAATCCTGTTCTTCTACTTTTTTGATCGATGCATATACACTTTCTTTCGTAGAGTCAATATATTCTCCAATTCCTTTTATAGTAGGTGTTTGGAAGATTTGTCGTAAAGGTAGCTCCACCATAAGTTCCTTATGGATTCTAGAAACCATCGTAGTCGCTTTCAGTGAATGGCCTCCAATTTCAAAAAAGTTGTGTTGAATTCCTATGTTTTCTATATCTAAAATATCTTGCCAAATGGATACAAGCTTTTCTTCGACTGTATTCCTTGGTGCCTCATACTCTACTACTCCTGCAACCGAACTTTCATCAGGACTTGGTAAAGCCTTTCGATCCACTTTCCCATTTGTAGTAAGTGGTAGCTTGTCTAGCTGAACAAAAAAAGCAGGAATCATATACTCTGGTAACTCTTTTGCCAAAAACTTTCGAATTTCTTGAACCCTAATCTCGCCCTTCGATGATTCGGAAGTAAAGTACGCACATAAATATTGATGATGACTATTATCTTCTCTTGCGATAACAACAGCTTCTTTTACTTCCTTATGTTTTAGAAGTTGACTCTCTATCTCACCCAGTTCAATCCTGAAACCACGAATTTTCACTTGATGGTCAATTCTTCCTAAAAACTCAATATTTCCATCAGGTAACATTCTCACAAGGTCTCCTGTTCGATACATTCTCTCTCCTAGAATGAACGGATTTGGAACGAATCTCTGAACTGTTAATCTCTCGTTATTTAAATACCCTTTACTTAATCCGTCTCCAGAAATACATAGTTCTCCAGGCACACCAAGTGGAAGCAGGTTAGAATTTTTATCTACTACAAAAACCGAAGTATTTGCTAACGGTTTTCCTATTGGGATAACCTCAGTTACTTCATTAACAAAATAATAAGTAGCATATACCGTGCTTTCAGTTGGACCATAAACATGAATAATTTTATCTTTGCCCAATTTCTCAAGGGCTTTGTTCACATGTGAAACTGAAACTCTTTCACCACCGAATAATATTTTTCTTATTTTATCTAAACAATCTATTTCTAAATCTACAAGCGCATTAAATAAAGCTGTGGTAATAAACATAATACTTATCTGTTCTTCCTTTATTAACTTAGCTAGTTTAACAAGACTTAATACAGTGTCCTTCTCAACCATTATTAACTTTGCACCATTTAGAAGCGCACCATAAATATCAAATATAGACCCATCAAAAGCATAATTCGAAAGTTGTAGTATCGTATCATTCTCATTAATTTCAATATAATTTGTATTCTTAACTACTCTAATTGCACTATAATGCGGAATAACTACTCCTTTTGGTGTTCCTGTTGATCCTGAAGTATAAATGATATAAGCTGTATCACTTGAATGATTTATCAAATTCAAATTATCTGTACTTAGCCTTAAAAAATTCTCTTGATCTAAATTAATTAACTCCACATTCAAATTAAGTTGACTTATACATCTATCTTGAGTCAATAAAACTTTTACATTACTATCTTGTAACATGTAGTCAATTCTCTCTTTAGGAGTCTCAGGATCAATTGGTAAATACGCCGCTCCGGATTTTAAAATCCCCATAATTCCTATAATCATTTCTAAAGAACGGTCCACCATGATTCCTACAATTGTGTTTGATTGAACACCTTTTTCTCGCAGTAGTCTAGCTATTTGATTTGATTTTTCATTTAATTCCCTATAAGTTAGGTTATTACTTTTAAAGCTAACTGCCACACGGTCAGGTGTCTTCTCAACCTGTTCCTCAAACAATTGATGTATCAACCTATCTTTAGGATATTCAACGGTTGTTTCATTAAATTTATAAAGAAGGATGTTTCTTTCCTCTTCTGAAATTAAATCTATATCGATCAATTTCTTAGCATCATTTTCGATAACTTGCTTCGTTACATTTTGAATATGACACTCTAAATTGTTGATTAGTCTTTCTTCATATACATTTTCATCATATACAATTGTTAGTTTCAATTTCTCTCCTATTCCTACAGTAAGGCTTAGGCTATAATTACTTCTCTCTTCGTCGGTTACAGATACAACTTCGAACCCTAATCCACTTTCCTTTTCTTCCAATCCTTTTTCATCAATAGCATAATTTTCAAATACTAATATATGATCAATAAGATTACTTTTTAAGTTGCTAAGAGCTTGAACTTCGGCTAAATTAATATAATTATAATCATTACCCTCTATTGCATCATGTTGAGTTGCTTTTAAAACCTCTTTAAATGATTTTTCACTTTGCAACTTTATTCTAGTTGGTATTGTATTTATAAATAAACCTAACATATTCTCTATACCTTCTACAGCTGCATCTCTGCCTGAGACAACTGTTCCAAAAACAACATCCTCACTATTGTTATACTTCGCTAGAATAAGCCCCCAAATACTCTGCATCACTGTATTTAAGGTGACGTTATTTTTATTTGCCAGTTGTGTAATCTTATCAGTTAACTCTTTTGAAAACTCTATCACTTTTTCTCTTCTCTGATACTTTCCAGCACTAGAGTTATTAAATTTAGGGAGGGTAGCAGTTAACTCATACCCCTCCAGATACTTACTCCAATACTTCAATCCTTCTTCATTATCCTGATTATTTAGCCAATTTATATAATCACTATAGGGTCTAGGATCTTCTAATTGATGCTCTTCACCTTTCATTTTATGTGAATAGATAGTAAATAACTCATCTAATATAATCCCAATACACCAACCATCAAGTAATATATGATGAAAGCTCCAAATTACTTTATATGAGTTATCATTTGTTTTGATCAAACAAATTCTCATAAGGGTTTCTTTTGTTAGGTCAAAGCCCTTCACCTTATCATCTACTATATATTTTTCCACATATAAATCTTTAGTGTTTAAATCTAAATTACTTACATCATTGTAGCTAAACTTAATTTTTCTATCCCTTAATATTACATGTAATGGCTCGTCCAATTTATAATTAAATGATGCTCTTAACACTTCGTGCCGTTTCATAATCTCGTTGAAACTTTCCTCAAAAATAGTTTCATCTACATAACCTTTTATATCTAATATAATTTGTTCAAAATATGCATCTGAATTTTTATCTTCAATAGCATGAAACAGTATCCCCTTTTGCATATTTGACAATGGATAGATTTTCTCAACTTTATTAACTTTCATAAATTTATCCCCCTAAATAGTTTCCGTCGGAAAAGGCACAAAAATTATAAATATGATTTGTACAATTAAGTAGTCGCTATGATTGTGTTTTGCCTCCAGGCTTTAATTATCGATGAATTCATATTCACCTAGTAACTCATCAAGCTCTTCTAGTGACATTTTATTGTAACCATAATCGGAAGCTGTTTTTTCTGATTCCGTTTGATTAATACAATGATTGATTATCATTTCAAGGTTCTCTTTATACTTTTGGTTAAAATCAGCGATTAAAAATTCAGAATATTCCCCTTCATTGAAGGTAGTGTTTATTATTAATGTATCCTCTACAATTATTGAATTAATTTCTATAGAAGCATCTCTTGCATTTTCGCCACCTATACTTTCGCCAGGTGATAGCCATGATGCAGAAAATTCTTCATCGGTCGCTTTTTTACTCATTTCTCCCAAATAATTAAATAATATAGGTGCCGTTTCATCATTTAACAAATCTTGATCCTTTTTTAGGTATTTTAAAACCCCATATCCTATTCCGTTATTAGGAATTTTTCTTAAAGTCTCTTTTACCAATTTTATACTCATAGAAATTTCTTTTTCTTTACCTAAATCAAAATATACAGGGTATATTGTAGTAAACCACCCAATAGTCCTACTAACATCTATGTTTTCAATGACTTCTTCTCTTCCATGACCTTCCATGAGAATTTTCAGCCTGTTTTCTCCTGTTAAATCTCTTACTGTTACTAACAAAGCCGCTAAAAGGATATCATTTATTTGAGTATTATATGTTTTGTTTGTTTCTCCCAATAACTTTTGAGTGTTCTCCTTATTTAGTGAAATGGTTAAGGTCTTGCTATTTTTATAATCGGTCACATCTATTTCTTCATTTTTTGCTAAAAAATCTACTTTCATTTTAGATATGTCTGCCCAATATTTTTTTTCTTTTAGAAGTTTATTACCTACCGCATAATCCATTAAATTTTCTGAAAACTCCTTAAATGAATCCGTTTTAAAACCTATATCAAGTTTTTCATTGAGATATGCTTGTTTGTATAACATTTCGAAATCTTCGAATAATATTCGCCATGATACTCCATCTATTACAAGATGATGGATAGTAATAAGCAAATGATCACCCTCATTTGTTCTAAAAATGCAAAGTTTTAACATTTTACCGTCAGTAATCGAAATTTCTTTTTGTATATTTGTTGCTAGTTGACCCACTATCTCCTGTTGATTATCTTGACTCTTAATATCATGGACATATAAATCAAAGAAATCCCCATTTAAATCACGATTATATTGAATAATTTCACCATTTTCCTCTTTATAAATCATTCGTAAAGCATCGTGTTTTTCACAAATTTTACGAAACACCTTTTCTACAATCTGTTCTTCAAATCCATTTTTTCTATACAGCATAAATGATTGATTATAGTGATTTAGCTCTTTATTATTTAATGCTTCGTTTAATACAAAATGTCTTTTCTGTATTGGCATTAAAGGAACATTTCCCTGAATTATTTCATAGTTTTTCTTTACTCTCGATTCATTTTTTACATACTTACTAAGATTTTTAATTTTCGGGTTTTCAAATAAATCTTTAATTTTGAGTTTAAGATTCACTTTCGATAGTTTAGAAACTATTTGTAACGCTTTTATAGAATCTCCACCAACCTCAAAAAAACTATCGTTAATTCCAATTTCTTTAATACCCAAGACATCCTGCCAAGCTGATACAAGATGTTCTTCCACTTCATTTCGAGGCGCTTCATAATCTGTTCCCTTAGAAAGGTCCCCCTCTTGTACAAGAGGCAATGCTTTTCTATCTATTTTTCCATTCGGTGTAAGAGGCATTTTATCTAATTGAATAAAAAATGAAGGAATCATATAATCTGGTAAATAATTTGACAAGTAGTCTCTTAATTCACTTGTAGTTAGCTCCTCTTTAGCTATTATGTATGCACATAAATAGGTAAAACCAGCATTATCTTTCCGATCAATTACTACCGCCTGATTTATATTTTGATTACCTAATAGTTTAGCTTCAATTTCTCCTATTTCTACCCTAAACCCTCGAACCTTTACTTGATTGTCTATTCTTCCTAAAAACTCAATATTTCCATCTGAAAGCCATCTTGCCAAATCTCCTGTTTTATACATTTTTTCACCAGGTATAAAGCCATTTGAAACAAACCTTTCATGAGTAAGATCTGGCTTGTTTAAGTATCCTTTTGCAAGACCTTTTCCACCAATGTACAATTCACCATACACCCCTATAGGTTGTGGTTCTAATAAAGAGTTTAAAACATAATATTTTGTGTTATTTAACGGCTTTCCTATAGGAGTATTTACCATTTGTGGTATATAATCGTACTCTTCTTCATAATAGCTAGAATCAATAGTTGCTTCTGTAACTCCATAGCTATTAATTACTCTCATATTCTCCCCATATCTTTTAACCAAATTTTTGTACTCATGTATAGGACAGCTATCAGAACCTAATATTAATAATCGTAATGTCGTGAGATCAAAATTATTTTCATATACATAATTCATAAAAGGTATAATAAGACTTGGAGTGGATTCAAAAATATTAATCTTATACTTCTTAATTATCTTATATAATAAATCTAGTTCTAGCTTGATATGACTCGGTACTATATACATTGTCCCGCCATTTAATAAACTTCTACATAAGTCCCCTGCAAATACATCAAACGACATACTAGCCATTTGTAATAAATTCACTTCATACTTTGACAATTCATAGTGATCTCTCCAAGTGTAATGGGCATTAACCAAATTTTTATGCTCTACTAACACACCTTTAGGGTTTCCAGTTGTTCCTGATGTATATATGATATACACTAAATCATCTGGTGAATTGATATGATTCAAATTATCTTCATCGATATCATATATATCTATATGATTTATATTTACTACTTCACCGTAGGAACCATTTTTATCCGTTAGATGTTCTTGGGTAATAATAATGTCCGCACTACTATCCTCAAGCATAAATTCTATTCTCTCTGTAGGGTATTCTGGATCTATCGGCAGATATGCTCCTCCAGCTTTTAGAACCCCCAATATTCCTACAATCATTTCTACTGATCTATCCACCATTATTGCAACTATACTATTTTGTACAACACCTTTTTCTCTCAAAGTTCTAGCTAGTTTATTTGCTTTTTTATTCAATTCTTCATAGGTCAACTGCTTTTCTTCGAACACTACAGCTATATGATTTGGTGTTTTTTTAACCTGCTCTTCAAAAAGTTCGTGTATAGTACCTACTGGATATTCAACAGCAGTATCATTATACTTGTTTAATATCATTTCTCTTTCTTCTTGTGAAAGCAAATTTATTTCACTTAATTTTTGTTCAGGATTATTAACAATTTCTTTTAAGATATTAACTACATGATTTCCAATTCTTTGTATTGTTTCTTTTTTAAATAATTTTGTGCAATACTCTAAAATAAATTCTATATGATCTGTATTTTCAATTGCCGATAAACTTAAATCAAACTTTGCCGCTTTAAAATCAATGTTATACGGTTCGATTTTTAAGCCTTTTATATTCAACTCTAGATTATCTAAATTTTGAATAGAAAACATCGTATCAAACAATGCGTTTCTACTAATATCCCTTTTTAAGGCTAGCTTTTCAACTAATTCATCAAATTGATAATCTTGATTTTCATAAGAATTTAAGGTGTTTTCTTTTACTTTCTTCAAATAATCAATGAATCTACTGTCTGCTTTAGGACGATTTCTCATCACAAGAGTATTAACAAACATACCAATAGTATTTTTCAAATCATCATGTTGTCTTCCTGCAGTTGGCGAGCCAACTATAATGTCTTCTTGTCCCGTATATTTCGAAAGTAGCGTTGTATATGCTGCTAAAAGTAGCATATACATAGTAACTCCATTTTCCCTTGCAAACATTTTAAGCTTGTTTGTTAGTTCAGGATCTATTTCAAAACTTAATCTATCTCCCTCGCTACTTTGTATTTGTGGTCTTGGAAAGTCAGTTGGCATATTCAGAACTGGTATCTCATCCTCAAATACTTTAAGCCAATATTCCTCCTGTTTCTTTATATTATCACCGTTACAAAACTTTTCTTTCCATTCTGAATAGTCTTTATATTGAATTTCTAATGGCGCTAATTTTTTTTCTCCAAATATATCTGTTAACTCTTTCATCAAAATGCTCATTGATACTCCGTCTGAAATAATATGATGCATATCAAGCATCATGATATGCACATCCTGACTAACTTGTACGATTTCTACCCTTAGAAGAGGAGCTACCTCTAGATTAAAGGGTCTTATGAATCGCGCCACTCGTTCTGATACGTTCTCTTTCCCTAATTCACTATATTCAATTTTAAAATCTATTTCTTTTTCTATCTTTTGAACTGGTTCTCCATCAATCATTACAAAAGAAGTTCTTAATGCTTCATGTCTATCAATTAATGCTTTAAAGGCTTTTTCAAAAGTGTCCAATTGAAAGCGCCCCTTCATTTGTATAACAACTGGTAGATTGTAAGTAATTCCACTATCCTCTATTTGATTTAAAATATATAGCCTTTTTTGAGCCGATGAAAGATTATAAAATTGCTTTTCCTCAGCTTTCTTTATTTTTGAGTAAGTACTCGTTTCTTTCCCTTTTATATATTCGCCAATGCCTTTGATAGTAGGAAAATTAAATATTTGTTTTAATGGTATTTCAACATTTAATTCTTTGTGTATCTTTGATACCAATGAAAAAGCTTTTAGTGAATGTCCTCCAGCTTCAAAGAAGTTATGATTTATTCCAATTTTCTCTATACCCAAAACGTCCTTCCACACTAAAGCCAACTTCTCTTCTACTAGATTTCGAGGTGCTTCATAATGATTTTCTATAAATTTATTGAAATCTGGTTCCGGTAATGCTTTCACATCCACTTTTCCATTAAGTGTAATCGGCAATTTTTCCATCTCTATGAAATGCAAAGGAATCATGTAACCAGGAAGCTCTTTGGCAAGCAACTCTCTCACTTTATCTATGTTCAGTTCTTCATTCAAATCATTAACTGTAATAAATGCGCAAAGATATCTGTTTCCATCTATCCCCTCTTTATCAATTACTTTAGCTTCTTTTATGTTCAATTGTCTTAATAAGTGATATTCAATTTCTTCCAGTTCAATTCTAAAACCGTGAATTTTTACCTGATTATCTATTCTACCTAAAAATTCAATATTTCCATCAGGTAGCCATCTTACTAAATCTCCAGTCCGATACACTCGTTCTCCTAAACTAAAAGCATTAGACTTGAATTTTTCTTCAGTTAATTCTTTTTTATTTTTGTATCCTCGCGCTACACCTTCTCCACCTATATATAATTCACCAGGTATTCCTATCGGCAGTAATTGAGCGTTATTATCCAAAACATATAATTTATAATTGCTTAGTGGTTTACCTATAGGTACACTCATTCCCATACAATCATTGGAACTGACCTTATAATATGTTGCACAAACAGTTGTTTCTGTAGGACCATATGAATTATAAACATCGGCAATCTCAATAATATTTTTTATATATTCATACTTTAAAACATCTCCACCACTAATAAATTTCATATTTTTATTAAGTATTAAATGCTTATTTTTATCAATTTCATTGAGTAACAGTGGTGAACAGCTTACTAAAGTCACATTATATTTTTCAATATTTTTAACTAGCTCATCTATGTTCAGATCACCAATTTTTTTACTAATAATTAATTTCCCTGAATTAGCCAAAATAGGAAATGTTTCTTCCGTAAAAGCATCAAATGAAAATGAAACTACTTGTAATATAGAATCTTCTTCATTTAAAGTAATTTGTTTTGAAAATGCATAAATATAGTTAATGACGTTACGATGTGTAGTCATAACCCCTTTAGGCTTTCCACTAGAACCTGACGTATATATTAAATAAGCTAAATCAGATGAATGATTTAAATTTTCTAGGTTGTCCTTATTTAAAGAACTAATTTCTTCATCATTAAATAAAATACTTGGAACTATTCTTACTTTGAATTGTAAGTGCTCCTGAGTAACAACTAATTTTGCTTCACTATCTTTTAGCATATATTCAATTCTTTCTTCAGGATACTCAGGGTCAATTGGTAAATATGCTGCTCCAGCTTTTAAAATTGCCAATATGCCAATTATCATTTCTGGGGATTTATCCGCCATAATTCCTATTACAGTATCCGGCTTTGCACCATTTTTTCTAAGCAACCTTGCCAGTCGATTTGCTTTTTCATTTAGTTGTTTATATGTTAATTGTTCCTCTTCAAATATAACTGCAATATGATTTGGTGTTTTTAGAACCTGCTCTTCAAATACATGGTTTAAGGTCTTATTTTTAGGAAATTCGGCCATGGTATCATTAAATTTGTGTAATATGATTTCCGTTTCTTCTTCTGAAAGTAAATTTATTTCTCCTAATTTAAGCCCCGGATTATTGGTAATTTCCTTTATTACATTTACTAAATGACCTGCAAGTCTTTTGATTGTTTCTTTTTTAAATAATTTTGTGCAATATTGCAAATCAAATTTCAAATGATCTGTATATTCTATCGCCGTAAGACTTAAATCAAATTTCGCCACATTAAAATCAATATCGCAAACCTCAGTGGTTACTCCATTTATATTAAACTCAAAATTATTTTGAGTTTGTATATCAAACATCGTATCAAACAATGCGCTTCTACTTGTTTCTTTTCTTAAATTTAGTTTCTCTACTAATGTATCAAATTGATATTCTTGATTCTCATAAGCATTTAATGTGTTTTCTTTTACTTGTTTTAAATAATCAATGAATTTAGTATCTGCTTTTGGATAACTTCTCATTGCAAGGGTATTGACAAACATGCCAATTGTATTTTTTAAATCATCATGTGTTCTTCCCGCAATTGGTGAACCAACTATTATGTCCTCTTGCCTTGTATATTTAGAAAGAAGCGTTTTATATACTGCTAAAAGAAGCATATACATAGTAACTCCATTTTCCCTTGCAAGAAATTTAAGTTTATTTGTTAATTCAGAATCTATTTCAAAACCAAGCCTATCTCCCTCACTACTTTGTATTTGTGGTCTTGGAAAATCAGTTGGCATATTCAGAACTGGAATGTCACCCTCAAATACCTTGAGCCAATATTCCTCCTGCTGCTTTATGTTATCTCCTTTATAGTATTCTTTTTGCCATTCCGAATAGTCTTTATACTGAACTTTTAATGGTGCTAATTCTTTTTCTCTAACTAAATCAGCTAACTCCTTCATTAAAATGCCCATTGATACTCCATCTGAAATAATATGATGCATATCAAGCATCATGATATGCTCATTCTGATTAACACGTAAAATCTCTACCCTTAGAAGCGGCGCTATCTCTAAATCAAAAGGTCTTATAAATCGTGCCACTCGTTCTGATACGCTATCTTCTCCTAATTCACTATATTCAATTTTAAAATCTATTTCTTTTTCTATCTTTTGAACTGGTTCTCCATCAATCATTACAAAGGATGTTCTTAATGCTTCATGTCTATCAATTAGTACCTTAAAAGCATTCTTAAAAACTTGCATTTGAAAATCGCCCACGATTTTGATAACTAAAGGAATATTATATGTCGTACCTTTAGATTCCAAATTATTTAAAATAAGCATCCTTTTTTGTGCCATTGATAAGGTATAACAATTATTTTCTGATTGTTTCGCTTTTGGAATTTCATTCTTTTTTTCTATATCTTCATTTTTTAAAGCTATAATAATTTTTTCTTTATATAACTTTATTTTTCCCTTTAATTCAGCTGTTATTAGTTCACGAGGTCCAATAATTTTTATCTTCCCTTGATTCTGATATAAGAAAATGTTTGATTTTTTCAAATCATTTATAAACCCTTTAATATCCATAACTAGAATCATTCCCTTCGCGGTGCCCATTCAATTTCTCACACTATTAGTAAATAACTAAAACAACTATCAAATTCCATATACATCTTTGAAATTCAAACCATTGGGCCTAGCTTAACTGCACAATCTATTCCTTTTTCTCTGCTGAGAAGAAGTATAGATTGTACAGTTTTCCTAGGATAAATCCCCTTTTCTTATAATTAAATCTGAAATCTCAAAACAATCAACATTATAGAAAATCTGCCTTTTTACACCTATTACTAATATCTTTTACCTCCAAAAGAAATGAATTTCATTTTAAACCGTTATACCTCTTCCTCAACATAATCATAAGAACTATTTTGACGATCATGTTCAGTTGATAGGATATAATTTGCTAAACCCATTACACTTGGATTCTCAAAGAAATTGTGAATGCTTATATCTGTATTTAAAACTTTATTAATAGCAGCAACAGCACTCATTAACTTCAGTGAATTTCCTCCTATTTCAAAGAAGTTATGAGAAATTCCAATAGATTTGATGCCTAGGATTTCTTCCCAAATTGAAATAATAGTCTCTTCTACAAAATTACTTGGTGCTACGTACTCTACCTCAGTTGTTACATTCCCATCAGGCTTTGGTAATGACTTTCGGTCTACTTTCCCATTTGTAGTTAGCGGTAGCTTATCAAGTTGAACAAAAAATGCAGGAATCATATACTCTGGAAGCTTTTTAGTTAGATACTTTCTAATTTCTTGAATTATTAATTCATCTTTCCATGTTTCAGAAGTAAAGTAAGCGCATATATATTTTTCACCATGAATATCATCTCTTACGATAACAATAGCTTCCTTTACTTTTTTATATTTAAGTAGCTGACTCTCTATCTCACCAAGTTCAATCCTGAAACCACGAACTTTCACTTGATGATCTATTCTACCTAAGAACTCAATATTTCCATCAGGCAACATCCTAACGAGATCCCCTGTTCGATACATTTTTTCTTCTGGTATAAATGGATTTGAGACAAACTTTTCTGCTGTCAAATCTGGTCGGTTTAAATATCCATGAGCCAATCCTGCTCCACTTAAACAAAGTTCTCCAGCTACGCCGATTGGAAGTAGTCTCTGATTTCCATCTACTATAAATGCTGAAGTATTTGCTAATGGCTTCCCAATTGGTATTGTGTCGAATTCTTCATTGATTTCATTTATACAATAATACGTAGCAAAAACAGTACTTTCTGTCGGACCGTATACATGAATCAGCTTATCTTTCCCTAAATACTCCAATGCTCGTTTTGTATGTGATACTGAAATTCTTTCACCACCAAAGAGGATTTTTCTTATATTAGATAAACACTCTATTTCTAAATCAACCAATGTATTAAATAAGGCTGTAGTTATAAACATAACACTAATTTTTTCTTCTTTTATTAATTTTGTTAGCTTACTTAAATTCAATACTGTATCTATTGATACCATCACTAATTTTGCACCATTTAACAATGCACCGTAGATGTCAAATACGGATCCATCAAAAGAATAATTTGAAAGCTGTAAAATAATATCATCTGCATCAATCTTAATATAGTTTGTGTCACGAACAACCCTTACTGCATTAGAATGTGATGTTACCACACCTTTTGGTACTCCAGTAGAGCCCGATGTATATATGATATAAGCTATGTTCTCAGAATCATTTATAGGAGCTAAATTCTCTTTACTCAATTGAAAATTCTCACTCTTATCTAAACTAACCATCTCTACATCCAATGAGGAATCATTAATGAACTTCTCCTGCGTTAATAGAATTTGAATATCACTATCTTGTATCATAAATTTAATTCTATCCTGAGGAGATTTAGGATCTATCGGCAAATAAGCTGAACCTGATTTTAAGATACCCATTATTCCAATTATCATCTCAGGGGATCTCTCAACCATAATTCCCACAATTGTATTTGCAGTAATTCCTTTATCTCGTAACCATCTAGCAACTTGATTAGACCTTTCATTTAATTCTTGATACGTCATTTTAGTGCCTTCAAATTCAACGGCAATATGATTAGGCGTTTTCTCTACCTGTTCCTCAAACAGCTGATGTATAGTCTTATCCTTCGGATAATTCGTCTTTGTATCATTAAATCTATACAATAATACATCTCGCTCTTTCTCTGGGATTATGTCTATCTCATTTAATTTCTTATCCTCATTTAAAACAACTTGTTCCGTTACCTTTTTAAGATGCATTTCTATATTGTCTATTATTTCCTGTGGATAAATCTTTTCGTTATAAGTTAATTTTAATACTAACTGTTCTCCAGGAATTGCTACAATGTTGAATCCATAATTGGTTTGCTCTTCTCCCCTTATATTTTGACACATAAAACCTGTATTACTTTCTGCATGATTAAAACTACTATCATCCAGTGAATAATTTTGAAATACCATTACATGATCAATTAGATTTCTTTTTAGATCATGTAAAGATTGAATTTCAGCTAAATTTATATAGTTATATTTATTATTTTCTATTGATTCATCCTGGACATTTCTTAAAACCTCTTTAAAACTACTATCTTTTTCCAGTTTAACTCGAGTCGGAATTGTATTAATGAATAATCCTACCATCGCTTCAATTCCTTCTACTTTTGCCTCTCTTCCTGATACGACTGTTCCAAATACAACATCTTCTATATTATTGTACCTCGCTAAAAGAATGCCCCAAATTGCCTGCAGTACGGTATTAAAAGTAACTTGATTTCTATTTGCGAGTTGAATAATGTTACGAGTCATTTCTTTTGAAAATTCTATCATTTTTTCTTTTCTTTTATATTCATTAACTTTATTCAAGATTTTAGGAACCTGTGCTTGTTCTTCATATCCATCCAAATAGCTCTTCCAATGTGCTAATCCTTCTTCTTTATCCTGTTCTTCCAGCCATCTTATATAATCACTATATGGTGTTGGCTCCGCTAAATGGCTATCTTCACCTTTCATCTTTCTTCCATAAACATCAAAGAACTCACCTAATATAATCCCAAGACACCATCCATCTAACAATATGTGATGATGACTCCATACCAATTTATATGAATCCTGATTCATTTGAATTAAGCTAATTCTCATTAATGTGTCTTCACTTAAATTAAAGCCTTTTTGTTTATCATTTTGTAAATAATTCTCTATAAACTTTGTTTTCTGCTCAATGCTTTCGTCTTGAATATCATAATATTTGAAACCTACTTTTCTATCTTGAAGTATGACGTGTCTTGGTTCCTCCACTAATTCATACTCAAATGCTGCTCTTAATATTTCGTGTCTCCTCATTATTGTATTAAATGATTTTTCTAAAATATCTACATCTACAGTCCCTTTTATATCCATTACAATTTGTTCAAAATACATACTAGAATTTTTATCTTCTAATGCGTGGAATAACATCCCTTTTTGCATATTTGCTAACGGATATATTTTCTCAATAATAAAACCATTGTATTTTTCTTTTATTTCTTCAAGTTCTTCTAATGTTATATTTATATCTCCATAATCAAAAGGTGTTTGGTCTGGTTCTACTTTATTCGCACAGTGATTAATTATCATTTCAAGACTTTCTTTATATTTCTGATTTAAGTCCTTTATCATTTTTTCACTGTATTCTAATTTATTAAATGTTGTATGAATAACCAATTCACCATTTAAAACCATTGAATTCATTTCTATAGATGTATTCCTATTAATTTTCTTACCCACTGTTTCACCTATAGACCATTTCGATGCAGAGAATTCTCTCCTGTTAATATCTTGATCCAATTCACCTAAATAGTTAAATGAAATTGGTGCCTTTTCTTCATTCATAAATCCCTTATCTTTTGCTAAATGTTTTAATACCCCATAACCTATTCCTTTATTTGGTATTTTTCTCAAAGTTTCTTTAACTGTCTTTATGTTGGTCGAAAGTTCATTTTCATTCCCTATATCTAAAAGCACTGGATACATCGTCGTGAACCAGCCAACAGTCCTATTGATTTCGAAATTCTCTAT
The DNA here is from genome assembly GCF_002218325.1 of Bacillus sp. M13(2017). Classification (NCBI taxonomy): domain Bacteria; kingdom Bacillati; phylum Bacillota; class Bacilli; order Caryophanales; family Bacillaceae; genus Bacillus; species Bacillus sp. M13(2017). Next base: position 174,947 of record NZ_KZ268504.1, on the reverse strand, counting down.
TACGTCCTCTCTTCCATGCCCTTCCATATTTACTTTTAGCTTGTATTTCCCCGTCAATTCTCTGGTTCCAACTGCTAAAGCTGTTAATAAAATATCATTTATTTCTGTGTTATATGCCCTATTTGTATTTCTAAGTAAAGATGTAGTGAGTTCTTTATCTAATGTAATACTTACTGTACTACTATTTTCAAAGTTGTTTTTTGTGATTTCTTTCTTTTTAGGGATAAACTGTACATTCTCTTTTGATATACTTGTCCAATATTCCCTTTCTTTCATTAATTCCCTACTCACACTATAAGCTTTTAACTTTGATGCAAATTCTTTATAGGAATCTGTTTTGAATCCTATTTCTAGCTTTTCACCCTTTTCTAGTTGTGAATATAAAGTCTCCAAATCTTCGAGTAGGATTCTCCATGATACTCCATCCACTACAAGGTGATGAATCGCAATCAGAAGATGATCTCCTTCATCAGATTTAAATATACAAAGCTTTACAAGTTTACCTTCTTTAATATCCATCTCTTTTTGAATATTTGTAGCAATTTCATATACCTTCTCTTCCTTATTCTCAACACCCTTAACATCATGAATATATAAATCAAATAGGTTCTTGTCATAACCTCTATTATATTGAATTATTTCTCCCTCTTTTTCTTTATATATCATGCGTAAAGCATCATGATGTTCCATAATTTTATTAAATACTTCTTCTATCTGTTTTTCATCAAATCCATTTTCTCTAAATAGCATGAACGATTGATTAAAATGATGTATCTCTTCTTGGTTTTTCTCAAAATACCAACTTTGTATCGGCGTTAATTCTACTTCCCCATTTACTATTTCATGAACCTTTTGTTCTTTCTTTTCTCGTTTTATATATTTTCCAAGATTTTTAATTTTTGGATTTGCAAATAAATCTTTCATTTCTAGTTTAAGACCAATTCTAGATAATCTAGATATAATTTGGATTGCCTTAATGGAATCTCCTCCAGATACAAAGAAATTATGATTAATCCCTATATCCTCTATCCCAATAATACTTCTCCAAATTTCAACGAGCTTTTCTTCCACTTCATTTCTCGGTTCCTCATACTCTACCCCGGTATTAATACTTCCATCTGGTTCAGGAAGTGCTTTTCTGTCTACTTTCCCGTTCGTTGTCAACGGAAGTTTATCTAATTTCACAAAATATCCAGGAATCATATAATCCGGAAGTTTCTGTTCTAAATATTCTCGAATTTCCCTTGCATGTAATTCTTTTTGTGAAACGATATACGCACATAAATATTGATTACTTTCCTTATCTTCTCTAGCTATAACAATCGTTTCTTCGATATCTTGATGAGTTGACAGTTGACTTTCTATTTCTCCAAGTTCAATTCGATAACCACGTATTTTCACCTGATGATCTATCCGTCCTAAAAATTCTATATTCCCATCAGGTAACCACCTTGCAAGATCTCCAGTTCGATACATAGATTTACCGTTATTAAATGGATTTTCAATAAACCTTTCAGCTGTTAATTCTAGATTATTCAAATATCCTCTTGCTATCCCCTCACCTGATACACACAGTTCCCCAGCTACTCCAATTGGCTGAAGATTATTTCCCTTGTCTAATATATATATATTAGTGTTTAAAATTGGTTTTCCAATCGGAATTACCTTATCACCGCTTATTTGATCAAACTCAATTCTATAACTTGTGGAATCTACACAACACTCTGTAGGCCCATAAACATTTGTGATATTAGGTTTAAAATCAGCAAACTTTCCAAATAAACCTTTGATTAAATAAGGCGTTAATGCCTCTCCTCCTACAATAAATTCTTTAATTTCTAATTCTTGTTCTATTTTATTTACATAGCTAAGCATTGTTAAATGTGCCGGAGTAGCATCGGATACATGTATTTTATTTGTTGCATAATACTCAATTAAACTCATTGCATTCCAACATACTTCCTTTGGCACAACAAATAAGGTATGTCCTAAAAGTAATGTGGCAAATATTTGTTTCACCGATGCATCAAATATAAATGGTGCTAGCAACGCGACATTAACATTAGTATTGAACCTTTTATAAATTACATTATTTAACCCATTGACTAAGTTATTTACACTATTTTGTTCTATCATTACCCCTTTAGGATTCCCTGTAGAACCTGATGTATATATTACATAAGCTAAATTTCGAGGACTATTTATTTTACTGATATTCGTTCTATTTTCTTTATATTTTAATTTATCTAATTGTATAATTTGTCCATGAAAAGATATATCGCTATGAACCTCATTCGTTACGCATAGTATCTCTATATGGCTATTACGTAACATATATTCTTTTCTTGTCCTAGGATAAGTTGGATCAATCGGTAAATAAGCTCCTCCAGCTTTTAAAATCCCCATTATACCTACTATCATTTCAATAGAGCGTTCCACCATTATTCCCGTTACTACGTCAGGACCAACTCCTTTTTCGCGAAGTATATGCGCAAGGCTATTTGCCCTTTCGTTTAGCTCTTTATATGTTATACTTTGATTTTCAAAAACAAGTGCCACATTATTAGGTGTCTTCTCTACCTGTTCTTCAAAAAGCTCTGGAAGTGTTTTTTCTTTAGCATATTTTCCTTTTGTATTATTAAATTCGTTTAATAACTTACTTTTTTCTTTCTCTGTTAATATATCTATTTCACTTAATTTCTGTTCTGGATTTTCTACTACTTCTCTTAAGACGTTTATAAAATGCTCTAAAAACCTCTCTATTGTTTCCTTTTTATAGAGAGCCGTACAGTATTCAATTTCTAATCCTAATCCATCCTCTAACTCACTTACATGTATAGTAATATCAAACTTAACTATTTCCCTCTGATCTTCTAACATGCTAACCTTTAGTCCATCCAAATTTAATAGCATATTATCAGTGTGTTGAAATACCAGCATCGTATCAAATAGTGGATTTCTTGAAATGTCTCTTCTCACATTTACCTTTTCTACCAATTCTTCAAATTGATAATCCTGATTTTCATATGCTTTCAATGTATTTTCTTTTACTTCTTTTAAGTACTCTCTAAAAGATCTATTGCCCTTTGGATAATTTCTCATTGCAAGGGTATTCACAAACATTCCCATTACATTATTTAAATCTACATGTTTTCTTCCTGCAATTGGTGATCCTACTACTATATCCTCTTGCCCTGAATATTTAGAAAGCAAAGTCGTGTATCCTGCTAACATCAGCATATACATAGTAACTTCATTTTCTGTAGCCAACTTGTTTAACTGATTATAAGTTTCACTATTGATTTTTAAATTGATTCTATCTCCAGCAAAACTTCTTCTTTTTGGCCTTTTATAGTCCGTTGGCATATTTAGTACTGGTACTTCTTCATTGAACACATTCATCCAATACTTTTCTTGCTTTGTGATTTCTTCTTGAGTAAACAAGCCTCTTTGCCACTCAGAATAATCTTTATATTGAATGCTTAATGGAGATAATTTTTGACCATTATATAATTCAGCTAATTCCTGCATGAAAATCCCCATTGATACACCATCTGAAATGATATGATGCATATCTAATACCATCACGTGCTCATCATCTGTAACATGTATGATTTCAACCCGTAAAAGAGGAGCCTTCTCCAAATCAAACGGTTTAACAAATCCATTGATTATATCATCTAGTTTATTGGTACCCATTTCTCTATACGTCACTTGGAAATTTATGTCTTTTTCAATCTTTTGAACTGGTTCACCATCTACCATTACAAAAGAAGTTCTTAAAGATTCATGTCTTTCGATTAATTTACGGAAAGCCTGTTCAAGCTGATGAACATCCAAATCACCTTTTATTTTCATAGCGAAAGGCATATTATAAGATACTCCGCTACCCTCTATTTTGTTTAAAATGTAGAGTCTTCTTTGGGCAGATGAAAGCGGATAATAATCTTGTTCTTCTACTTTTTTGATCGATGCATATACACTTTCTTTTGTAGAGTTAATAAATTCTCCAATCTCTTTTATAGTAGGTACTTGGAATATTTGTCCTAAAGGTATCTCCACCATAAGTTCCTTATGGATTCTAGAAACCATCGTAGTCGCTTTCAGTGAATGGCCTCCAATTTCAAAAAAGTTGTGTTGAATTCCTATGTTTTCTATATCTAAAATATCTTGCCAAATGGATACAAGCTTTTCTTCGACTGTATTCCTTGGCGCCTCATACTCTACTACTCCTGCAACCGAACTTCCATCAGGACTTGGTAAAGCCTTTCGATCCACTTTCCCATTTGTAGTAAGTGGTAGCTTGTCTAGCTGAACAAAAAAAGCAGGAATCATATACTCTGGTAACTCTTTTGTCAAAAACTTTCGAATTTCTTGAACCCTAGTCTCGCCCTTCGATGTTTCGGAAGTAAAGTACGCACATAAATATTGATGATGACTATTATCTTCTCTTGCGATAACAACAGCTTCTTTTACTTCCTTATGTTTTAGAAGTTGACTCTCTATCTCACCCAGTTCAATCCTGAAACCACGAATTTTCACTTGATGGTCAATTCTTCCTAAAAACTCAATATTTCCATCAGGTAACATTCTCACAAGGTCTCCTGTTCGATACATTCTCTCTCCTGGAATGAACGGATTTGGAATGAATTTTTCTGCTGTGAGCTCTGGTCTATTTAAATAACCACGGGCCAAACCTTCTCCGCTGATACAAAGCTCGCCTGGCACTCCCAATGGACAAAGCCCATTAGATTCGTTTAAAATAAAGACTTTTGTATTACATATTGGTTTTCCTATCGGTATATTGTCATAAGAATTTTCTATAATAAAGCTTGTTGTTACTACTGAATTCTCTGTAGGACCATAGTTATTAACAATCTGGTAACTTTTATTTTCAAAATAATTTAGTTTATCTCCACCTGTTAATAATCTTCTTAAAGATGTATTCTCAAGCATTAAAAATTGTTCACATACTTGTGTAGGTAAAAAGCTTATTGAAATCTCTTTTTCAATAAAATATTTGTTTAATTTCGTAATATCTAATTTTAAATTATCATTTATAATATGAATCTCTGAACCCGCTATGATATAAGGAAATACTTCCCAAGCAAATGCATCAAAACTTATACTTGCATAACTAGCATTTTTATCAGTTTCACTTATTTTATTGAAGGAATTATGCCAATTACATAAGTTCACCAATGAATGATGCTCCACCATAACTCCTTTTGGCTTTCCAGTAGAACCAGATGTATAAATGACATAGACTAAATCTTTACTGCTGCTATCAATACGTAAGTTCTCGGTTCCGTATTTAAACAAATGCTCATTATGAATATTAATAATGCTAATATCATCAACTTCTGTACAATCAACTAAATTAATTAATTTATCCTGGGTCAATAATATTTCAGTTTGACTATCTTGAAGTATATATTTAATTCTATCTATAGGATATGTAGGATCAATTGGTAAATACGCACCACCAGCTTTTAGAATTCCCATAATTCCCACAATCACATCAACCGAACGTTCTAATAATATTCCTACTATTTTATCAGAACCAACACCATTTTCTCTTAACGCTCTTGCCAATTGATTAGATTTTTCATTTAACTCCCTATATGTCAATTGCTTATCTTCAAAAACAACTGCAATGCTATCTGGCGTTCGTTCTACTTGTTCTTCAAATAACTTGTGTATTAACTGGTTTTTAGAGAAATCTACATTTGTATCGTTATGTTCATACAATAAAAAGCGCTTTTCTTCTTGTGGGATCATATCTATTTTATTTACACTTATCGAAAGATTTCCTGATATTTCTCTCAGAATATTAATATAATTTTCTGTCATTCTTAATATTGTGTCTCTTTTGAATAATCCAGTACTATATTCGACATTTAACACGATCTCATCGTCATAATCTAAAATATTAAAAGTGATATCGAATTTTGCATTATCTAATTCAAATATAATTGGACTAAGATTTAAAGCACCTTGCTTCTTAGTAAATAATTTAGCGTCTTCCAATACAAACATGGTATCAAATAAAGGGTTTCTATTAGAGTCTCTTTCATAGTCTATACTGCGAATTAGTTCGTCAAACTGATACTCTGAGTTTTCAAATGCTGTAATTGTATTTTCTTTTACCTGTTCCAAAATTTCTTTAAAACTTTTTGTAGCATCTATATTGTTTCTTAAAGCAATAGTGTTAACGAACACACCAAAAATATTTTGTAAATCTTGATGTAACCTACCTGATGCAGCTGTTCCGACAACAATATCAGTTTTTCCAGTATATTTGTGAAGTAATATATGATAAGCGCTAAGCATAAGCATATATAAAGTTGACCCTGTATCCTTAGCTACCCTTCTTATCTGTTCAGATAACTCTTTTTCTATATGAAAGTATGCATTTTCTCCTGCAAAGGTATCAATATTTTCTTTTCTATAATCATAAGGTAATTCTAATTTAGATGGCAGATGACTGTATAAATTCAGCCAATATTGCTCTTGTTTTTTTATAGCATTAGATTGATTATACGTATTATTCCATTCTACATAATCCTTGTATTGTATATTTATCTTAGGTAGATCAAGATTGTTATATAAATCGAGTATTTCATTCATAAATATTCCTTGTGATACCCCATCTGCTATTATGTGATGGAAGTTAACAACCAATATATGCTTCTCTACTCCGATTTTAATTAGTTTAGCTCTCATTAATGATGGTTTATTTAAATCAAAAGGCTTTGTTGATTCCTTACACATTTTGCTAGTTAAATCTCTTAAACCTTCATCATCTGTTACGACTATATCTAAACATTGGTATTCCAAATCAAAATCAACTTTATCATAAACCCTTTGAACTAATTCATTATCTAATACTTCAAATCCTGTTCTCAGGATTTCATGTCTATCTATAAATTTTCTAAATGCTTTTTCAAGTCTATTACATTCGATTTCACCTTCGACAAGTAACGCCATAGGAATATGATATGCTCCTCTATTATTTTCCATCATAGAAAGCATGTACATTCGTTTTTGAGAAGGCGATGTAGCATAATAATCCTTTTTCGATACCCTTTCAATCCTATTTCCCCTATGATTGTCTTGGCTATTTTTCAAATATTGATCTAATACCTTTATAGTGTCATTTTTAAATATTTCTCCTATCGGCACCTCTATATTCATTCTCTTTTTAATTTCAGTAACAATCGATATCGCTTTTAATGAATCTCCGCCTATTTCATAGTAATTAGTATCTATTCCTATGTTTTCTATTTCGAATACATCTTTCCATATATCTAATATTTGGGCTTGAGTTTCATTTTCTGATTCTTCACATGTAGTTGCTGCAACTTCATCTAGTTCATGATTTTTTATTAATTCCCCCAAAATACTCTTATTTACTTTTCCATTTACAGTCAATGGTATTTCATCTATTTTGAAAAATCTTGATGGAATCATATAATTCGGGAGCTGATTTTGCAAATATTGTTTTAGTTCATTTGGGTTTATGTCTTCATCTGAAACTACAAAAGCATACAGGCTTTTCATTTTATTATCGTTTGTATAGTCAATTACTACTGTTTTATTTACACCTTTATATTTAATTATACAATTTTCAATTTCCCCTAATTCTACCCTATATCCCCTTATCTTAACTTGACTGTCTTTTCTTCCTAAAAATTCGACATATCCGTCCTCTTTTAACACGCCATAATCACCGGTTTTGTAAATATATCCTAATTCTTCGTGCAAAATAAATGACATCTTAGTTTTTTCAATATCATTTATATATCCACTTGCTACTCCCACTCCACCAATGTACAATTCTCCCTCTACATCTACGGGACACAATTGCTTGTTTTGATTTAATACATAAATTTTCTGGTTAGCCAACGGCATCCCATATGGTATACTTTTCCAATCTCCCTTAATTTCCTTAATAGGGTAATATATGGACCATATTGACCCCTCAGTTGCTCCACCTAAGCTAATAACTTCCGCATTTTTGAAAGTTTTCTTTATCTTCTGAGGAAGTTCCAGCGGTATCCAGTCCCCACTAAGCAATACAAGCCTTAGACTATCATCCTGTTCACTATCATTATATAAGTCCACTGTCAGTTCCATAATTGCTGGAACTGAGTTCCAAATTGTGATTCCTTCTTTCTTTACAACTTTTTTTAGGTTATATACATCCCTTTGATCATCTATAATTACAAGGGCCGCTCCACAGCTCAATGCACCAAAAACATCATAAACTGACAAATCAAAGCACAGTGAAGAAATCCCCATAATTTTATCATTTTCTGTCACACAGAATTTTTCGTTAATATCTATAATTGTATTTGTTGCTGCACCATGAGTTATTTGAACTCCTTTAGGTTTTCCTGTACTACCAGAAGTAAAAATAACATATGCCATATCTGTTTCATCTACTTTTATATTGACTTCATCACCAGAATATTCCCTAATATTTTCATCTTTATAGGTAGAAGGTGTTATAAAGAACTTACAATTACTTTTCTTTTTTATATATTCTTTTCTTTCTTCAGGATAATCAGGATCAAGCGGTATATATGCTGCTCCAGCCTTTAAGACAGCAAACAAATTTATAATGGTATCTATACATCGCTTACCTATCACACCAATGTAATCACCTTTTCTAACTCCCTTATCCATTAAGTATCTTGCAATTTGATTCGATTTTTCATTTAGTTCTTTATAAGTTATCGAATCATCATGATGAATTACAGCTACCTTATCTGGTACTAGTTTTGCTCGATTCACAAACATTTCATGTAAAGTACACTTATCAAACTTTTTGTTTGTATCATTATAGGTTTCAATAACTTTTATGCTATTGTCACTAAGGTTAATACCTGACACTTGATCATTAAATATAACCTGATTTAATACATTTATATATTGTTCAAACATTGATTTAATAACATTGATCTCAAATAATTGTTCAACGTAATCCCATGTAATATATAAACCTCCATTTAATTCATAAACTTGGTTATCTATATAAACTTGGGATGTTCTTGTACTAAAAAATTTAATTTTTTCAAAATCTATCAAATGATTAAATGAATCATCTGAGTCCTCACTCAATACACTTGTAAATACAATAGGCATTATAGCTTGATTAACCATTCTATGTTTTTTCCCAATAGCTCTTATAAAATCCACACCATCATAATGTCTATGTTCAAGGGCTTCTAACAAGGTATCCTGTACCTTCGCAGCAAATTTCCAAAATGACTCAATACTATCTTTCGCATTAATATCTAATAACATTAGAGTTGTGAAATCCCCAATGATTTTTTTTACGTCTTGATGAAACGGTATCCGATTAAAAACAGTTAAATTTACTGCAAATCGACTCTGATTACTCCAATATGCTAAGACATAAGCATATGCAGCACATAAAACCGATGTAGGGGTAAGATTTTTTTCTCTTGCTTTTTGTTTTAATCTATTCCACGTTTCACGTTCTAAAAATTCCGAACATTTATTGAATGTAGGTTTTTCAATTTCTAATGGGTTGCATTTTAAAGGCAATGCTGGTGCACTTGGGAAATTATCCAATTTATTTAACCAGTACTTCTCATCTTTTTTATATCGATTAGATTGCCTAAATTCATTGGTTGCTAAAACATAGTCTCTAAAATTATACTCCAGCTCAGGCAGCTGCAGACTTGGCTGATTGTAAAACATTTTAAATTCCTTGATTAATATTTTCATGCTACTGTCATCACAAATTAGCGGATCTATATTTAAACAAAAATATTTTTGATTATTGGGTAATATAAATGCTTTTATCTCAAATAATGGCCAAGTACTTGGATCTATGATTTTAGCTATCATTTTTTGTCTTTGTTCCAATATACGTATCATTATATCTTCTTGATTTAAATGCCTTACATCTACTGTGTCTACAGAATAAAGAAGTTCTCCTTCTAAGATTCTTTGTGTTCCATTTTCAAAAACTATTGTTCTTAGTATTGGATGTCTATTAATTAATTTTTGTAATGCACTATTAAACCTATCTATATTAATATCTATTTCAAATTCAACCGTTAAATTTGTAGCTGCTCCACCAATTTCAAAAGCCGGATCTCTACCTATTAAATAGGCTAATTGTATACCTGTAAGTGGGAAAGGTTCATGTAAATTCTTTAAATCTGTAGTTTTTGTAAATTGTCGGTTCTCAATAATTTCTCCCTTGTTCGTTTCGATGTAAGCACTTATTTTCTTTATTGTGGATAATCTAAACAGTTCCTTTAATGGTAAATCAACACTTAACCTATCATTCATTTTAGATAAAAGCTCCATTGCGTTTATCGAATGCCCACCAAGAACTGCAAAACTGTCATTAATACCAACTTTATTTATATTCAAAGTTTCCTGCCACATTAAAACGAGCTGTTTTTCAATCTCACTTCTTGGTTCCTCATATTCAACCTCGGTATTAAAACTTCGATCTGGTTCAGGTAAAGACTTTTTATCTATTTTTCCATTTGCTGTTAACGGCATTTTATCTAACTTAAGAAAATAAGTAGGAATCATATAATCAGGTAACTTTTCACCTAAAAATTTTCTTAATTCTTCAACAATAACTTCTCCTACTAATGTTAGATATGCACAAATATAATTGCTCTTGTCCTTTTCTTCTCTTGCTACAACTACAGTTTCTTTTACATTTGGATGCTTTAATAACTGACTCTCTATCTCTCCAAGTTCAATCCTAAATCCCCGAACCTTTACTTGATGGTCAATTCTTCCTATAAATTCAATATTCCCATCAGGTAACCACCTTGCCAAATCTCCTGTGCGGTATAAACGCTCTCCTTCTGCAAATGGGTTTTTAACGAATTTCTCTAATGTTAGCTGCTCATTATTTAAGTACCCTTTAGTTAATCCATCACCAGAAATACAAAGTTCTCCAGGTTCACCAATAGGAAGTAAATTTTTCTTTTCATCTACTATGTAAACTGAAGTATTTGCTAACGGTTTACCTATAGGTAGAGTGTCAACATCCTCATCTATTTCATTTATAAAGTAATATGTGGCAAAAACAGTACTTTCCGTTGGTCCGTATACATGAATGAGTTTATCTTTCCCCAGAAATTCTAATGCTTTTCTTGCATGGGAGACAGAAATTCTTTCTCCACCAAATAATATTTTTCTCACATTGATTAAACAATCTATTTTGATATCTACAAGCGCATTAAATAAAGCAGTTGTAATAAACATCACGTTTATGTTTTCTTGCTTAATTATATTTCCAAGCTTATTTATATCCGTGACTGTATCTTTTTCTATAACTACTAATTTCGCCCCATTTAACAGAGCACCATATATATCAAAAATTGATCCATCAAAAGAATAATTCGAAAGCTGCAGAATGGTATCATTATTATTTATTTCTATGTAATTTGTATTTCGAACGACTCTGATAGCACTATAATGCGAAATGATAACTCCCTTTGGTATTCCAGTAGAACCCGATGTATAAATAATATAAGCTGTATCATCAAAACGATTTATATGTTTCAGATTACCTGTACTTAAGTCACTTGAATCTAGCTCGTCCAAATTGATTATTTCTAAATCATATTCGATTTTCTTAATGAATTTCTCTTGAGTCAATAAAATCATGGTATGACTATCCCGTAACATATAATCAATTCTTGCTTTTGGAGTATCAGGATCAATTGGGAGGTAAGCTGCTCCAGATTTTAAAATACCCATTATTCCAATTATCATTTCAAGTGATCTATCAATCATTAATCCTATAATAGCATCTGTATTAACGCCCTTATTCCTTAACATCCTTGCTAATTGATTGGATTTCTCGTTAAGTTGCCTGTATGTGAGTTGTTTATCTTTAAACACAACTGCAATATTCTCAGGTGTTCTCTCCACTTGTTCTTCAAATAGCTGGTTTATGGTCTTATTTCTTGGATATTCGTTTTTTGTGGAATTGAATTTATTTAATATCATATCTTGCTCTGCTACTGTAATCTCATCGTAAGTTCTTGTCCCATCCTTGTTTATTTCACCAGAATTCTTAATAGACATGTTGGATTTCCCCTTTTTTAGTAATTATCCATTACCAAAATTATTTATTATTTTATTACTGTTAAAAATATAGAGAATGAATTAAATAAAAAATTCATCGTTCATAACAAGGTATACAATCCCCCCTATTTAGAAGTTACTAAAAGGAATTCTATAAAAAATTTAACTTACTACGAGAAAAATTTCCTTATTTTCACGCAAAAAACATATGATAAAAATTTATCTAAATAATTAAAATAATCAGATTTTTTTACTGTAATTTAATTAAAGACAAATATTAAAACTCATATCAAGTTACAGATAAGGCTACTACAGCACATAATTAAGAACATGAATAAGTAAGGATAACTATTGGTATATATCTGAGGAATCTAATTTAAAACCTCAGTTAACGTATCATTTATTATTGTTGTAATTTTTTCCACATTGTTATTTATAAAGAAATGATTTCCTTCCAAATTATAAATCTTAAAATTCCCACAAGTATGCTTCTTCCAACCAATTATGCCTTTTAGACTAATTAAATCTTCTGTTCCGTTTAATACAGTAATATCGCATGTGATTTTGTCCGCTTTTTCTTTATATTCATATGTTTCAACTATTTTAAAATCATGTTTTAGTAAAGGAATGAAAAATTCGAACAATTCTTCGTTACGAATTAATTCTTCTGGTGTTCCCCCTAATTCTATAACTCTATTTTTAAACTCGTTATTTGGTAAATTATAAGTTATCTCCTTCTTTTCCCTTTCACTCGGTGCTTTGTATCCAGAAAAAAAGATATGCTTGGGTTTCTTGAATCCCATTCCTATTATTTTATAGTATAATTCATACGCTAATAGGCTCCCCATACTATGTCCATAAATTGCATAATCTTCCTCACCTATTTTATCCCGAATATTATCAAAGATGTCATCTACCGCTTCTTCTAAGCTATTATAAAATGGTTCATTGAATCTTTTCCCTCTTCCCTTTAACAGTACTGGACATAGATTTATAGATGGGGTTAGATAATCACCCCATTTATAATATAACGCTTCGGATCCTCCTGCATAAGGCAAACAAAATAACATCATTAAAATGCACCTCTATCTCATAAAAGTTTGTAGAAATCATTAATAATAATATCTTGGTTAATCACTGTTATATTACTAGAAATTTCTTCATTTAATGAACATACGGCCATTTTGTATTCTAACTCTATATCAAAAATCGCCATTGAATAAGAATTACTTTTTTCTTCATTATCGGAAAGTATACGAACAGCTTTGTGACTATCTATATTAATAGAAAATGATTTTAGTGACATTGATAATCCGCTTCCATAGCATTTAATATAACTCTCTTTCAATGTCCATACCTCATAAAACTTCCTCAATTGATAATTAACATCACCTTTTTGTATATAAGCATATTCACTATCACAGAAAAAACTTTTTGCTATTTCTTCGTATTCAATATGTTTTATTTGTTCAATGTCAATTCCAACAGGGTTATTACTAATTGCACATACTACAAATTCTCCCGAATGTGAAATGTTAAAGTAATAATTCGGATACCCCTTTAAATAAGGTTTTCCATAATGATTTTTCCCCCATACTATTCTTTCATTACCGATTTTAAGCTTTTTATTTGTTAGAGTCCTTACTAGTAATTCACCAATCAAGGTTCTAATTTTATCTTTTTTATTAATAAATTTTTTTATTCTATATCTTTTCTCTTCATCTATCCACGAACAAATTTTTTCTAATTTGCGATCATTTATATCTTTAATTTTGGTAACAAAAATTTCCATAAAATCCCTCACAAATCCTAGTTAAATTAATTGATCAACTACAATTATTCGAGCGTTATGCTAACTGATTTTTCTACTTTCATTAATCGTGGAATGCTAATCATGTAAAAAACTCCTACAAATATTAAACATCCGCCAACTATCCAAAAAAGAGTTTCAACTGCAAGAATACCTGGGTAAAATCCAGCAATAAAAAGTAAGGTTAGTGACTGTGAGAGCATCATCAAAGGATTAATACACCCGTGTACTCTTCCCATCATTTTGGGATTTACTATTTTCGGAATCCAACCTCCAATTGCTACATTAATCATCGGAAGTGCTAGGGCAACTATGCCCGTACAAATAACATACAGCCAAACTGTATTGACTAATGAGCTCAAAATAGTCGCTCCTCCTCCAATAAACAAAGCTAAAATTAGTAAATGATAAAGCTTTATTTTTTGAGAAAGTATAGATGCTATAACACTACCAAGTAAAATCCCGATACCAAAGACTATACTTAATATAATTGAAACTTCTTCATAGTTTCTTGGGGCTAGTTTGTATTTTAAAATAAATACCTGCATCACTGAGAGCCCTCCATTTAAAATTCCGAAAACTATAAATCCGGAGATAAGTGTAAGTAACAAGTTGTGGTTCAAAATATAACGTATTCCCTTCACAAAATCCTTCATTACAATTGAAATGTTCAAATCCTTGATATTATGCTTTCCATTTGGCATACGAATTTCTTCTGACATTCTACAAGATTTTATTAGAAGAGCACTAATAAAAAAACTAATTGCATCAATTAAGATTGCACCATAAATACCGATTACCCAATAACAATAAATCCCGATACCACTACCAAAAAGCATAAACAAACTTGTAACCATCTGATTCAAACCAACTGCAGTAGCATAGTCATCTCTTGTTAAAACACCTTGTACAAGGGATGATTGCGCGGGTGTAAAAAAGCTCTTTACCATACTTCTTAAAAATAACAGCGCAAATGCTGCTGGCATCCAGTTTAGAAAAAGAGACCATAATAATAAAAGCGATAATATAGAACAGATCCAATCACAATTTTGAGCTATTTTTTGTCGATCAATCCTATCAGTAACTACACCAACAAGAAAAAATACTACTAATGTGGGCAAAGACAACATCAACTCCGTAATAGTAGCATATGCAGGTTGGTGCGAAAAACGATTTAAAAAATAAAACATAAGTGCAGTTAAACCAATTGTACTACCCATTTGTGAAGTAAAAGATGCAAAAAATAGCCTCGAGTAATTCCCATTTTGAAATATAACTAAAATTTTCTTCATAAGGACTCCCCATTTAATTTGACTTAATTCTAATTATTCAGAATTTAATACCTTTGCTATGTTTGAAACGTATAATATCTAAATCCCTAACGTTCATCGCAGTTCCTTTGGTTAGAGCCTAACATACTGCTTTAAGATATAATTTGCCATTAGGATTTCTATCGCGGATTACACGTCCAAATGTACATTACCACTCATTAAATTGTATAGTTTTTCATTCTGATATTCATAATCCAAACATAACTATCCAAAAGCATCCTCCTTTTGATATGCAGTTTATTTTCTCTAACTTTCCACGCTACATTCTAATACTACCTTATATTGTAATCAAAATAATAAACGAATTATTTTCTCAAGTTGTCAAAATCACTAATAAATCATATTTATTAGTGATTTTGACAACTTGATTTCTCCTCTAAAAACGTAATATTACTGTAAATTGTTTTCCAAAAAATAATTATGTATATCTACAATTATTACAACAAGGAATGAACACCAATGTTATCCTATCCCTTATAACTGTTTTAACTTAAGTATGAAATTCATTTTTGAAGTGAAAATGATGTGGGGTATGTCTATGAGGTTTAGTCTTCCAAAAAAAATTGTAATGAGTAAATTCTTACCAAGAAAACGTTATTCGTATTGATGATACATATATAAACCATATTTTCACTCAGTCATTCTAGGACAATTGAAGTGGCTTAAACTTGCCACTTCAATTGTCCTAGAAATGTTTCATCTTTATCTAACATCAAATTAACACTATAAGCAAAAAGCTACTTATAATTCAGATGTTTTTCCTTAAAAATTTTTTGATTTATCTTTTGCAGGTAAAATGTAGTTTTCCCCTTTTTCATATATAGAAAGTATTCTTTTCAAGAAAGTAACTTTTGGTACTAACCAATAAGCAATTATCGCTGAAACAATCCCTAATATAGCACCTGTTATAACATCGAAAGGATAATGAACTCCTACCCAGATACGAGAAATGGCTACACAGAATGCAAGTGTAATCCATAGCCAACCAATCTTTTTATGAACAAGCCAAAATGAAAAACAAATTGAAAAGAATAAAATTGTATGGTCACTTGGAAATGAATTATCAACAGCATGCTCTACCAATTTATTAACATTGGGTAACTCTGCAAATGGTTGATAGTTTGAATGAAACTTTCCTGCTATTTTCCCGATAACCTCAGCAATCACAAAAGCAATCATCGCTTGAACAACCATCATTCGATTTTGGTTAGATCGAGTAAACCAATACACTACAATAATTAAAGCTAAGAAATATACCATATATTCTGCCACGAACGTCATAGTAGAATTGAGAAATGGGTACTGTTTACCTAAATCGTTAACGGCTCGAAAAGCATCAATATTGAATTGAGAAAAAGACATTTTCAAACTCCTCCTTACCATATATAAATCAAACGCTAATTATAATTTTTTAATCTACTTTTTGTTACTACCTAATAGTTTTAGATGGTCCCATTTTATTTTTCTTAATGAATATCTACCTTTTTAAAATATGAAATCAATAATACTAATCCAATAATAGATGTTCCGAATATACCTATATAGGAGTACTCGGGAGGATAAGTGGGCTGAAGCGTATTTCTTGAGATATCACCTGCTGCTGCCCATGGAAACAATCCTCTATGTTCTGAATTTGCTGTCATTAAATTAATCATGGTTATTACAACTGTAAATACAATGGTCGGTACGTAATTCTTAAGTACAATTGTTAAAAGTATGATTGGTGTTGATAAAATAAAAAGCAATAATCCACCTATCAAAAACTGTACAAAAGATTCCCTTATTAAGGATGAACTTAGTCCATCAAATTGAAATATTATCCCTAATAATAATGTTAATCCCCATGCTACAAAAGTTAACATCATAATCCACGAAAATAGAAGTAGGAATTTACTTATAAGAAAATTCATACGTGATACAGGTATAGTTAATAAATTCTTTAATGTATCTTCTGTATATTCCCGAATAAATAGGTAGGCGGTTACTACCCCATATAGTGGTACTCCTATTATTAGAACAGTATATAAATTTACTTCACCAAACAATTGACTAAATACAATAGTAGGAGTAGGATGTTTAGTTTTTAAGCTTACAAATGATGCTACTACTACCATAAAAGGTACTACCGATGCACCGAGAATACTAATTAAGAACATATGGGATCTTTTTAGCTTTAATAATTCTGTATATAACAGATTAACCAATTGTTCCACCTCCAACTAATTTTGTGAAGTAATCTTCTAATCTGTCTTCACTCATCAAGATTTTCAAAACCTGAATATCATTTTGTACAAATATTTTATTAATATCTCCTTGTTGCCCAAGTTTAGAATACACGCGAATAATCCCCTCATTATGAACTTCATAATCAAAAATACCAAAGTTTTTCTCTAAGATTTTTGTAGCTTTATTGTCATTCGATACTTGAAACTCAATATATTTGCGATTCTTTTTTCTAAGGCTGTTAAATTCGATTTCCTCTAAGAGCTTACCTTCATGAATGATCCCCATATGATCTACTAACTGTTCTATTTCCGATAAAATGTGGCTGGATATTAATAAAGTAATTTTTCTTTCTTTAGCCAAATTTTGTATCAATCTTCTAATTTCCTTAATTCCTATTGGATCCAAACCATTAGTAGGCTCATCTAATATTAATAATTCTGGGTAATGAAGAAGAGATCTAGCAATCCCTAATCTTTGCTTCATCCCTAAAGAATATTTGCCCACAAGCTTTTTAGTTTCATGTTGCAATCCCACGATTTCTAACGCTTCATCAATTGCATTTTTTTTGTGTATCCCAATAATTTTCGCATTAATTAGTAGATTTTCCCGTGCTGTAAGATTCTCATAAAATCCAGGAACTTCAACAATAGACCCAATTCTTTTAAGGATTTCTTTTTGATTTTTTAATAAATCTTCTCCAAATATTTCAATCTTTCCATGGGTGGGCTTTATCAATCCTAATAACATTCTAATTGTAGTCGTCTTCCCTGCACCATTTCGACCTAAAAAGCCGTAAATTTCTCCTTGATTTACGGTTATATTAAGATTATCCACTGATTTCTGATTGCCATAAATCTTTGTTAAATTTGTAGTCTTTATTATTGCGCTCATGTAAGAACACCAACTTTCTTGTATGCTTATGTTTTTAGTATAGAAAGCAAATTTTAAACCGGGCTTAACTATTTCTTAACTATTTCTTAATTATGAAATTAACTATTCATCATTAACTCCATCTTGCTCCCTTGTACAATAAAGATAACCCCACTCTCCTTTGACTTTGATATAAGTCTCATCTAGATGCTAAGTATAGTATGTAAATTTGTTTTTCTTTTTCCAAATCTGATTAACATCAGGGTATGTTACAATTACTTGACCTTTATGTAATAAGTCTTCAAACACTACTATTTCTCTTTCTTGCTGTTTAGTACCAACGAAAGTAATGGCTAGCTTTACAAAACCTTTTTTCTTTTTCAATAAACTTAATCTCAACAGTTACTTCTTTACCCTCAATTAATAATTGAGGGTAATTAGTATACAATTGATAAAAGAAAAAAGAAAACGTGAAATTCAAAATTTAATGGATAAACTATTTGAATATTAATTCTTCAAACGAGAAGAGCCCTCCAAATAGGACGGCCCTTCTTTATTTCACATACAAATAGGCTTACTTACAGTAATTTTTTTGTATAGGACTTTTTCTTAACACATATACTATTTTTGAACCTGTTTACCAATACGCGTCCTGTTGGTATCTTAAATTCCTCTTAAAAAGGGCTGCAGATACGACTGCATGCCCTTTTATTTACGTTGCTTCTCTATATTGAATAAAATAATTAAAAAATAAAAATGTAATATTACATATTTTTTCTGTTCAGATTATGTTAGGATTTACTTCGTAGTCGAATTATGGTTTCGTAGCTAATTCAGCAATATGTGAACTGTTTACCTAAAGAAAAGACACCCAAAAGGTGTCTTTTCTTCTTTTAATCTAAAAAACATTTTTTCTTTTCAGTAAGATCCAATTATCCCTCTAACCTAAACCTCATAATTAAAGGCAATTTAATCATGGTACTCAAGAGTTTTCATCTATTTCAATATAAATATATTTTAATTTAAAATCCCATTTCCAGCACTATATTTGCTTTCCTACAGATTTTCTGTCTTGTTCTTAATTCTGTCAAAATCCTCATGTAGCTATACAAAGAATATATGCTACTATGATATTAAGAAACTATGCGTTCCCTTAACCCTGTATCCGGCCCTGTATTTATTACAGGGTCTTTGTTTATTTTATTTACTTTTATCGGCTTATAAGGGTTAATACACAACCAATTTCAATTAAAACCGTTTAAATGTTAGTTAGAATTTGAAATAATATATCTATTAACTTTTTTAACAAATGTAATCTAATATTAAATTTCTAAATCTATACTGTACTATACACCAGTTAACACTATATAAATAGTATTAACTATCTTAATTGAATATTAGTAATAGTAAGTATAAACATTATCAATTTACTACATCTTACATTTATGTAAAAATAAATACATGTTAAGCTTTTTCAAAATCTTTCCCCTAATAAAGATTTGAAGTAGCATTTCATGATTCTCCTTACTGTTAATATGCCTTGAAAAAGAACCCTATAGGGTTCTTTTTCTTTTCATTATAACCTCAGTAAGTCCATACAAAAAGGACTGCTAATTATTTGCAGCCCTTTTACACGTTAATATACACTTGTATTACATGCTTAAAACTTTATTGTATTAGGTATTTATACCAACTAAACATGCCATTATCATTTAGATATATAACACTTCAAAGTTTAGAAGTATACAATAACAAATCTTTCCCAGCTTCCAGCTACATAACTAGTAGCTGTTAATTCTCTACCACCATTTGCTGATATATATCTACCATTACTTAGTGCTTGTAATACATATATCCTATTGTCTCCACCATTATATAAGATAAACTTTTCCCATGCACCAATTGATGTACGATCTGCTACTACTCTACCATTTGGCTCAAACAAAACATACTTCCCATTACTTTTAGTTTTTAAAGCGTACGTATATAATTCCCCAGTCCGAATTAATTCGAATTTCTCCCATTCATTAACTGCATTACGATTTGCTATTATATTTCCCGAAGGCTCAGCCGAAACATATTGTAAATTTGCTGCCTGTATAGCAACTGTCCAACTTCCATTTTACTTTAAAGGTTTAAACAATTGTGACCACATTTGTTTAAACCTCCACAATTTTTTCTAAGCTATTCTCTAAAAATCTTATTTTTCGTTGTAAATAAACCTGATTGGTACTCTTTATGCAAAAGAAAAGATGGAACCTTTAATTCAACTCCACCTTTTTTCGAAATAAAAAGCATCTAATTCTATTTGAATTAGATGCTTACCTTTAGTCCTTAAACCTAATATTCTAAACTATTTACGCGTTTGTAAATCTTTTTTTATTACATCCCAGAGTGAATTATCTTGACGCATCGGTTTACCCTCTTCATCCCATTTTATTTTTTCTGTTCCCAATTCATAATTCATCCCTGTCCATGTGTCTTCACGGAATGCATAGAATGATTTATGCCATCCTTTTTGGTTAAAGATAGAAATAAGATCTTGCATGTATTGAGTAGCACCTGGAACAGTACGGTTAATTCCAAACTCCTCTGCAATAATTCGATTAGATGGTACATGATTTTTCTTAGACCATTGTTGAATTGGCTTCAAAAACTTCTCTAATCCCTGTCTATTCCACATTACAGGTTTCTCTAAATCCCCTACTTTTACTAATCCTGGATATTGATATTCCTTGTTTTGTTTTTCACCTTGGCTCGTTAATTCATATGGTTCATACATATGAAATGCGTATAGTGTTTTTTTATCCTCTACTGGTTTTAAATATTTAAAGGCCCATGGAGTAGCATATAAACCTGAATCTAAAATAATCGGTGTTTCTTTGTCCACTTCACGAATGGAGTTAATCACCTTTTCATAAAATCTGTTTAAATCAGCTGTCGTTCCTTTTACTTTTGCATACCATTTCTCGTAATCTTCCGTCCAAAAATCATTATATCTATTATTTTTAGCTGTTTCTGGATGTGGTTCATTTATAATATTATAACCAACCACCGCGGGGTGATCTTTTAGTTCCAGAGCGAGGTCCTTCCAAAATTGACTTGCTTGTTCTTGATACTTCTCTTCTTCCCATATTCTGTCGTCATTCTTATTATTATTAAATTGACGCCATCGATCACCAGGTAAGGATAACATTGTAAGAACGACTTTCATTCCTTGTGATTGTGCGGCATCTAAATCCGCCTTTAATTTTTCTAGATCTTCCTTTACTAATCCCCGATAGTTATCTGCATTACCTATCAGAAAATCCTTTCCAGAAGTATCTGGTTTATCCTCAAATAGAAAATCTTTATCTTTTGCCCATTTATCAGGTGCTAAACGCACATATTCAATATTAGCTTCTTTTGCACTTTTATAGTTTTCAGGTAATGACGTACTATTCATGAAATTAGTACCCTTTCTTTTCGAATCCCAAAAACTAATTTTTGAATCTCCCTTGTGGTATGTATCAGCTCTTACATTCATTTCCTGTACTCCAAAACTCATCATGCCTAATAACGCAACAATTGGCAAAACTTTTTTCACAACTTTCCCTTCTTTCTCTTTATATTTAACACACATAACATACCTTTGTTTTGTTACAGGAATATGGCAATTTTCCAAAAATACCTTTTAAATTTATACATTGGTAGTTCATTCATAAAAAAAGAAAGAGATAATTAGAACGTTGCTTCATTTTAAAAGAAACAAAAAAGGAATCCTTTACGGATTCCTTTTTGCAATGCACTCTTTTTCAAATGGTACATTTTGCACCTACTTTTAGTATAACTTATAATTCCTATAAAATAAATAAGATTAACTGAAATTTACTTCAAATTGTGATAAAAAACATAATTAAGAAGCGCAGATAACTAAATATCATCCCTTTTATTAAATAATTCCCCCTCCAAACTAGGACCCTTTTACACCTTTTACAAATATTGTTATAATTAGATAAACTAAAGCATTATCCCATTAACAAAGAGAATCCATAATTGAAGTCCTTTTGTTAATTAGCTATTAAAAATGATAGCATGTGATTATTGTATAATTTCTTCCTTTTTTAGATCTGCATATTCTTCTACGAAATCCCATAAACCTTGCTTTTCGAAGTAAGAAATACTTTTTTCACTTCTTCTAAGAGTTTAATTGCTTCATCTTCATTAAGAGAACGTAAAATATTGAAATGATATACTCTTCATTTCCTAATTCCATACAAACTGCTAATCCTTTTTCAATAAGTTCTTTTACAATATTTGTTTTTCTTAGCTTATAGTGTTCACGCGCTTGTAAGAACAATGCTTTAAAATGGGCAATATTCTTCTCTGTCACTTCTGATAAATGACGAATTGCTAATTTAGATAAATTTTGAGTTGCATATAATAGTCCTAGATTATGCCTTACTATTAAAATCAATTTTTCTTCATGATGTTTTTGCAAAAGGTCAATGGAACGATTGAAATGTTCTTCCGCTTTTTCAAATTGCTTTAAGAATATACGAGCTGTCCCTAATGCGGTTTCACAAGAAGCAACTTTCACCTCATATCCCATTAGCCCTAAATACAAGGAATATAGATACTTATTTTACTTTCAAAGGCTGAAACCTTGCTGCATAACTACTGAAAATAAAATGAAAAGACGTTCAAATCCATATGGATAGATCGTCTTTTCACTTTATTTCATACATATACTGATTTTTCACTTATTCATTTTGTATTGTACTTAAAAAACCAATAAATTCATCTTCATTTACAGGTTTACTGTAGTAATAGCCCTGAATTAGATAACATGCAGTACGTTGTAACACTGTTAATTGTTCCTTCGTTTCTACCCCTTCTGCTATCACTTTCATGTTTAAAGTATGAGCAAGTGAAATAATGGTTTGTATAATTTCATCTCCATCAGTAGAAGTTCCAATCCTATTAACAAATTCTCTTGGAATTTTCAAAGTATCAATTGGATAAAGAGGCAGATACGCTAATGAAGAATAACCTGTACCCAAATCGTCAATTGATAAATGTACACCATATGATTTTAATGCTTTTAACTTCGATAAGGTTTCCTTTTCATCTACCATTGCTATTCGCTCTGTTAATTCCAAATCAATCGAATTAGCAGGTATTCCTATCTCTTCTATGGTAGATATAATGGTTTGAACAAAATCTTTCTGTTCAAACTCTATAGCTGATAAATTTATCCCCATCTTTAGATTTGAAAAGCCCGCAGAA
The DNA here is from genome assembly GCF_002218325.1 of Bacillus sp. M13(2017). NCBI lineage: Bacteria > Bacillati > Bacillota > Bacilli > Caryophanales > Bacillaceae > Bacillus > Bacillus sp. M13(2017). The sequence continues at coordinate 151,343 of NZ_KZ268504.1, read as the reverse complement.
TGCCATTCTTTCAGTTGTTGACACGCTTTCTGTAACGTCCACTTCCCAATTGAAATAATCTGCGCCGTTTCTTCTGCGATAGGTATAAACTCAAAAGGAGAAATCAGCCCAAGCTCTGGATGTTGCCAACGTATTAAAGCCTCTGCACCAATAACCTTACCTGCCTTACTATCAATTTGTGGTTGATACAATAAAAACAACTCATTATTTTCAATTGCATTTGGTAAATCCTTTTCTAATCGTAATCGACGAGTTACTTTTTGAGATAATGTCTCGTCATACATACAAACAGCATTGTTACCTTTTTCCTTTGCGCTATACATAGCGATATCAGCGTGTTGTAAAAGTGTAGTAGTATTTATTCCTCCAAATGGATACACTGCTATTCCTATACTAAGAGATAAGTAAAAACTATGCTGATTTACTACAAATGGTTCTTCAGTTATACGAAATAGAGTTGTACACAAATCCAATAGCTGTTGCTCTGTTTGGTTATGGACAATGATCGCAAACTCATCACCACCTATTCTTGCTAGAGGAATAGTCGGTGACAGACATGTCCTAAAACGTTTGGCAACTTCTTTTAAAACCTTGTCACCAATCGAATGACCCAATGTATCATTAATAGTCTTAAAGCGATTTAAATCAATATACAGGAGCCCAAACTTATCCTGTGTTTTTTGTGCACGCTTAATAGATCTATCTAATTCTTGTTGGAAGAATATACGATTTCCAATCTCCGTCACCGTATCATGGAATGCAAGGTAATTTATCTCTTCCTGTTGTTGTTTCATCCTTGTTATGTCTTTTACCATTACATAGCTCCCAAAGGTTTGTCCTTCTATCATAATAGGAACTATAGTGACATACCAAAAGAGTATATCCTTCTCATTGTTATTTTTCACACGTAACTGTAGTGAAGATGAACTACATCGTTTCCCTTTCTTTATAGCTGCTTCCAATTCAGATTTATCTTCATCTAAAAAAATAGAGAAGCACTCTTTCCCTATCAATGCAGCACTTTCTTTCCCTATCAATGCAGCACTTTCTTTTCCTAATAACATACTTCCAGCCTGGTTTATATTTAATACGATACCGTTTGAATCAATCGTTAAAATAGGATCCGGATGATACTCATATAATGACTTAAATCTCTCTTGATTTTTTACTAAATCATTAGATTTATTTATTAAATCCCTTGTTCTTTGAGATACTGTTTGTTCTAATTGATTATTAAACACTTTTAATGTTTTAGTTAACTCTTTGTTTTGCATTCGTACGATTGTATGACGAATCAGTACAAATACAAAAGCAATACAATTTCCCGTAATTAATGTAGCTGAAGAAGTTTGCTCTTTCAAAGTAAAGCCAATTAAGACTGCAACTGCAAGATAAGGGAATATACCAAGAAGTTTCTCTCCAAATGTCGGATTAATAATAAAATAATTTCTTTTAGAAGAAGTATTCTTTGGGATTGTAGCAGCAATAGCGATAAATAATAGGAAAACTCTATACAAACACCTTAAAAATATAACTGAACGCTCTGACAAATCACCTTGTAAGTAAAAATACAAATAGTCCGTAATAGCCAATCCAGTTAATACTAGGATAAAAATAAACAATTTACTTTTTGCATTGAAAATAGCAGGTCGAAAGATCAGTGTAACTCCAAGTAATAGAAGCAATAAATCTATAATCGGAAAAATAAATGAGAGAAAAACATCTCCAATTGATAAGAATAAAATATTTGCAGATGGTTTATTAAATAGGTACCACTCTAATGTAAAAATAGCAGTAACAACAATGCATAAATCACAAAGTAAATACGCTTTCTCCCATTTGTTACATTCCATCATAATTTTATAAAAGAACGCAAAAAGAAAGAAGAATAAGAAAAACAGTAGAAATACATCAGAAATATTAAAATTTTGTATTGGTAATTCTACATTAAGTACTTGAAAAGCGGATATGAAATTCCCTATCAAAAAACACCCTATTGCAATAGTAATGCAAACCCAGAATACTCCTAACTTAATTTTTTGGGATAATATAGAATACAGTAATGAGATAAATACAGTAGTTTCAACGACTAAAGATGATAGTCGGATATTAAAATCTGATACGAAATAATGATTCGGAAAAACAAATAAAAATATAAAGCAAAAGCTTATATAAGTTATTAAAGCCAATATCAATACATAAAATTGCACATATACATGTTTACGCAATGGATTCACCTTCTTGATTTTTCTATACTTTTATTAAAAAATGGCTTGATGGTGGCACAAGTCCTACTAATTAAAATGTGTGCTACCTATTATCCATATTATGACCTTTTTAAAAGATTTCTTTCTACACACAACAATCTTATTAACTTTTTGTAGATGTTTACAATTATCAATACTGAGGATTCTAAAAAGGATAAGCTGAAAAATGTAATTTTTTAAGTATTTGAGCATCGTAAATTTGGCGGGTACAACTTATCTACTCTTTACATATGAGATAGAATCTACTCCTCTATTGGATTATAGTTGCTATCTGTCACACTTAAAAAGGAATGAAAATATACTATCATTAAAATAGAAATTCAAATTAGTTTACGAAACTAACCGTAACTATTATAGTTACACAAAAAGTTGATGTCAATTTCATATCCTCCCTTTTTAACGGACAAAAGACATGACCTATTGAACAAAAATGTGATGTTTATAAAAAGGGCGGTAAAGTTTTATCTCCTTACTCAAAGAATTATAAATGATTTAGAATTAGATGAAATTGAAGCTAATATTGCATCTCCCTAAAAAGAATGTTACTCTAAAAATAGAATTATGAAAGGAATGATGGATGAATAATGATTAACTAATTTATATTTTAAGTTGAATTTTATAACTTCAAACTACAAAATATAGGGTTAGTCTATCCATTTTTAAAATTCAGTTCATACTTTATTTGTCATGATTCAAATGATTAATAAGTACTTATTAAGTATAGACGAAAGACTAATCCTTCCGATTACAAATTGGGGGATTTTTTTATTCCCGTTTGTCTTAGTTGAAACTTACTAATTGTTAAATGTACTTCACAAATAAAGGAGCGAGAAAAATGAGTACTTCAGATACTATTGTTACACATGTAATGCTCTATATAAGTCGTTAATATCCATCAAACTTATATAGAGGAATTAAAAAATGGATGGATGTTCCGACTTTATATGAAACGTTTCGATATATAAAGGAGGAATTATTATGTCAATGATAAAGGTCCAAGACTTAACTTTTTCATACCCAGGTAGCTTTGATAATATTTTTGAAAGTGTAAACTTCCAAATAGATACGGATTGGAAGCTAGGATTTATTGGTAGAAACGGACGAGGTAAAACGACATTCTTTAATTTATTGTTAGGGAATTATGAGTATAGCGGGAAAATCCTTGCTTCAGTAGAATTCAATTACTTCCCCTACTCTGTTTCAGATAAGAACAAATTCACTCATGAAATCCTTGAAGAAATTTGTCCCCAAGCCGCAGATTGGGAACTTCTACGTGAGATATCCTATTTAAATGTTGATGCTGAGGTCATGTACAGACCATTTAAAACATTATCAAATGGGGAACAAACAAAAGTGTTGCTTGCTGCACTGTTTTTAAATGCGGGTCAATTTCTATTAATTGATGAACCAACAAATCACTTAGATACAGATGCACGAAAGATAGTCTCCGATTATCTAAGGAAGAAAAAAGGATTTATTTTAATTTCACATGACAGAATATTTTTAGATGGGTGCGTTGACCATATCCTATCTATTAATAGAGCAAATATTGAAGTTCAAAGTGGTAACTATTCTTCTTGGAAGTTAAATTTTGATAGACAGCAAGAACACGAGAAGGCTACAAATGAGCGTCTACAAAAAGACATAGGGCGATTAAAACAGTCTTCCAAACGTTCAGCAAGTTGGTCTAATGACGTGGAAGCTTCAAAAAATGGAACGAGGAATTCAGGCTCTAAGTTGGATAAGGGGTTTGTAGGACATAAAGCAGCCAAGATGATGAAAAGAGCAAAAAACCTTGAATCAAGGCAACAAAAAGCTATTGAGGAAAAATCAAAATTACTAAAAAATGTGGAAAAAACTGAGTCATTAAAATTGGAACAACTACAATTTAAATCAAATGAATTGGTTACTTTAGTTGACGTGTCCGTTAAGTACAATGATCAAATTGTGAATGAGCCGATTAGCTTCATAGTTGAACAAGGTGACCGAATTGTACTTGATGGAACGAATGGGAGCGGAAAAAGTAGTATCCTAAAACTAATTCTAGGACATCCGATACAGCATACAGGCTTAGTTACTTTAGGTACAGGACTCATCATTTCCTATGTCCAACAAGATACTTCTCATTTGAAGGGATCGCTATCAGGCTTTATTGAAGAGCACAAGATTGATGAAACCTTATTTAAGTCCATCCTAAGTAAGATGGACTTTGACCGAATTCAATTTGAAAAAGATATATCTCATTATTCTGGTGGACAAAAGAAAAAACTGCTTATCGCTAAAAGTTTATGTGAAAAAGCTCATATATATATATGGGACGAACCACTAAATTTTATAGATATCTATTCCCGTATGCAGATTGAAGAACTTATTCAACAATTTAATCCCACAATGGTTATTGTTGAGCATGATAAAATATTTCAACAAACAGTTGCAACGAAAACTATATCTATGTAGCTCAAAACGAATACTTGAAAATATAATCATTAACTTGAGTCCTTGAATTATAAAAACTTTAATGAATTGATAAAAAAAGCCTAATTTCTCTACAATACATTGAGAAATTAGGCTTTAAATAGTAATAATAGAATTCATAAACACTGAATAATTTACACATTAGGTTTATCTGTTAATGCAGTAACAATCCTGTCCACTAAGTCTTCGGGTAATCCATATTCCTTATTAACTACAGCCTGTATACTAGCAAAAGAACTTTCATTGTATTTTGATTGCCTTTTTCCTCTACTATCTTTCTCTTTATTTATGAAGTTTTCACGAGATTCATAGTTCATCTTATCTGGTTCTTTAGCAATAGATTGATTGGTGTAAATTATAAAGATACCTAACATCATAATTACACAAATGAAAATCCCTACTAATTTAAGTCTCATTATTCATTTCCTTCCTGCAACTCTTACTGTTTCTCGTTCATAATATCTCAACCATATCAAATTCATATTAATTTGAAGTAAAATTTTGTTCTTAACATATTTCTTAATAGAAAGACTGTATATCCTTCTATTTGTTTGACATCATTAAGATGCTCACAAATAGAAATAAATTCTATTCCTATATATAGATAAATAATCTAAAAATTTATATAATAAGATCAGAAGTATAGCATATTATTATTATTGGAAGGTCTTGGTATAATGCTAGGCATTAATGTAAAAAAAACAAATGAAGAGTTAATTATTTCATGGCAATTGGCGGAGATTATAATTCCATTACGTGATGTGATTGAGGTTACCGAAGATGCTACCTATGCTGGTGTTGAAGAAGTAGATGTAATATGTATTGGAACAGCTTATGGGACAACAGACCGTATTTTAATTAAAACAGTAAAACAAAATTATGTATTGTTTACTACAAATAAAGTTGCTATTTTAAATGCCATTCACGCTTAAATATAGGAGTCTTCTTAGCTAAAATGATAAAAATAAGCACATCTTGTTATAAAAACAGATGTGCTTATTTTTTAATTTCTATGCATTTTTACGTTTTAAGAAAATCACTCCACCAACAATTAATAGTAATGCTCCTGCAACCATAGAGATCCAACTTGTAAGATTAGTACCTGTTTGTGGTAACCATCCAATTTTAGATTGAATTTCTTTCTTAAGTTGTGGTTGTTCTTTTACTTGCTCGTTAGGTTGCTCTGGTGTTGGCGTATTTTTATCTGAATTTGGTTGTTCTGGTTTAGGTTGTTCCGGCTTTACCTCTTTAAATTTCACTGTTTGCCCCTTATCTTCAATTTCAGCGTGAATAGCTACTAATATATTATCTTGATACAGTTCTTCAAATACTACTACTTCTTTACCTTGTAGTTCAGAAGCATTTAATATGAAGTCTAATGTGATAGAACCATTCTTCTCTTTAGCAGTAAACTTAGATTCTACTGTTACTTCTTTACCATCAACTAATAATGGTTTGTTTGTTGCTTTATCCATTAGTTTGCCTTTCACAACGTACTCTTTACCCACGATTAAGTCTTTGTATTCCACTTTATCTTGGATTGTTACAGATTTAGAAACGTCTAACTCTTTAGAACCATCAGCTTTGTTTGTAGCTGTCGTTTTAATGGACGGTTCTACAAATCGAACTGTTTGACCTACATCGTTAATGTCAGCGTGAGTTGCAATTACTTGACCTTCATGTAATAAGTCTTCAAACACGACTACTTCTCTTCCTTGCTGTTCAGCACCAGCGAAAGTAAAGTCTAATGTTACAAAACCGTTCTTTTCTTTTGCAGTAAACTTAGTCTCAGCTGTTACTTCTTTACCATCAATTAATAATGGTTTGTTAATAGCTTTGTTCATTAGTTTACCTTTTACAGTGTACTCTTTACCTACAACTAAGTTAGTATACTCTACTTTGTCTTGAATAGTGATAGAATCCTTTGAATGAATCTCTTTTCCACCATCAGCTTTGTTTGTAGCTGTCGTTTTTATTGATGGCTTAACGAACTTAACTGTTTGACCTTTATCATTGATATCAGCATGTGTCGTAACAACTTTTCCGTCTTTCAGTAACTCTTCGAATACTACTACTTCTTTTTCTTCTAAACCAGTTGCATCAAATGTAAAGTCTAATGTAATAGAACCATTTGCTTCTTTTGGTGTAAACTTCGTTTCAGCTGTTACTTCTTTACCATTTACAACTAATGGTTTATTAGTCTCTTTATTCATTAATTTACCTTTTAAAGTGTACTCTTTACCTACTTGTAGATCTTTGTATTCCACTTTATCTTGGATTGTTACAGACTTAGACGTGTGCATTTCTTTTGTACCATCTGTTTTATCAGTAGCTGTTGTTTTTATTGAAGGAATCTTTTCATCTTTGACAATGTGTTTAATGATTTGACCATTCTCTTTAATTTCAAAAGAGAACGTTTCTTCATTTAATACATAGCCTTTTGGTGCAATAGTTTCGTTATATGTGTATTTTCCAAATGGTAATTTTTCAAATTTAGCGATTCCTTTATCGTCTGTTTTTCCTTTTACTACTTCTTTTCCTACTTCGTTATAAATCGTAAATTCTGCATTTGGAAGCTTGTTATTTCCATCAGCCACATCTACCTTTGTAATTTCTAGATCACCTTTGATAAGATGATTAACTGCCAATAACTCAATAATCTTCCCATGTTCTTTTATTTCGAACACGATTTGTTCTTTAACAAGAACGTAACCGTTTGGAGAAGCCTTTTCTACAAATGAATATTTACCATACGCTAAATCTTTGACGTTAATCTCGCCATTTTTATCTGTCTTATATTTCCCAACTACTTTTCCACTTTCATCTTTCAATTCAAATACTGCACCTTCTAATTTTTTACTAATATCTTCATTATCTACTTTTAGTAATTTTACACTACCTTTCACTTCGGTATTTTCCACTGTAAAAGTAAGTGTTTTATTGTGCTCTTTAATTTCAAAAGGATACTTTGTTTTATTTCCAACATATCCATTAGGTGTTTTTGTCTCTAAGAAATAATATTTACCATACGTAAGACCTTCAACGTTTGCAATTCCATTTTCTTTTGTTACTACTTTTTTCACTTCTTTTCCATCTTCAGTGAAGACTGTGAATTCAACATTTGGTAAAATCTTTCCTGAATCACTAAGCTTTTTAATTTCGATGTTACCTTTTACTTTGTTATTTACTATTTGGACAGCTCCTGTTTCTCCTGTCTTAACTTCAATAGTTTGTGGTTTATCATCTGAAACATAGCCTGTTGGTGCTTTAATTTCTTTTAATGTGTAAGTACCAATTGGTAAGTTGTTTAATTCTGCCATACCATCAGCACCAGTCGTGATTTTTCCGACTGATTCATTATTTGTATTAAAGACCTCAAATACTGCACCAGCTAAAACTTCTCCATTTTCTCCAACCTTTTTAATTTTTAAAGAACCAGCTGCTTCCCAATTTACTGCAAGATCACTACTAAGCTTTTCTTCATTTCTTTCTAATAGTACTGTAGCATTCTGAACAGTATCCGTACCACGGTAAGCAATTGCTTGAACTTTAGTTAAATTAGCAGCAACACTTAAATTAAATTCACCCGTTTTTGTATTCTTAGGAATTTGGATACGAAATTTTTCTCCAACTGAAAGCTGATCTTTCACTTCTCCATTTTCACTAACAATTCTAACTCCATTAGGTGCATTTTTCGCTACTACCTTATAAGAACCACTCTTAGCATTTGTTTGTACTGAATATAGATTTGTTTCGAAGAATTCACCCTTTAATTCTGCTTTTTGCTTTTCAGCAGGAATCACATTCATAAAAACATCTTGAGTCTCTTCACTATTATTAGCATTACTAATAATAGCCTTAGCTGCTTTTTCAACATTTTTATTCTCATGTTTTAATTCATTTACATCGAGTTGACCTAATGCATTCCAAACCGCAAGTTGCGTTGCATAATGCGCTTCATTTTTATTAGCTACTCCCAGCTGTTCAGCACTTTTTTGCGGGAAACCATTTAATAAGACTCTATATACTACATTATCTGTTTTCCCCATTTCAGGAAGATCTTCACCATTTGGTGATTTTAATCCAAGAGTTAAGCAATAAGCAATTTGACCACTTGAATTTTTAATCATTTCAGTGCGAATGTACTTAGCTAGACTGTTACTATAACTCCAGTCCATTGAATATTTCTCATGCGTCATAACCTCTGCACTAGCCCTAGGTAAAAATACATTAAGGAATAATACCAGTACTGATAATAATGTAAAAACTCTTATAATGACTCTCTTACCCAATTTTGTAACCTCCCTAGAATAAATTAATTCGAGTATATATCGCAATATCTAAAACATTCACGATCGACCCAATTATCATTATAAAACAATAAATTACAAATATTAAATAATTTTAATAAAATAGTCAAAAAATTTACACATTTTATTATTTATCAAGTTTTTTAACGAATTTACTATATACAAATTCTAAAACATGCCTACAATTTAAAAGACAAATATGTATGTTAAATATATAAATAGCAATTCCTTTACTCCAATTATTAAGCTTTCCCCCTATTAAAAATAGCCTTTTCACTTTCTTATTAATCTGAGTAATTTATACACCTCTTTTAATCTATTACACTCCTCCATTTAAATATAAAGGTGACTTCTTGTTCAAAGAATAAAGTGAAACTTTAATCCGCCCGATTCCCCTCTAACTTCTTTGCTTTCATTGAATTTTTGGGCGGGAGTCTTACTGCCCAAAAATAGCGGGATATATTATGCAATATTGCATTTGATAATCATTTTCGATGTAACTATAATGATTACAGGATTACTATTAATCCAATATTCTACATGGAGGTTTTATTATGTTTAAAAAAATTATTGTATCTTCTATGGCGCTTACTATGTTCGGTGGAGCTGCAACTATGCTAGAGGCACCTACTGCTCAAGCAGCTTCTTATAACTTAACGTCATCCTCTTACTTTGATGTCACTCCTGAAGAGGCCGTGGCTTTCTATCAATCTCAAGACTATAAAAAATTAAAAGTATTTTTGGATGACTTTGAAGCTAAAAACCCTTATACTCCAGGTGGAGGCTACGCTCAAGGGAGTGTACGTATGCAAAAATTCAACGATGCTCTTAGAGATGCCAAATTAACAAATGTCTACCAAGAATTTATTAGAATCTCATACTACAATCATTATCCAGAACCAAAATAATAACAACGGATAAAATGTTTATTATTTCTATAACTTAGTCTAATTTTAAATGTATAACCTAAAAATAATTACTAAAAACCACTCATATAAGAGTGGTTTTTCTATTTCCCCATATAATGTAGCTAAATGTTACATCATCTTTATTTTAATATCTTTTATAGTAGACATTCTCTCGTTGACACAATCTAGTAGGTTAGCAATGGGGATATCAAAATATATTTATAATTATTTTCTGTTTAATAGCAAAAAACGAACACCCTCTCACAATTAGATAAGGTGCTCGTTTTCATTTTTATCGGTAATTCTCAATTCATTTTAGCTTCTTTCCAATAAGCAAAGATTAAATTAACTTAAAAACAAAGCGTTTTAAATTTAATTCATAGATCTTACTGAAACTTGGAATTGCCCCTTAGAACCATCATCATTTGAAACGTAAATTTTATATGTTCCATTCGGTAATGGAGATAAAGCATTCCGTACATTTGTAACATTAATTTGTTGTTCTCCAGGTTTTATATAACCACCAACAATTAGCTCTGTATTTGGACCTTTTACACTATATCCCATTGTATTTTGACCATTATTTTTCATAGAGAAGCTTAAGTCAGTACTCCCATCATATACGAAAGAAGTTACAGCCTCGCCGCTATAATCCATTGTTTGAGTTAATAATAAGTCTGCAGAAACATGTTCAACTAAATGAATTGGATCATTCGTTTTGTGTACTTCTTCAGCATAAGTATTATTCCCTAACACACCAAGTGTTAATGCTGAAACTACTCCACAACTAAGCACTAGTTTATTTAACTTCATTTTAAGTTCCCCCTTGATGTTTGTATTCTATTACCATCATACATCCTTTTTTAAGTGCGTTTTTATGTAATAATTCATATCTATAAACCTATATATCTTAACTTTTCACCTTAATAGTTATTGAGAAAGCCACATAGATAAAGCTACAATATTACACTTCATAAAAAACATGTAAATTTTAAAGTCTTTTTCTAACAAAGTTTTATACGAGTAAGTACCAAAATAATCAAATAAATAGCATTTCTATTTCAGATAAAATGTACTAATAAAATTTTTCTAAAATTTCACTTTGTAATTTGATATATTCCATGTTAATATAACGAAGGCTACAAAACAGGAGTCACCACGCATATCATTTTTACAGAATATTCATACTTAAAAAGACTTATTTTATCAGTAACTCAATCCAAATTTCACCTATACAAAAGTTAGTTTATGATTTCATATGTACATAAATTTAAATAGATTTTTTATCTATTATTTTTTTCTATTTTCCTTATCAATTTTAATACGAGTAATATAACAGCACTTTTCAAGTACCCTTCCTTTTTTAAATAAAAAGTCTACTAATACTAAACATCTATGTCCAACTCATACATAATTCTACTTACAAACTATCGGAGATGCAAAACTATGGGAATTTCTACTCTTTTATTAAATACCTTTATTATAATAATTTGTATCCTTAGCTATCACGTATTTTGGCTAGAGTTTAAAGAAAAAATAACATGTAATAATATGTTATTTTCTATCCTTTCCTCCATTGCTATTATTTTTTGTATGACTTTTCCTTTTCATTTACATGTCGGATTTATTTATGATTTACGTTTTATTCCTATAATATTGGTTTTTCTATATGGAAATACAAAAAACATTGTTTTTATAGGAATTTTATATCTTTCTTATCGGTTTTACTTAGGCGGAAATGGCGTTCTTCCATCATTTATTATCTTCACTATTATTTTGGGTATAACAATGCTCTTTCGTTACTTATTACCTATGTATTTTAAAGAAAAAAAGATATCACTAAGCTTACTTCTTATTTTAGTATGTACAGCTTCACTTTCTATTTGCGGTATTGTAACTCAAATAAATACAGGAGGTAAAATAGACTCTACTCTCATAGAATTTTTATTAAATTATATAGTCATTAATATTTTCACATTATTATTATCAGTTTATTTTATAGAGGAAATGATTGAGAAATATAAAATGAAAGAAAAACTGCAACGGGCTGAAAAATTTTATATAGCTAGCGAACTAGCAGCTTCAATTGCACACGAAATCCACAATCCACTAACCACGGTACATGGATTCACTCAATTATTAAATGAAAAACATGCCTCTAAGCCTTCTCAGGATCAATACTTAGAAATCATGTTAATTGAAATGCAGCAAATACAATCTACTATTAATAACTATTTATCTTTAACCAAACCACAGAACACCCTAAAAGAAAAAATAGATATTAATCACATTTTAAATCAGGTGAAAGATACTATTTCACCACTCGCTCTATCATACAAAGTTGAAATCAAACAAAATAGTACAGATTCCTTTTATATAAATGGGGACCCCGAAAAATTCAAACTCTGTCTAAACAACATCATCCAAAACGGAATTGAAGCTATGAAAAATGGTGGATTATTACAAATAAATATACAAAAAGTAAAAGGAAATATCATAATTGATATTATTGATTCAGGAATTGGGATGTCATCTCAACAAATAAAACGAATTGCTTTGCCATTCTATTCAACAACAGAAAAAGGAACTGGGCTTGGTACTATGATTGCTTATAGTATTATTAGAGAATTAAACGGAGATATAGAAATAGAGAGTGAATTAGGGAAAGGGACACGCTTTTCTATTAGTATCCCTTGCTAACGTGATAACAATTTTCTGTTTAGTTAATTACATAAGCGCATTTTAAGAATCCCGTTAGCTAGCTAGCTTACTTATTAATTATCTTAAATTTATGTGTGTTAATTAAAACTAATAAGGATCAGAGCTTATCTATTGTTACAGATATACTCTGATCCTTTAGTTTAATTCAATTAAAAACACTTAATATTTATAACTTTTCTTACATCGTGATGAAATATTAGTTCATCGATTTTATCTCATTTACTGATTAGACTTGTTTAATGTAAATATAATATCTCGCGACACTTAATTTGTTATTATCATTAGGGACATTTCCTGCAGCTGTTTTTCCATTAAAGTACAGACCTTTTTCCATTCATTGAAAAAGGCAACTACCCTTTTACTACTTCACTTCCACCGTATAATTCCCTGTCCCCCCGCCATACTGATACACATGTAAATAATATTTTCCAGGATACGTGTAGTAACTACCTACTAGTTTATTCCCTTGTTGCTGAGCATACGTAACATAATTATTTAAATCTGCTTCAGAATAAAGTACCCAGTTCATTCCAATATTATTTTCATTCGTTACGTTAATTTGAAGATTTTTAGCAGTCTCCACATTAATTTCAAAGAAGTCACTTGTATCGCCATTTCCTAAACTAGCACGTAAAACTTGATTTAACTGCAGTTTGTTTGCTGTTTGGAATGAGTTATTCGGTTCTTTTTCTACACTGTTATCTTCTTTCTTTTGAACAGTTACAGTCGCTGTAGCAGTATTAGTTGCTCCTTTATCGTCTGTTACCGTTAATTTCGTCGTATACGTTCCTTCTTTTGTATATACGTGAATTGGATTTTGCTCATTACTTACTGCCCCATCACCAAACTCCCATTTATATGAAGTAATTTTCCCATCTTCATCTTTTGATCCGTCGCTTTTAAATGAAATTGCTTCATTTACATTTCCACTATACGGACCGTTTATAACTGCAACTGGTGCTTTATTCTCTGCACCTTCTTCTGTATTAATACCGTGGAACACAACATCATATTCAAATTGTCCTGATGCATTCACGCGATAATTTACGAAGTATGCTGTTACTGTTTTATAGCCTGTCCATTCCTTTGCACTTAAACGTTTTAACGTATCATTAACGTTTTGTGTAATTGTTTTCCAATCTTCATATTCTCCTCTTACTGTAGTTCCTGTATATGTTCCTTGTAGTGTGAATGTATTAAAGAACTGTGATTTATTTTTCTTCACTGATACATTTTTCAATTTTGCTTCCGCTGTTATTTCTGCCGCAATATCTGAAACTCGCTTCGATGCATGATTCGCTAAATAATCGTCTGATACTAATGGCACATTATATTTCTCACGATTATCAACTAGCATTTGCATATAATCTTGATATTCTTTATTTAAATTCGCATCTTTACTTAATGTAGAGCGATATGCATCATATGCTGTTATATCATTTTTCCTAATAAGATCATGTATTTTATCGAACATATCATATCTCTTATTGTACATATACGATTGTAAAGCAAAGGAATAATTATAGAAATCCCACGTTCCATACTTTGCATTTAACGTTCGCTCTGCCGTATAACGCTCTGCTGGATTTGAAGATACTCCTCCTATAATACTCTTTCTCGGTACAACATTATCCGTTCTCGTTGCCCCTGCAAAAAATTCAGCATTCCCTTCTTCAAACCAAGATAACCTTTCATTTTCATATATTTTCCCTTGTCCCCATAACCCTGGTACTTCATATCTACCTTGTAAATAATGCGTGAACTCGTGTCTGAATAATTCTTCTAAACTATAAATACTTTCTTCTAGCGTACGCTCATAAGTAAAGAACGTACCTGTTCCTTCTATATAAAGACCACCGTTATTCGTTTCATAACCGTACAATTGACGATTAAATTGATATTCTGCTGGGCTATTATAAATAACCATCGTTAATACATCATCAGGATTTCCTTTTTCTAAAGGTTGATCACTTTCAACCGTACGATGGAATTGTGCCTTCACTTCTTTTGCCGCCCAATATAAACGTTTTACTTTTTCTTCTGTCACTTTATCTCCAGCTTTTAAAACAATTGCCCCATCATCAAACGTATACGTTTTTGGCAAATATTTTTTCTTTCCCTCTTCTCTTATTTGATCTAAATTCACCACGTTACCATTTGCATCTTTTCCGCCATAATTCGTTGCGATTTGCTCAGCAGCTACGAAATATTGCTCCCCTAAATACGGGTAAATTTTCATCGCATCTGTTACAACTTGTAACCCTTTCGTTCCTGTATTATGGAACATACCGAGTCTACCTGTATAATAAATGCCATTATTAATAAGCCAACCGTTTTTTTCTGTAATCGTTCCCATTAATGCAAAACGACTTAGTTCATTAATATAACTATCTATTTTCTGATACCATACTGTATCTTTCGGTTCTTTCCTCGTATCGTACAAATACGATTGAATGTCGTAATCAATACCTTGCATAATATCGTAAATAGCATTTCCAGCTGAAAGATTATCTACTAATGTAGAAAAATTATCATTATATTGTTTAAAAATCTTTGCAGCCGATGTTATCGTTTCCACATCACTCGAAGCGTTTCCTATCAACTTTCCGTATGATGATACCACTCTATTTTGCTCTAATGTACCCAGCTTGAAATTTGAGTTGTTAGCTATCGCTTTTAATGCGGGTAAGCATTTATCATGATAACCCCGTTCATTTAATTTACTAAGTTCCGAATTATAAAATCCTAAATAAAATCCTGAACGTAATACCTCCACTAATGTCTCAATCCCTTTTGAATCATCCTTCGTATAGGCTTGTCCTTGCTGCTTCAATTTATCAATAATCGCCTGCATCCTACTATCATTTTGATAGAATGCTAGACTGTCTGTATTAAACTGAAATAGCCCCGTAATTTGCTCCCAATCAATTGTTACAAGTAAATCTACTAACTGCTGATTGCTTAATTGATTTAATTCAGCAATTGTATAAGTTTTCGCTACAGCTAATTGCTTACTTTCTTTTTTCACCTCAGGTGGTCTTTGTGATAAATCGGCAAATTGTAGCCTTTTCTCAAAAGACTTGCTTTCGAGCACTTTCGATGAATGAGCTAATTCTTGTACTGGTAGTTGTACACCGACTGGCTCCATTTTGAGCACATTTCGATAAGAAACTTGCTCTCCCTTAGTATCTTCTGCCAAACTTCCCCCTTGAAAACTCCCTAACATTAAACTAGCAAAACTTACCCCTACTAACATTTTCTTTGAATAGCCTTTCATGCTCTCCCCTACCTTACATTTTTAGTGTCCCGCTCCATTATTTTACTATTTTCACTTTATGTCCTGTATTGAGAAAAAATAAGGTAACGTTCACACATGTATTCATTCCATGTAAAATTAACGCTTGACTTTCCGTACATTTTATATCAAAAAAAGATAGATAATAGCAAAATTCCTGCTACATCTATCCTCATTTTCAACACTATGATTTTAACTTTATAAACGTAACTTCCGGTAATGTTTGCATATGCTGAATAAACTCATTCTGTTCTTCTGACGATATATTTTTCAGTTGCATCCCTATCTTATAAACAGTTTCTGTACCTTGCTGTGAAGCTTCCACCTCATATGAGAGTATTGGGATGCCTTTCACTTGTAGTGTTTCCAATACTTGTTGTACCGCTTCATGTTTGTTTACAAACATTTGCACTGTAATATTTTGTGGAAATAAAAATTGCACCTTAAAAATACGACTTACAATTTCTAAACCAATTAAAACGAGAATCGTCGCTCCAATGCCTACTACATACATTCCTGCTCCAATTGCTAATCCTATGCCGGCAGTAGCCCATAAACCAGCCGCGGTCGTTAATCCTTTCACCGCCTGTTTTTGAATAATAATTGTGCCTGCACCTAAAAAACCAACTCCACTAACGACTTGCGCTGCAATCCGACTTGGGTCTAGAGACGTATGCTCTTCATACACAATATCTGAAAAGGCATATTTCGAAACAACCATTATTAACGCACTTCCTACCCCTACGAGGAAATGAGTCTTTAATCCAGCTTCTTTCGATCGAATTTCTCTTTCAATACCAATCATTGCTCCTAACAAGCCAGCAACACCGATTCGTATAATAAAATCAAAATCTACACTCACGGGCACTTCCCCCTTTCATTCATTATAGATAGATAAAACAAAAATTATCACAAATATCCATTTATCAATATGAAAGAATATCACTAAAATAAACTTAATACTCCGACCGTTTTATGTTAATATTTTAAATATTAACATAAAATAAATAACTCCTAATTTTAAACCTTCACTAATTTTCTAAAAAACCAAAGGTGGATTACATGAAATTAGGTTGAGAAATTCCGGAAAACGCTTTCATTTTGTGTCATAATTTTTTATAAAAACTACATAAATAAAGGAGCTTACTAACAATGAACGTCTCGTTACTTACACCTACTACTGATTTACAAGAAGAATACTTAGATTTCTATAACGAATGGAAAGATAGCGATGAAAAAATGATCCCGTGGGTTATCTCAAAAAATCCTGCCAACTTCCCAGCTATGGTTCAAGAACTTCTCGATGCGCATAACGGAATAAATATCCCTGAAACTTGGGTACCAGACTCTACATATTGGCTTGTTACAGATGAAAATAAAATTGTGGGAGTTGTTAATATACGTCATAGTTTAACCGAACATTTATTTAACGCTGGCGGTCATATTGGTTATGGCATTCGCCCTTCTGAAAGAAGAAAAGGTTATGCTACGAAGTTACTAGCATTATCATTAGAAAAAACGAAGGAATTAGACATCACGAAAGTACTTGTCGTTTGCGACGCAGTGAATACCGCTTCTGAAAAAACAATTTTACATAACGGCGGGATTCGTAATGATGATTTCACTGAGGAAGATGGGAATGTAGTAAGAAGATATTGGATTGAGCTATGAATGATCACAAAAAAGCGAGAAAGTGATTATACACTTTCTCGCTTCTTTTACACTGCTTCTATTTCAAACTGCACTGTAATACCACTTGGATCTACCACCGCAAACCCATTTGTAGTTTCATTTATTTCATGTTGTTTTTCTATTAATCTTTCTTTCACTTCATCTAATGCTTCTTTATGCGGTAGTACAATCGCATATACCTTTAGTCCAGTTGCATGTACTGGTGGATGTGGATTGTTTACTCCGTTCCACGTATTTGCACCAATATGGTGATGATATCCCCCTGCTGAAATAAATAAGCAATCCTCTTCACGCTGTTGTACTTCAAAACCTACTGTTTCCACATAAAATTCATGTGATTTCTCTACATTAGCTATTCGTAAATGTACGTGCCCAACGACAGTATTAGCAGGCAAACCAGCAAACTCATAATCAACAAGTGTTGCCAATTCTTTTAAATCAAGTGGTGTACTTCCTCCTGGCCCTTCTCCCCATCGATCGCGCGGACGGTCTGCATAAATTTCAATACCATTCCCCTCTAAATCTTGCAAATAAAAAGCTTCGCTATATGTATGATCACTTGCACTATTAAACCTTGAAATTGGTAAAATTTCATTTGAATATGTATAACGCCCTTCTTGCTCAGCCGGGCTGTCAATTACATTCTTATTACGAAGAACCCCAAATAGCGCAGAAGCAAAAGCTTCACGAGTCGGAACTAAAAAGGCTACATGATATATACCAGTCGTACGCGGTTCTTGCAGTACCCCTTCCTCTAACTT
This sequence comes from Bacillus sp. M13(2017), assembly GCF_002218325.1. NCBI lineage: Bacteria > Bacillati > Bacillota > Bacilli > Caryophanales > Bacillaceae > Bacillus > Bacillus sp. M13(2017). The sequence continues at coordinate 132,914 of NZ_KZ268504.1, read as the reverse complement.
TTCAAGAACAAGTAACGCGTTCTTTCCACCTTTTCCAGATAAATATGCTTTATTTTCCTCTTGCTTAATTACTTCTAAGCCTACAACATTTTCATAAAAAGCAATTTGACGCTCTAAATCTTTCACTTTAAATTCAACATGACCAATACGTGTTTTCGGATGAATTTGTACCATGAATAACTTCATCTCCTTATCCCTATATTTCCCCATTACATATAACCGTTACTATGAAGGATACAAGTAAAATCATCCTATGTAAATAATAAAAGTCAGAATTTACATACATTTTTATTTTCATAATAAAAAATGCACCTCCAATTGTTAGACTGTGTCTAACAATTGGGGTGCACTTCATTTTAACTTTTAGAAAAGGTGGCTTTTTAACTCTTATCTCATTTTATGTACTTCAGCAACTAGCTTTCCACCCTGAATGCCCATATAAAGCTTCACAGGTGCATCATTCGTATTTTCAAATACTAAATCTAAATATGGATATGCAATTGTAGCATCTCTTCCTTGTGGAACATAACCTACCGTTTTAGAATGTGTAGTTCTCTCCACCATTTTCAGGCCAGCTTGATCTGCTGCATTGTATAAAGTTGAAGATGTTTGACAAACACCACCGCCATATCCATCTACTAATTTACCATCAACTATTTCTTTCCCTAATTGATATCCTTTATCTGGTGTTGTATCACCGATTAATGAATTAAAAGAGAAACGGTCTCCTTTTGCTAGCACAACTCCATTTATGCTCGCTGCTGACAAACGAATATTCTCAATACGGCCACCTGTTGAACCACCTAAGTTCGTTTCATATCTACCAATTACCGTACCATTTCCTTGCGCATCACTTAATGTTGCGACTGGTTTTTTCTCCACGATCGGCAACTGATACGTAGCATCCCACATACCAACATTTAACAATTTATCTACTAATTCTTTTTCCATTAATTCATAAGAAGGTTTTCCTTCTTGCCAACTTCCATCAAGTGCTATACGTGAAGGAACCATTTTTTTGTCGACGCTTTTTCCAACCTCACCAACAACCTTTGTTACAGACTTTTTAAATTTCGCTTCATCTTCAAAATAGCCTAAACTAGATAAATCTAATTTTTTCACTTCAGTACCAGTTCGACCATCAACTAAACTAATAGTATTCTGCACTTCTGCTTTAGCCTCTACAGTGTGCCCACCAATATCACTTACCAATGCAACATCACTTACTTTTGCACCACAGCCACTCATTATAGCTACACATAACACCCCAACTAATATACCCTTTACTTTACGGAACAATATACTCTCTCCCTTTCCCCAACATCACTATTATGTATTTATTTCATTTTTATGTATGTTTTGTTACAATCATTTTACAATATGTTTATAAAATGTTACAAGTTATTTTTCACTCTATATAAATTACTCTTTTCTTTTACAAATGTCTATACATATTTACATAAAAGTTTGAGCTTGATAGAATTGTAACTTTTATGTAAACTCCCCTTTTATCCAGTATATACCATTAACCAAAAGAAATACAAATTAAAAACCCTCAAGCTATTTTTTATAAAGTGAAACTTTAATCAGTGGGAGTCTTACTGCCCAGCAAATAGCACGATAAAGAGAAATCCCTCAATATAAATAGGTATTTGCCGTGTCACCGCTCCGCTTTTGCACATACATTATGGTGAATTCAACCTATTTTAAAGAAATGGAGGATGTTATTATGTATCCCTACAATCCATATGATCCATATAATCAATATGCGTACCAACAACCACAGTATGACTTACAAGCACAATACCAATCTTATATAGATCAAGCAGAGCAAACGAATTCATATGACCAAAATAGACAATTCCAACTTCCAATCTCTTTTCCTGGCACTGGAAATCGTCAATTAGAAAGACGCGTAAATGAGCTTGAACAAAGAGTACGTCGACTAGAAAATACAGTTGAGCGCCATACACGTAGACTAAACCGCTTAAACCAACGTTTACGCACAGTAGAAAACAGACTAAACATTCCATTCGCAGCATTAGAAGACGGATTTTAATCGAGAAAATAAAAATTATATAAGGAAGGGGCTCCCCCTTCCTTATATAAATTGACGAAAGTTTTTTCCATCTCTATACTGATAAGAGTTAATGAAATGAAACAAGGTGATAAATATGGATTTTGAAATAAATTATCTTTCCTTTTATGTTGTACAAGTAGAAGGAAAAGGTGAAGCAGTTGATAAACGCTACAAACATTTTCAAACTTTAGACGCTGAAGAATATGAAGATAGCTCATTAAAAGAATTTTTGAATGGTGAGTTATTAAAAATATCAAAGCGAAAAGTAGAACGTCATGCAAAAACAGAACAAGCCCCAACAAAGATTGGTCGCTTTATTGTAGAAGAAGGACACGAACTGGATTCAAACCCTCATTACAACCTTTTTAATCGTATTCGCTTTGCAGAAACAAAGGAAAGCTTTAAAGATATGAGCGAACCTCTCGTTTATACATATCTTGACACAAGCGCTGTACGCGGAGGTGTATTTTTAATTGCACAGGCAAAACTACGCAAATACTTTGATGATCCATTCGTATTCGTAATGAAATGTGACTTCGAACCAAAGGTGGCTTCTATTTCTGATGAATCAACACTGATTCGTAACGTTGAAATGGCCATCACAACAAAGAATATGAAATCTATCCAATATCCGTACATGCCTGAAGAAGGTATGGTTGAAGTAGGCGAACTAAAAATACACCAAGCATCACATGCCCGCTACTTCGAAGACTTCTTAAAATTTGTCGAATATGAACGCTCTATGCCTGAAATTATGAAAACACAGGTAATGGACATGGTATACGACCAAATTGAAGATGTATTTGAAGAAGGTACGGAAGAACGCGAACAATTCGACCAAGCGATGGAAGTATGGGCTGCCAGTCCGAAACGCGAAATTATGGAACAATTTTCAACCGAAGAGGTAATGGAAGCAACCGCTCAAATCGTCGAGCACGCTCCTGAAGTGGAATTAAAGCTAAAAGCAGACCATATCTCTGTAAAGGCCCTGCTTGCTGATTTCGGGGATCAAATACATATTGCGAAGGTAAATGACCGATATGTACTTATGATTGAAGCAGACACACTTACGTTTGAAAAAGGCTTCTCTCCTATTGAGTTTCTGAAGCCAGATGAGCTGCAAGATGTGATTGAGCGGATTGAGAATAAGCAGCAGTATTCGTTTGATCCGAGCGGTATTGAATAAATACTTCCATATAACTATTTTTACTGAGCGCTTTTAACAAGCGCTCTTTTATTTTAGACTTAGTTGACATTTATATTAAAAACCGATTCTACTAAGAATCGGTTGCTCTGCTTTATAGCAAAATATGTTTATGTTTAAAATTTTTTAATCTAAGATGAAATTTGTTGCAGAATCAAGTAGATTCTTTCCTTGTTATACAAGCGTATTTCCATTAAAGATATCTGCTTCAATATTTCTAGTTGATTAAACCCTTCTATAAGTTTTTTATGTTGTTCCTTTTAGTCACTATGTATGTTCTCAAAATTAAAACTTCACTTCACTACCTCAAATTTATTGTACTCGTAAAAAGATAATTGAAAACGATATTCCGGATGTTCTCTTACCCAATCGTAGGCTTCTTCTAAAATTTCCATTTTGTTTTGCAAGTCATTAAGTTCACTACATTCGTCCTTTTTCTGTTTGCACAGAGGGCAGAATCCATTCACTATTTCCGCACTCGTCGCCCTAATAGTTTTACTTTCTAAATCAACTACTAGACGAAGAATAAAAGAATGCTCTTCTTTTGTAGTCACCTTCATTTCAGCAATCCCATCCTCATTCCAAAAGACACCGTTTAATTCCATCTTTACTGTGACATCTTTAATATCCAAGTCTACCACTACCACACCTCCCTTGTACAAAACTCAATCTTACTCTTCTATTTTAAACTTTAATACACCACAACTTAAAGAGATATTAAGTTTTTTCCAATTCTTCTTTACTATGAAAGAAAGTGTAGTTAATACTAATTGTGTGGTAAATATTATCCCAAAAACTAAAACAGTTAAAATGTTAAAGATTGTTTCCATTAAACTACACTCTTTTCTTTATATATATTTTTATTTTATTAATACGGTTTAAAACTCTTATTACATCTTAACACTCCCTAAGCCATTATAATGCGCAATCACAACAACAAGTTGATGCCTATTTAATATCAATACGCTGTTATTACATGTATGTAGTTAGAGATGGAGAAGAAATTCATTTAACCTCTGTATTCTCCTCCATTTCAGCCAAGTATCTAATCTGCCTTTCCGCTTTTCTAACCGCCGTACGAAAATGTTTTTTCAGCAGTTCTACTGTATTTTCACTTATATAATATCTTTCCGTTATACTTTCCCACGTGTCACTACTTTCAAATGTACTCCATTCAAAAAGGCGTTCTGTATCTTTCTTTAGTTCTTTAAACACCCATTTTCGCATCTTTTTTTTCGCTTTTTCTGTTAGTTTTCCGTTTTTTACAAGTTCAAGTTCACCATGTCTTTTGTATCGCTTATTAATATCTCTCTCACTATACACTTTAAGAAGTATATTTGCTGTATTTTCGGCATCTGCTAAAGCACGGTGCTGTTTCCCTTCCCACGTTAAAGCGAGCTGTTCTACCGCAAATTGTAAACTTGGCGTATGTTCAAACAATTCCTCATATGCTTGGAAAACAAATTTTTGCAAATCAATTCTACTTTCTTTTTCTATACTTGGGCATTCAACACCATGTAATGTACAATCATGAGATAGAAAACGATAATCTTCTTTTCCCCATGAAACAAATATAGAATCTTCGCCGATGAACTGAATAAATTTCTCTATAATTTGAGGGAATTTTTCTACACCCATTAAATCTTTCTTCGTAATACCGGTTAATTTTGTTGTATGACGAGTTAATCGTGCACTTGGTTTTACTAACTCCGAAAATTCTTCGATTATCTTCATTGTACCTATTTCTATTTTTACAGCTCCGATATCAACTATTTCTGACGGATCTTCTGATTTATACGGTCTGAAATTCCTCTCAATATCAAACACAATGTAATGTGTAGCGTTTTTCAATTTATTTACCTCTTTCTAAATTCCTTTTCACACAAACACTTTATTTTCAGTATTTATTTATTCATGTACTTTATACAAAAATACCCAAAAAAATAAATGAAAATTCAGTCTTGTTATGATATGTAAGTAGGAGGACATCTATAAAAATGCAAAAAAAAAGAAGGGCGAGCCCTTCTTTTTTCAAAAATTACTTCTTGTTTACGTTAGTAGCTTGAGGTCCACGGTTACCTTGTTCTACTTCGAAAGTAACTTCTTGACCTTCTTCTAAAGTTTTGAAGCCTTCGCCTTGGATAGCTGAGAAATGAACGAATACGTCTTCTCCGCCTTCAACTTCGATGAAACCGAAACCTTTTTCTGAGTTAAACCATTTTACTTTACCGTTTTGCATGAAAAAAATCCTCCTACAATGTACCTATATGTACATATTCATTTTCAACCACCTTACAATAATAAGCCAGATATTAAAAAACTGCAACCCCTGAGGAGATTTAACATTGCTATCCTCCTCGGAAGTTACAGCTCATTTAAATCTCTATATTATTAAAAGTAAAATGGTTTAAATATACTATATCATATCAATATAATAAAAGTAAAGTTTTTTTCTTAAATTATTTTTCGTTCCCACTGCATTGCTTTTAATTCGCCTGATCCGGCTACTACATAACCATCTTTTTGATTAACAATGCGCCATCCGTGCCCTTTAACTGAATCACATACTGTAACAATACCTTCGTCAAGAAGCACACGGCACACACTACTAATACCCGCCTTATTTTGTGTTGAAGTTGTATATAAAACATGTTGATCTACACTTAAGTCTAAATAACTACTTGCTTTCTGCTCACTTTGACATGTATGCCAATATATTTTTTCACTCGCAATACTTTCATCTATTTTACAATAAGAAATATTCCCGCTAACTCCCTTGCACGATCCACTTGCCGCTACTAAATAAGAATTGTGTAAAGTCAACGCGGAGATCATTTGATTTATCGCAATTTTAATCCTCTTTAATTTACGTGTCTTCAAATCAAAGAGCCAAACACCACCATATTTAGCATGTATTTTCGTACCAATAAATAAGTAATGCTTATATAAAAATAACGATCGAATAGACGGTGCCGCACTGCCATACTCAAGAAACGGATGAATAGTCTCCCATGTCGAACCGAAATTATTAGAAAGATACAGCGTTTTTTCTCCATGAGCAATGACAGTTCCTTGTACATTGCTACATACATTCCAACTCGTTGCTTTTGTTGGAAAACGCTGAATTGTCCAGTTCTCTCCACCATTCATACTACGAATAAAAATCCCTTCGTCACCTACACCATAAACTACATTATCTTCGCTATGTAAATCCCTAATTCGTTTTTGAAAACCATTTAAAATTCGTTTCCATTCTCCGTCTTGTTCAATAAATAAGCCATTATATGTAGTAGCTAACAACAGTTTTCCATCTCTTAACTTTGTAATAGCAGTTGCACTTAACATTGTCTCCACGTTGACACTCCCATTCTTAGAACTTCTCAGCAAATGCAATTGCAAAATTACTGCATTTTTCAACATCCTCTTCATCTTCTGGAGCTAATTCAATTTTCAATCCTTCTTGTACAAGCTCTGCACCACGTTCTACAAGTTTCTCTTCAAATATCGTTACCGCTTCACAAAACAGTTCATACGCCGTATCTCCTGATCCGAATACCGCTACTTTTTTCCCTGATAAATCTATATTTTCTAAGTCATCATGGAAATCTTCCGCTTCAAATGGTAGTTCACCATCTCCCCACGTATAAGATCCTAAAATGATTCCATCATAAGCTAATAATTCTTCAGCATCCATGCCTTCCATCTCTTGCAATACTACTTCATGATCAAAAGCATCTAAACTAACTTTTATTAAATCAGCAATACTCTCTGTATTTCCTGACATACTTGCATAAGCTATTAAAATTTTCGCCACTTCGGCATCCCCCTCTTACAATAAATGATTCTCATTCTCATTATATTAATAATGAGAATCAATTTCAATTGATTTTTTCTACTTTTATTTACATTACTTATTTCAAATAAAGTGAAACTTTAATGAGTAGGAGTTTTGTTCATCCCCCACTCATTATTAGTTGAACCAATCGGACTTTTACGGGCAGCAGGGCCCTCACCTAACTTCTTTGCTTCCACTGAATTTTGAGGTGGGGGGTCTTACTGTCCGGCAAATAGCGGGATAAATAAAAAAGCACAGATGACTATACAATCATCTGTGCTTTTTTATTACTTTTTAAAAATACCAAAAGGCTTTCCTACTGGTAAAACAACTTTTCCAAAGTGTGTATTTAACACTGCTGCTGCTGAACCATAGAAAGATAATAATGAAATAAGAAGTTCAGAATATGCTGCTAAATTATGCATTGCGTGCGGCATAACACCTAAAGTACTTAATGAAAGACCAATAAATAAGAAATCAATAAGGACAAAGATCATAAATAATACTTTATGTGTTTCCATTGCACCAATCGTCATAAAGATTGTGAAAATCAAATATCCGATAAAGGCTACACCAAGCTGTTTTGAATCTGCAGCTTGTGCTAATTTTTCGCCAAATACTCCAAGTTGAATTAACCAAGTCATTCCAACACCTAACCAAAATAGGCCGTACGCACCAAATGCTGTCGTACCGAATGTATTGTTATGCTTTGCATCGTGAATGCAAGCAAAGATTTGTGCAAATCCTCCTAAAAAGATTGCCCACGGTAATACAAGTGAAACGCCATCTGTTAAGCCTAACTTTTGAGATGATGCTACAAGTGTTACCATCGCTAATCCAAATAGACCAATTCCAGATGGATCCGCTGTTGTCATTTTCACATGATGTGTAGTAGTTTGATTGCTCATATAAACCTCCTGATTATAAACATACTCGAATACAATACTTAAATCAGAAGCCTATGTCAATGGTTTTTTTTGTATGTTGTCAGACGTTATATTTTATAATGATTAAATATATTTCCGACCACTTCATAAGGCTTTATATTCACTTTTTCCAACTCGTTTATCGGTAGCCATAACGGAATATAACTTCCTCTACCTTCCCGCTGAAATTCCTCAGCTGTTCCACTTCCGAACACTCCGCCTGTAATATAGGCATCATAATAATATTCATTTCCTTTATATTTTACCTTTGCAATAAGGTGCTCCACTTTTATATGTAGCCCTAATTCTTCATATACCTCTCTTTTCGTTGCCTCTTCAGGCGTTTCACCTTCCTCAACCCCTCCGCCAGGAAAAACATAATATGTTTCCTCTTCTCGAATACGTTTTATAAGAGCAATTTTCCCTTCCTGTACAATGATAGCCGCCCCGCGATTTCTTATCATTTTATTTCCTCAATACGAATCGCGACTGTTCCCCACTCTTTTTCTTGTTCTTTCGTATATATTTTGTATGTACTTTCTAACATTTCCTCTAAACTATCATTCTCACAATCCAATAATTTTTTATCAATTTGTTCATACATAGATTTAAAGCTCTCGTATCGCTTTATTTCCGTTACTTTTACCGTCATCATTTCCGTCGTCGTAAGATTCGTAAATACGATTTCATCGCCTTTGTTTATTAGTTGACGTTTTTTATCGTATAGGCGTACTTCATATACTTTTTTTCCTGATTGAATTGACTGAAACGGTTTATTATATAAACCCATTTCGTATCGCATACATCCCACTCCCTTTTGTTCATTTCACCTATTAATACAGTTCACATTACTACATCTTGCATATAATATTCCATACGTATCGCTTAATTGAGAAAGGAGGCTGAAGAAGCATGTTATATTTAAATCAAAAACCTGAATATAATAAATATGATATTGGTGATTATACTTATAGTAAAGTAGGGCCAACCATTTTTTCTTGGAACGATGAAACAAAATTAAAAATAGGTAAGTTTTGTTCCTTAGCAGAAGAAGTCGTTTTCATACTTGGCGGTGAACATCGAGCAGACTGGATAACAACTTATCCATTTAATGCACTTTTTGATGAAGGAGCACATATTACTGGTCACCCTTCTTCAAAAGGTGATATCGTAATTGGCAATGATGTATGGATTGGTTATCAATCCTGCATTTTATCTGGTGTTACAATTGGTAACGGGGCCATTATCGGCGCCAGGAGCATTGTTACAAAAGATGTACCCCCGTATGCAATTGTAGCTGGTAATCCTGCAAAATTTGTTCGATATCGTTTCCCGCAAGAAACGATTGACAAACTAGAGAATCTCGCATGGTGGGACTGGGACATTTCTGTTATAAAAGGAGCCATTCCATTACTACTCTCCGACAAAATCGACGAATTTTTCACCTCACCCAAAAAAGAATCTACATGATCAATACAGAAAGAGCATCCTTTTTTCCGGATGCTCTTTCTGTATTTATTTTTTATTTATTTGCAAATGATTACACGGAGAACATTGAAAAGGAATTTTCCCTAAGCAATTAAGATTCGTTTCACAAATTTGTTCTATCGTTGGAACAAATGGAATGACAACTATGTTACTTTCTACCATTTGTGTAACAGGTGGCAATACTGTGCCTACTTGATGTTCGAAACGAATACTCGCTTGGTTTATATAATTCCCTGAACCGCTTGGTGCTCTCTCCACTACTACTTGGAACGAAACTGTCTGTGCCTCACCCGGATTTAAACTTCCTATAAGAAATCCTGATACTGGATTTACATTTGACACTGGCGTATTATCAACAGTTACACTTCCAAGGACAAATCGAACACTACTATCTAACATATCTTGAAAACGAATATTTTGTATTGCTGTATCCCCCGTATTTGTAATAACTGTCGTAAACGTAATAACATCTCCAATCGTTGCTGTTTGATGGTCTGCCGTTTTTACGACTGTCGTTGAGACATTTTGAGGAATAAACGGGATAACAACTGTATTACTATCACCTTCAACTACTACTGGCGGCTCATTCGGATTTACAGTTGCGAGCCCATTCGCTGTAGCAGTATTTGTAACTAAATTATTTATTTGTTCTCCTGTTATGACAACTTGGAAATTAATAATTGCTGCATCATTTGGCTGAAAATCACCTAACGGAATACCAGTATTCGGGTTAGCGAATGGAAAAGGTACATCATTTACCGTTACCGTGCTATTTATAAATAGCGTATTCGGATCAATGATATCTGTTAACACAATATTGGTCACAGGAACTGTACTATCATTTATAACGGCAATTCCGTAAGTGACAACATCCCCTACCATCGCTACTTCAAAGTTTGCTCCTTTTGCAACAAATAAGATTGCAGTATTTACCGTTACAATAACTGTATTGCTCGTGTCCATCAATGTAACTGGCGGCTCTCCTGGTACTAAAATATATTCTGCTAACGCTCCAGCAACATTTACTACTGTTCCACCATCCGGAAAACTTGTAATCGTAGCTTCATATGTTACAAGTGCCGTCTCACCAACTGGAATATCTGGTATCGTAAATCCAATCTGCGGATTTAACCCCGGTTGTGGAACCCCATTTATCGTTACACTATTTGGTACGAAATCAGCTTCCTGAGATAGTACATCGATAAATTGAACATTCATTGCATCAGCAGTACCAGTATTTAATATACGAACAGTATACGTTACCGTTTCTCCTACGCCAACAACTGAATGGTCTACTTCTTTTAGCATTTCTAAGCTGCCTCTATTTATCGGCGTAACCGTCGTATTACTTGAATTTGTAATTGTAGACGGAGGTTCTCCTGGAATCAATTCGAAATCACCCGTTACTCTTGCTGTATTCATAATGCTACTAGACGGCGGAACTGCGATTACATTTACTTCAAATGTAATTAATACGCTATCCCCTACTGCAAGATCCGGTAATGAAAAGCCTACAAATGGATTTAAACCTACTTGCGGAATCCCATTTATTTGTACACTTCCAGGAACGAATTCTAAACTAGGTGATGGGACATCAATAAACTGAACATTCGTTGCTGTTACCGTTCCCGTATTTGTAACTTGCACACTATACGTTAACGTATCTCCTAAACGTGTTGCTTCTTTATTTACAGATTTTATAACGCTAAAACGCCCTCTATTTATTCTTGTTATCGTCGTATTACTCGGCTCTGTTACTACAACCGGTGACTCTCCTGGTACTAAAGTAAAGCTTCCTGTTATATTTGCAACGTTCGTAATTGTTCCTGATGACGGGATGTTTGTAACTATCGCTTGAAACGTCACGATAACCGTTTCACCAACTGGTATATCTCCAACTCCAAATCCAGTAATTGGATTTAAGTTTGGTTGCAGGGCTCCATTTATCGTTACACTATTTGGTACAAATGACGCTCCTGCTGAAATAGTATCAATAAACTGAACATCATTAGCTGTTACTGTTCCTGTATTCGTTATTTGAACCGTATACGTTAATACATCTCCAACGAGAGTAGCAGCCCTATTTACTTGTTTTATAACATTAAATTGTCCTCTATTTACAGTAGTAAGTGTTGTATTGCTCGGCTCTGTTACTATAACTGGTGGTTCTCCTGGTACTAATACAAAACTTCCTGTTACATTTGCCGTATTGGCAATTGTTCCGTTTGTTGGCACACTAACAACAGTTACTTGGAATGTGACTTCTACACTTTCACCTGGATTTATATCTGGAAGCGGGAATCCATTGTTCGGATTGAACCCAGGTTGTAACACACCGTCTATCGTTACACTATCTGGTACAAATGTGATAGAGGCCGGTAATACATCGCTATATTGAACATTCGTCGCTACCACTGTTCCTGTATTTTGAACGACTGTTGTATATGTGATTGTATCGCCTACTGCAACAACCGGCTGACTTACTGATTTTAAAACATTCAAACCAGATTCATTGATTTCTGTTAATGTCGTATTACTTGTCGTTGTTTCCGTAATAGGCGGTTCTGTTTCACTTACAGCAAATGTAGCTGTAACGTCTACAAAATTAACAATCGTTCCACCTTCTGGTATGCTTGTAACCACTTCCTGATATGTGACAAGTACAAAATCATCGACAGGTATATCTGGAACTGTAAAACCAATGAAAGGATCTAATCCTGGTGCTGGTACCCCGTTTATGCTCACACTTCCTGGTACAAATGCTACACCCGCGGAAGTAGTATCGATAAATTGAACATTCGTCGCTGGCACTGTTCCGAAATTAAAAATCAATACATCATACGTTAATATTTCTCCTACCGTCGCTACTTCTTTATCTACTAGTTTCAATGGAAAAATAAACGCTATATTAATTGTCGTAACGACTAAATTTGTTAATATCGTTTCCGTAATCGGTGGTTCCTGCGGATTTGGTTGTGAAGTAAATGTAACATCTGCATCATTTAATATGACTTCATTATCTGGAATTTCTGTAATCGTCACTTGGAATGTGACCTCAATACTTCCACCAGCGATTAATAATGGAGTAACTGTAAATCCTATTTCTGGATTTAATCCTGGTTGCTGCACTCCACCTATCGTTACACTATTGTCAACAAACGTCGTCCCTTCTGGAATGACATCTTGGAAGAGTACATCTGTAACAGGGATAATTCCTACATTCGTTATTAGCACTGTATACGTTAATACATCCCCGACAGCCCCAGTTGCAACATCAACTGTTTTTGTTGCTGTTACTTCACCAGGAGGAGGTAACGGTATTGTAACTACCGTTGTATTACTTGAATTCGTTGTTGTTACAGGTGGTTGTAAAGGATTCAATAAGAAAGTGGCTGTAGCAGATGCTGTATTTAATACTGCTCCACGTGTAGACGGTGCAACTACCGTAACTTGGAACGTTACTGTCAATGATGTTCCAGCTGCAATATTAGGAAGCGGGAAACCAATATTTGGATCAAATCCAGGTTGAGGCGTTCCATTTATCGTTACGCTATTTGCTACAAATGTTGTTTCTAAAGCAATTGGATCAATAAAAGAAACATTCGTTGCTGTTACTGTGCCGTTATTTCGAATGACTACAGAATACGTGTAAGTTTCTCCAAGTGCTGCTTGTTGTACAGATGAAGATTTTTGTATATTTAGCTGTGCTGTGTTTACTTGCGTCACTACAAAATTACTATTTGTTACAGTCGTTATTGGAGGGTTTGCTGGATTTATAAGAAAACTTGCAGTAACGTTCGATTGGTTTCTTATATTTCCACCGTTCGGAACACTCGTCACTGTAACTTGAAACGTAATCGTAGATGTTTGCCCGACCGGAATATTTGGTACTGGGAAACCTGCCATAGGATCCGCACCTTGCTGCACGACTCCGTTTATCGTCACACTATTTGCTACAAAGGCAGTACCAGACGGAATTGGATCTTGAAAAATAATATTCGTTGCAGGAACAGTTCCTGTATTTTGAATAAGAATCGTATACGTTAACGTATCTCCTACTCCTGCTTGCGATGTATTTACACTCTTCATTACATTAAGTGATCCTACATTCACTCGCGTCACAACAATATTACTAATCGTTACAATTGTAATTGGCGGCTGGAGAGGGCTTACTTGGAAATCCGCAGTTACATTCGCAGTATTCGGAAGAACTCTATTTGGTGGTACACTCGTGATTGTCACTTGAAAAGCAACTGTTACCATCCCTCCTACTGGAATATTGGCAAGTGGAAATCCAGTTGTTGGGTTTAAACCTGGTTGAGATGTTCCGTTTATTGTTACACTATTTGTTACAAACGTTGTTCCAACTGGAATTGGATCAAGAAATGATACATTTGTCGCTGCTACCGTTCCACTATTTTGTATACGAACTGTATATGTTAACGTATCTCCTATTCCTGCTTCAGTAGCGCTTACACTCTTTCTCACATTTAACCCTGAAGAATTCACGACTGTCATAACAGTATTACTTGGTACCGTTACAGTAATTGGTGGTTCTGTGGGATTTACAAGAAAATCTCCAGTTACATTCGCATTATTTAGGACATTATTTCCTTGGGGAATGTCATCAATTAATACTTCAAACGTAACAATTACACTCGCACCAGTAGGCAAATTATTTAATGGGAATCCGAATTCTGGATCTGCCCCTTCTTGTAAGACCCCATTCACAAAGACACTGTTTTCAATAAATAATGTACCTTGTGGAATTGAATCTTGGAAAAATACATTTGTTGCTGGTACACTACCTGCGTTTATGATTTCGATTGTATATACTAAAACATCCCCTACCGTTGCAACATCCGTATTCACTGATTTCACAACTTCAAAGTTCCCTGATTGTACTGTTGTATTCACAATGTTACTCGGAACATTGATTGTTACGGGTGGTTCACTCGGATCCACTTGAAAACTTGCTGTTACATTTGCTTGATTTAAAATATCTTCATTTTCTGGATCCTGTACAATTAATACGTCAAATGTGACTACAACTGTTTGAGCCGCAGGAATATTCGGAAGAGAAAATCCTGTATTTGGATTCAATCCACTTTGTGGTACGCCATTAATTGTTACAGAATTTGCAACAAATGAGACAGCGGGAGAAATAGTGTCTTGGAAAAACACGTTTGTTAACGGAACGTTTCCTGTATTTTGGACGGCAATCGTATATGTTAAAGTATCACCTACTGCCGCTTGTGTCGTATTCACTTCTTTTATTACATTTAAACCACCTGTATTAACTTGTGTCACAACTGTATTCGTTTGTCTATTAATCGTCACTGGTGGTTGATTCGGAATAACAACGAAATTAGCAGATACATTTCCGCGATTCGCAATCGTGCCTCCGGATGGCGTAGATGTAACCCGTACTTGAAATGTAACCGTCCTACTTCCGCCTGGAGAAATATTTGCTATCGTAAACCCAGTTGCCGGATTTGCTCCAGGTTGTGAAATCCCATCTATAGTTACACTATTTACGATAAAAGTCGTTCCAGTTGGGATTGGATCTTGAAAAACAACATTCGTCGCAAGTACATTTCCTGTATTCTCAATTGTAACGGTGTACGTAAGAACGTCATTTACAGTTGCAAAAGCTCGATCTACTGTTTTTCGCGTTCTTATATCAGCTACATTAATTGTAGTAAATACAGTATTACTTGTCGCTTGACCTGAAATTGGTGTTTGACCAGGCACTGGGGTATAGGTAAATGTTGCACTTGCACGATTTGGAATTGGATTTACAAGAGGATTAGATGTTACTCGAACTTGAAAGCGGACTACAGTCGTTTGCGAGGCATTAATACTCCCAAGATTAATACTACTTGCTGGATTTGCTCCTGGACGCGCTACTCCATTTACCGTAACACTATTTGGAACAAATGTTGTTCCAGCAAGGATATTATCAACAAAAATAACATTGTTCGCAGTGATGTTTCCATTATTCGTCACATTAACTGTATACGTTAATATGTCATTAATTGTTGCTGTTTGCAAATCTACAGACTTTTGTAAGCTTACATTCGCACGATTAATTATCGTCTGTACTGTATTTGAAGAAGCTGTACTTGTAACGAGTGGGCTTCCTACGAAAGGACGGAATTGATAAGATACCACCGCACGATTTGGAATTGGATTTGGATTTGGAAATGACGTGATCCTTACCTGAAATGTTACAATTCTCTGCGCATTATTAGGTATCGTTCCTAAATTAATTCCACTAGCTGGGTTCGCGCTCGGTTGCGCTACTCCCCCTACCGTCACACTACCAGTTATAAACGTCGTTCCGTTTGGAATACTGTCTTGTAATACAACGTTATCTGCACTTCCTGTCCCTGTATTCGGAACAGTAATTGTATAGGTGAGAATATCTCCAACTCCTGCAACTGTTTTATCAACTGATTTAACAGGATTAATAATTGGACCCGTCGCATCAATTTGAACACCAAAACCAGCTGCAGCGTATCCATCTCCATTTGTAACGAATCGAACTGTTGCTGACGTTTGATTATTTACTAATGATGAAGTGGCATTTACATTTGTAATATCCCATCCTTGTCTTCGGACAGCCAAAGCTATCCCTAAAGGCTGATTCAACTCTCCAAACGTTCCAGTTGTATCTAACTCTCCAATGTCGTTACAAATTTGTGACTGAAAGAAATTATTAGCAGGGTTTCTCGGGCCGAATAATGCAATTGTAGCATTTGCATTCGGGCCGAAGCGAAGTTGATCTCCAACAATGTTGGAATCACCTTCTTGAGCAGTTACGAGCACTCTTCCTGTAACTGCTCCTGTTCCCGGAGTAGCAAATCCTGAAATGATAGTATCAACTGGTGGTGATGAAGCATCGATAATTTCTTGACCTGCATATACCGACAAATTCCGAAGTGGTAAACTTGCATTTTGATACACTACCTCAAGCGTCCATCCAGCTGAACGACTGATTGTCGGATCAGCCGAAGTTCTTGTAGCTGGCACGGCCCCTGTCGTATAAGTTCCTGCCCCACCCGCACTAACAAGATTCGTTACATTAGCAGAGCGAGCATAATAAAACTGATTGCCTACTGAGCCTTGCTGCGCGGTAGCAGGATCTGGCGTAACAGAAAATGTTCCTGCTGGTGTTGTAAATGTAATATTATCATTTAAAAATGGTAAAACATCTTCCGTATCAGTCCGGAAAGTTCCTGCCCAAACTAACTCTGCATACAAAATACTACTCCCTGCCGGAAGATTTAAAATTGCACTTGAAGAATTCAATCGCCAGTCATCCGTTGTACCTGCTGGGAACCCTGGTACTTGCAGCGCTGTATTTACCGTTGTAAAAACAGCAAGTGTACCAAAAATATTACCTGGTGCAGGCGATGTGGGACTAAGTCCTAACGTGTTCCCAGTGAACGTGACGGCACCAGTTACTGTTGTCGTAAAGCGATTCAAAAAAGGCACGTAATCATCTCATTTCATTTATAGTAAAAAGTGCTCTATACTATAAAATGTAGACAAACTATGCAATGTACTTTGTCCAACAAAATTCCGCACGTATGAGAGGAGCTTACTACACTATGCGCTATGTTATTATAACAGGAACTTCACAAGGTTTAGGTGAGGCTATCGCCGCGCAATTGTTAGAAGAAAACACGAGTATTATCTCTATTTCTAGAAGAGAAAATAAAGAACTTACGAAACTTGCACAGCAATATAATAGCAATTGTGTTTTCCACTCCTTAGATCTTCAAGATGTACATAATTTAGAAACGAACTTTAACAAAATCATTTCATCTATTCAAGAAGACACTGTATCATCTATTCATTTAATTAATAACGCTGGTACACTCGCACCTATGAAACCAATTGAAAAAGCAGAAAGCGAACAATTCATTACGAACGTTCACATTAATTTACTTGCACCTATGATTCTTACATCTACTTTCATGAAGCATACGAAAGAATGGAAAGTAGATAAACGCGTTATAAATATTTCATCTGGCGCAGGAAAAAATCCTTATTTCGGATGGGGCGCTTATTGTACAACGAAAGCAGGTGTAAATATGTTTACACAGTGCGTAGCGACTGAAGAAGGGGAAAAAGAATACCCAGTAAAAATCGTCGCTTTTGCACCTGGTGTTGTTGATACAAATATGCAAGCACAAATTCGTGAAACAAATAAAGAAGACTTCACAAATTTAGACCGCTTCATCACATTAAAAGAAGAAGGAAAACTATTATCACCTGAATATGTAGCAAAAGCTATTCGTAACTTACTAGAAACTGAAGACTTCCCTCAAGGCGAGGTTATTAGAATTGATGAATAACAAAAAGGCGTGCTAAATTAGCATGCCTTTTTGTTCTACTTCTCTAAAAATATAAGCATAGACTCCGCAATTTGTTCATAACCAATTTCTTGGTAAATTTTATTCGATGTCGGATTCGCTAGATCAGTATATAACGTAGTTGTCTTGTATCCTTCATCTAACATACGTTGACTAAGTGCCGCTACACAATTAGATGCGTATCCCTTTTCCCTTGCTTCTTTCGGCGTATACACGAAATTAACTGTTATATTATTTTTAGTTGGGCGTGTTTTTGCAGCTACAGAAACAAGTTTTCCGTCTATTTCTAAACCAAATAGACGACGATTAGTAATTAATATATGTGCGGTTTGTTCCGCTTCTTCTTTTGTAGTAGGAAGATTCACTTCTTCGCAAAATTGGTATATCCACTGTTCTATTACTGGTAGCTCATCACTACTTACTTCTTTAAAGACTCCATCTCCGTTCCACTTTTTCTTCACTTGTTTTAATTCATATATACCTTGCTCCATTGCAATAGTAGTTTTCTTATTTTCTAACACGGCAATCTCTTCCGCTAATCTCTGTACAATTTTCTTATTACCAATTAATCCAGGAACATTCGGATATACTTCCGCTAATTTTTTTGCAAGTTCCACGATGGCCTCTTCCACCATTTCAGACGTAGCAACAATAATTTGTTTCTTTTCTTCTGTTTGAAGAAATACAATTGTAATTTCTTCCTCTTGTTTTACTACCCCCATAAATATCGGTTGTTGTACCATTTGTAATACACCTAATATGAGATTATTTTCCTGTTCATTTTTTCTAAAAATGGTGTAACCGCTTCTTTAAAATTAACAATCTCTTCATATACACGTAATTGAATCATCGACAATCTCTTCTCTCTATTTATAGTTTCATTAAGTATTGGCGATTAATTCATTAAATCCTTCTTTTACGATTCAATAATATTCGAAACTAATATATTTAAATCATTTTCCACTTGTAAAACTCTCTGTTTTTCCTTTTCAAATACCTCTTCTTCTTTCCAAAATGACTCTTTTCGACTTTTAATCATGCGCTCCATTTCTTTTTTACTCGGTCCACCGTACACCTTTCTTTTTTGAATAAATGCTTCTGGCGATATAATTTCTTCCCACTCTTTTTCTAATAATTGTATTTTAAATTTTTCTTGTAAGTATATATTCACATCTTTGAAACATAATTCATGTAGCTCCTTTTTCTGTTCCAATGACATATTCGCAATAACACTTGCTACATGATGAGCATGCCGAAATGGAATGTCATAGTTTTTTGTTAAAACATCTGCGAAATCCGTTATCGTAATTGCATGTTTATAGGAACGACTTTTCAACGTTTCTTCTTCTACTTTCATCGTTCGAATGACTGCATTCAAAATGCAAAATACACGAATAGCCTTTTCAATTCCTTTATATAAATACGGCTGCAAGTCATCTTCCGTATCGACAATATCACCAAATGGTGTATTATGAATCATTTGAAATACTGTAAATGCTTCTCCAAAAGCACTACTCGTAATTGCACGGGCATGTTCAATTGAAACTGGATTTCGTTTTTGTGGCATAATACTACTAATTTGTACATATGGCCTTGCAACAGTAATACCATCATATTCTTTCGTCGCTAATAGTAAGAAATCATGAATCCATCTACTCGTATTCGTCATCATTACCGTAAGTAACGAGCTAACCTCTAATAAATAATCAGCTCCAGCGACAGCATCATATGAGTTCTCAATTACATTAGTAAATCCAAGTAAATCAGCAACTCGCTCTCGTTTAATTGGGAAACTTGTTGTAGAAAGAGCAGCTGCTCCCATTGGCGATTGATTTAAAAGTGTGTACGTTCGTTTTATTCTTTCTAAGTCTCTCTGCATCGTATCATAAATCGCTAACGTATAATGACCAAATGTTGTTGGCTGCGCTGGTTGTGTATGTGTATAAGCTGTCATAATCGTTTCCTTATGATCATCGGCAAGTTGCAGCATACTTTCTTGCAATAACAAATGATGTTCCATTAATTGTAGTACGTATCGCCTTAAACTCATGCGATACATCGTTACACCCATATCATTTCTACTTCTACCAATATGCATATTACTTACAAAATCGCATTTCGCTTCTTGAAAAATTAAATGTTCCACTAAAAAAAAGAGATCTTCATGCTGCTCTGTATAGAGCAATTGATCTTTTGGAATTCCCTCTATCTTTTTTAGTGCGTTTAATATAACTTTAGCTTCTTCCTTTTTCATTAAATTTTCTTCCGTCAGCATTGTAATATGCGCTTTATGCACTTGAAACATGTCTTTCAATAAGTAATTTCGTTGAAACTCAAATACATGTTGTAATACGCAATTCACGTATGTTTTCCCAGGGAAATCAGCGCCTTCGCTCTTTATAAACTCTTCTTTACTTTGTTTCATCACCTTTTCCCCTTTCACCTAAGTATTACTACCCATCATACCCAGAGATAGGAAAAAAGTGCTTGTACACAAAAATAAACTCGGTGCTCTCTGCACCGAGTTTATTTAATAAAAGTCGCATCATACTTATCACTTTGCAACACTTGAAAATGTAAGTTTGCTAAATGTTTCCGTATTTCTGCGCTGTCATCTTCATTTAAATTATTTGCTAAGAACACTATTTCTGTACAGTTCCCGCGTTTATCCATTGCATAAACTGCTTTTGTAACTGTCCATGGCGTATAACCATTTTTTTGCCCAGCATGTCTAAATGTTTTACGGTATTTCTTGGCACTCATGTCTGTTTCAACGATATTTGCCCACACTTTTTCTTCAGCTTCTGTCAAGCCACCTTTATGGTTTGCCTTTTGAAGTAGTACCATATAATCATTTGCAGAAGCTGCTGGTAATCTATCTGACCAAATTTTGTCGTAACGTTCCTCTAAATAAAGCGGAATTTCCTTCTGTAATAATGGTCCCTTCTTCTTTAAGCGTTCATGAATAATCATCGCATATTCACGATATTGCTCTTGAGACATTTCTTTTAACTTTTTCTCTATTTTATATTTTGGAACATGTAATTCTTTATGCAAATATCCCGGGATATACAAAGATGAAACGATTGGAAATAGTGGTTGATGTGCAGGAAGTGATAAACTTTGTAAATTCCGATTAATATTATCTAATCCTAACACTTCCATTAAGTACTCAGCATTTGCATTTGAACTAAACTTAACCATTCCTTTTGCTACTTCTTCTAAAGAAACCGCTCCTTCAGTTATCTTTCCTTTCTTTTCCAAGTACCTTTGCCATCTATCTTGCGCACCACCATCTGTATTCGGTACATAATACCGATTCACATCATTAATGGAAACGAAACTAGAAGAATCAATTTTCCCTTCCGTAACTTGTTTCGTATATTCAAGCGCTATAATCAATTTCATCGTACTAGCAACTGGTAATACAACATTTGGATTTACAGAATAAACAACTTTATCATTTCTCTTTACTAGAAGTGCACTATTTTTTTCATCTTTATGTTCTTCAATAAAAGATGCAATATACTGTGCATCATCATTATTTGAACTCCACACTTTTTTCACTAAAAAGTTACCCGATATTAGCAAAACGAAAATACCCACAATCACTGCGCATACTATAGTTTTTTTCAAGTAAAATTCCTCTCCTATTGTGTAACTCTTCTCTCTATCTTTAAAAAACAAAATAATGGAGATGGTTATTCAAATAACCATCTCCATTATTTTAACTTGTATACTCCTATTATGTCTACGTCATGATTTTCACAAAATCCTCAAGGAATTTTTTATAATGTAATGACCAACCAATTCGCACCCAGTTTTTTAAGGCTTTTGCATCAGGTTGAGGACGGAAATCTGCAATACTTTCTCCTTTTGCTATTCCCACTGTATCTACATCTACACGGCGATACACATAATCCAATATTGAAGGATTTGCGGCAACCATCATTGTAACGACGTCATGTACTGGACTTCCTTTTATTTTCGGATTTAATTTTCTATAAGCTTTATAATAATACGTAAAAATCGGTTCAATTAATTTATTAAAACTTGTTTTAGAATGTTTCGTAATATACTTTACCATCTCTGGCGTAATAATAGCTTCAGATGTAACATTGAGCGGCACCAGTGTCACATTCTTGGCATTTTGCATAACTAATTGCGACGCAATCGGATCACTATGAAAATTCGCCTCTGCGACTGGTGTAACATTGCCAGGCATTAAGAAAGCACCGCCCATTATATAATATTCTTTCACATACTTCATCATTGGCTTTTCTAAAATAAATGCTGTCGCAAGTGTCGTTGACCTCCCAGCATCAACTATAATTAATTCTCCTTTATATTTTTCAAGAATGTCAAAAAACTCACAAAAAGGCTTTATATTTGGAGAAAGATTTTTCGGTGGTCGAATTGGTCCTAAACCTTCCGCCCCATGAATTTCTGGATAATACGTTGTAATATCTCCAGATAAAGGAATTTTCGCACCATTAATAACTGGTATATCTTCCCTACCTGCTAACTGTAATAAATATGCCGCATTACTTGTCGCCTTTTCTTGCGTTACATTTCCATATCCTGTAACCACACCAACAATATCAATATCAGGATGCAACAATCCATACATAATTGCTAAAGAGTCATCAATTCCTGGGTCTCCTAAAAATAATACTTTTTTCATCGACCTCAACTCCATCCCCTCAATTGTTATTAATTTATGAATAACAATCGGCATACAGAATAAAAAAGAACAATTTCATACGAAAAAACGCAGTCCTATAAGGACTACGTTCTCCAGCTAACCTATACAGTTTTTTTTACAGCACTCATACTTCCAATAATGTAAGCGATAAACGCAAAACAAATCGGAAAGACAACTGTATGTATACCAAACGGATTTGGATAGAAAAGGTGAATACACATATATGAACCTACTCCAACGAAAATGGAAGCAAGCGCTCCTGTTGCATTTCCTTTCCTCCAATATAACCCTAATACGATTGGCCAAATGAATGCTGCTTCTAATCCACCGAAAGAAAATAAATTTAGCCATATTAAAAAATCTGGTGGTTTAATGGCCGCTGCATAAACGAGTAGTCCTACAATACCAGTAATCCACAAACTTCCTTTTTTTATCGTACTGTCTGCTGCATCTTTATTTATGTAATTTACGTATATATCTTTAATAATTGACGAGCTTACAAGTAATAATAACGAGTTTACTGTAGACATAATCGCTGCCATTGGTGCAGCTAAGAAAACTCCAGCTAACCAAGGTGGCAACACTTCCATCGCAAGTAGCGGCATTACTTTATCTGGTACCGTTATACCTGGAAGTACTACTCTTGCAAATACACCTGTTAAATGCATACCGATCATAATTGTACCAACGACAACTGTTCCAATTATTAAAGCTTGGTGCATAGCTTTTGAATTTTTATAAGACATGGCACGCACGCTAATTTGTGGTAAACCTACAACACCAATTCCAATTAAAATCCAAAATGATGTCACATATGACTTCGTTAAACTGCCATCTGCTCCGAATGGTGTAATTAAATTTGGATTGATTTGAACAAGTTCCTGCATAATCTTTTCAATTCCACCACCAGCAATGACAGTAGCAATTAAAATGATTGTCGTTCCAACTAACATAATAATTCCTAATAATGTATCTGATAAAGCGACTGCACGAAATCCACCAATTAATACGTAAACAAGTACAGAAAAAGTAAATAAAAATAGTGCTGTTGTGTACGATAGACCCGTTAGTGACTCGATTAATCGTCCACCACCGACCCACTGGGCTACTGTCGCTGAAAATAAAAAGATAATAATACATAACGCAGAAAGTATAACAACTGCTTTATTATTGTATCTCCCTTTTAAATAATCGATAAGAGTAATGGCTTCCATCTTCCTAGCGATAATTGCAAACTTTTTACCGATAACCGTTAAAACGATATACCCTGTTACAACTTGAATCGCAGATAACAATACCCATCCAAGCCCCATATTGTAAGCAATACCAGGACCACCAATAAAGCTACTTGCACTACCGTACGTAGCAATCATTGTCATCGCTAATAATAAACCGCCTAGCTCACGCCCACCAAGAAAATATTCTTGTAAAAATTTATTATGAGCAGTTGCTTGAACGCGTCTTGAAGCATATACACCAATTAAAAATACAACGATAAACGAAATTATCATTGGAATGATTACATACCAATTCATCTATTATTCCTCACTTTTTTCTTCCTCATCGAGTGAAATATCTTGAAATACAAAACGAACAACTAAACTAAGTAAAATAACCATAACGATAAATCCAACGATACAGCTATAAAAAAACCATGCGGGAAAACCTAATACATATGTATATTCACTCGGATTTTTACTACCAAGCCCATAAGCGAATCCGTACCATATTATAAAATTAATAATAGCAAGTCCAAGACCAATTAACGCTTCTCTATGGGCTATTCGAAAGCGTGGATCATCATGATAATCTTTCATTTTTCCCCCTCCTCTCACGATGTATTATTGTACCATTGTTCTTCTAGTTTTTCCTACTAGAAAGCAAAACAAGCAGGATTTTTTATAATCATATAGAAGATTCTGTTACATTACATATTTTTTACAATTGTAACACAAATGAAATTTGAATTTTCAGTATTTATTAATTATGATTTTAATTAGAGGCTTTCCATCTAGTTTCCACATCCTTGATTTCGGAATAAGCGCCGTCTCGTACTGCGTTTACATTATATTTTCAAGGGGGTTATACAATGAGTCAACTAGCTGTAAATCTTCATGAAAAGGTAGAAAAGTTTCTTCAAGGTACAAAAAAGTTATATGTGAATGGATCTTTCATTGAAAGCGCTTCCGGAAAAACGTTTATAACACCAAACCCAGCAACTGGTGAAACACTTGCTGTCGTTTCTGAAGCTGGTCGCGAAGATATTCATAAAGCTGTAGTCGCAGCTCGCATGGCTTTTGACGAAGGTCCTTGGTCTCGTATGAGCACTGCTGAGCGAAGCCGTCTCATGTACAAGTTAGCTGATTTAATGGAAGAACATAAAGAAGAGCTTGCACAGCTCGAAACGTTAGATAACGGAAAGCCAATCCGTGAAACAATGGCAGCAGATATACCACTTGCAATTGAACATATGCGCTATTATGCTGGCTGGGCTACGAAAATCGTTGGTCAAACAATCCCTGTTTCCGGTAATTACTTTAACTATACACGCCATGAAGCTGTTGGTGTCGTCGGTCAAATTATCCCTTGGAACTTCCCTCTTCTTATGGCGATGTGGAAAATGGGAGCAGCGCTTGCTACAGGATGTACAATCATTTTAAAACCTGCAGAACAAACTCCACTATCAGCTCTATACTTAGCTGAATTAATTGAAGAAGCTGGATTTCCGAAAGGTGTTATTAATATTGTTCCTGGATTCGGTGAATCAGCTGGACAAGCACTTGTTAATCATCCACTCGTTGATAAAATTGCATTTACTGGTTCTACTCCAGTCGGTAAACAAATTATGCGACAAGCATCTGAGTCATTAAAACGCGTTACACTTGAGTTAGGCGGTAAATCACCAAATATCATCTTGCCAGATGCTGATTTATCTCGCGCGATTCCTGGTGCCCTTTCTGGTGTTATGTTTAACCAAGGGCAAGTATGCTCTGCTGGATCACGCTTATTTGTTCCGAAGAAAATGTATGATAATGTCATGGCTGATCTCGTCCTCTATTCTAAAAAACTAAATCAAGGTGTCGGTCTTAACCCTGAAACAACAATTGGTCCTCTCGTTTCCGAAGAACAACAAAAACGTGTAATGGGCTACATTGAAAAAGGGATTGAAGAAGGCGCTGAAGTACTTTGCGGAGGAAGTAATCCATTCGATCAAGGCTACTTCGTTTCTCCTACAGTATTCGCTGACGTAAATGATGAAATGACGATCGCAAAAGAAGAAATTTTCGGTCCAGTTATTTCTGCAATACCGTTTAACGATATTGATGAAGTAATTGAACGTGCAAATAAATCGCAATTTGGTTTAGCTGCTGGTGTGTGGACAGAAAATGTTAAAACTGCACACTATGTTGCAAGTAAAGTACGTGCAGGTACAGTATGGGTAAACTGTTATAACGTCTTTGATGCAGCATCTCCATTTGGAGGATTTAAACAATCTGGCCTCGGCCGTGAAATGGGATCTTACGCATTAAATAACTATACAGAAGTGAAGAGCGTTTGGCTTAACTTAAATTAATGAGAAAGAACCTGACCTACCTGGTCAGGTTCTTTTCATTATGTATTCCTTTAAACTTGCAGTCCTCCGCTCACATTTAATACTTCACCTGTAATATAGGATGCGTATTCTGATGCTAAAAAGGCTGCTGCGTTCGCAATATCTTCTGGCGTTCCAATTCTACCAACTGGAATAGCGCCAACCATCTTTTCTTTCACTTTATCTGGTATCGTTTTTGTCATATCTGTATCCATAAACCCCGGACAAATCGCGTTACAAGTAATACCGAAACTTCCAACTTCTTTCGCTGCCGTTTTCGTTAAACCTACAACTCCTGCCTTTGTAGCCGCATAATTTGCTTGCCCTATGTTTCCTTCTCTACTAATTGAAGATATATTAATAATGCGCCCATACCCTTGTTGTCTCATGTAAAGAAGCGCTGGTTGCATACAATAAAAAACTCCAGTTAAGTTTACTTGTAACACTTGTTCCCAAGCAGACTTCTCCATTTTATGTAACATTGCGTCTCTTGTAATTCCAGCATTATTCACCAAAATATGTAATGTACCAAATTTTTGAACCGCATATTCAATTAACGACTTCGCTTCATTTTGATTACTTACATCACATCGATATGAGCACACTTCATATCCTTCATCTGATAACTCACGTGTCGTTTTTTGTAGATTCTCTTCATTTACATCGCTAATTAATACTTTCGCCCCTAGTTTTGCATAAACCCTTGCAATCTCTTTTCCAATTCCCTGTGCAGCTCCTGTTACAACAGCTGTTTTCCCGTTTAAAAACTCCATCCCTATCCCCCATTTCTATTACTTATACTGTATATTTCGGCTTTTTACTTTCCAATTCCTCTTTGTATAAAAAAGTCTATTTGTGTCAAACTAACTTTGCAACGTCGCATAAAGTGAAACTTTAATCAGTGGGGGTTTTCTTCATCCCCCACTGATTATTAGCCCTCACCAATCGGACTTTTATGGGCAGCCCGACCCCCACCTAACTTCTTTACTTTCGCTGAATTTTGAGGTGAGGTCTTACTGCCCATTAAAGCGGGATAAAGTGCAAGGAGATTGTGTCGAATGAACAAAAAAAATTTCAAACAAAACAAAGCTACTGATGGCATTGATGTTGAGTTCTCTCGCGAACTCGCTGACCACAATGACTTAGAAGCAAACGCACGTGCAAATGCCGCTGATGCACGTCAAAAGCGCCAATCAACCGAAAAATAAGGTACATCACAACCTTATTCTTTTCAAAAGGGACCTACTACCCAACAAAATAAACCGAGAGACATCTCTCGGTTTATTTTTTATATTTTTTTGCATAATGAGCCAAAGTAAGCAACGGATATATATGAGCATAACTATGATAACGAATATAAAACCCACCTGGTAAACCTGTTCCAGTAGGATATTTTTCATTTATATAAGAGTTGGAGAGCAAATATGAAATACCTTTTCGAATAACTGGCGTTTCTTTATCATAGTAAGAAATGAGGGCATCTAACGCCCATGCTGTTTGGGATGGTGTACTAAACGGCAAAGTAACAAATCTTTTTTCCACACTACTTTGGCAAGATTCTCCCCAGCCACCATCTTCATGCTGTATATGTTCAAGCCATAAAGCTGCTCGTTTTAATGATGGATTGCTAGATGGAATTCCGAATGACCGTAAACCTGTCATAACAGCCCACGTACCATATATATAACAAATTCCCCATTTCCCATACCACGATCCATTTTCCTCTTGTACATTCATTAACCAATTTATCGCACTTTGTTTTTGTTTCTCGGGCAATTCATTTTGCGTATACGTCCCAAAAAATTCTAACACTCTTCCTGTAATATCTGGTGTAGAAGGATCTGTAATCATATCACTTGCATTTTCGATTGGTAAATTTGCTAATATACGGCTCGTTACCCCTTTTTCAAAAGCCCCCCAACCACCATCATTATTTTGCAATCCTTTAACCCAATTAACAGCTCGCTTCCAAGCATTGTCTACATTTTCGTTCCCTCTACTTCGCGCCAATGCTCTTAACGCAGCAGTTGTATCATCAATATCTGGAATCGTCGTATTCACATCCGAAAAGCCCCACCCCCCCGGGAAGAGATCCGGTGCATGTACACTCCAATCTACTTTCTTCGTTTGCTGTTTTCTTAGTAAATATGCTGATGCATTGTGAATCACTTTACTTGCTTTCGGAACTTGAGCTTCTTGCAAAGCATAACTGAGTAAAGCTGTATCCCATATAGTTGATGGAGAGTTTTGCAAATGGCTCCCTCTCTCCATCTTCCATATATAAGATGTGATTCCCGTTATAGCCTTCTCAATAATTGGTGATTGAATAGAATGTCCTAATGCAAGTAAAGCATAAATCATATAAAACGAGGCAGTTGCGTAGCTATATAATGTTCCATTTTCATCAATACGCTCTTTCATAAAACGTTCTACTTCCTCATATCCTTTATGATGCAAAGAAAGTGGATACGTTATAATTTTCTTCACGTCACTTAATAATGTTTGAAAAACCGGAGACCGGTCCTCCCGAAACCATTCTCCGCCCCCGCCTGCAATGTGATTTAAATTTGGCAATAACTTTTTCCCTACTCGAAATCTTTTATTTAAACAAAGCATCATCGGAATTAAATGAATACGTGCTGAGCTACTCAGTTCAAAAATACTGAGAGGGGAATCATTCTGCAGAAACATAATTGGTGTTGGCAAATGAAAGAGAGAAGGATATTCATATTCTCCATGAATCGCTAATAAAAACTTCGTCATAAAATGAGCACGCGCTACCCCACCGCGCTCATTTATAAACATTTCCGCTCGCTTCATATTCGCATCTTCTTTTGTATATTTTTCCGATGCAAGTAAGGCAGCATAAGATTGAATTGTAGCAGATAAATTCCCCCCCGCTTCATCTTCATATAATTTCCATGTTCCTTCATTTGTTTGGAGTGATGCTAATCTTTTTACAAACGGTTCTATCTCTTTATCTCTACCTAATAATTTTAATAAGAAAATCATATGACAATCTGTTAGTGGAGCTCCTTCAAAACAAAACCGCCACGTACCATCTTGCCGTTGCATTGTTTGAAGTGCAGTTGTTCTTCTCGCTATTTCTTCATGCACTTTTTCATATAATAACAAGTTACTCACCCACCCTTTCGAAATCCGTATAACGATATTCAAAAAGATAGCTGAATATGTATGAAAACAAAGAAAAGCAGAACATATAAAATGTTCTGCTCATAAACAATATCCTACTCCGACAATAATCCCTAATAAAGCACCGACTACTACTTCATACGGTGTATGCCCAACAAGTTCATTTAACTTCTTATATTCTGTTTCTCTACCGTGAAAAAACTCATTCAATATTTTTGCTTGTTTACTTACTGCAAGCCTTACTCCTGAAGCATCATACATAACTATAATGGCAAAAATACCAGCAACCGCAAACATCGAGCTTTCCACACCTTCCACAACTCCAACTCCTGTAGCAAGCGCTGTAACTGTTGAAGCATGAGAACTTGGCATCCCACCTGAAGCAAAAAACTTTGCAAAATCAAATTCACCTGTTTTGACTAATTTAAAGACTACTTTCGTTAATTGTGCTAAAAACCATGAAAGTACAGCAGCCATAAGCGGATCGTTATGTAAAATTGTTTCCACGTTCTCAGCTCCCTACTAGCTATAATGGAAATCCTATATAGTATCAGTATAAAGAAAAATGCGTAGAAAATACTACGCATTATGATACTTTTGCTGATTTATTTTTTATAAATTTCGGTTGTTTCTGCACTAAGAACTTTGTCTTCGCTACCGAGAATACAAATAAAGCAACCCATATACAGAAAAATGCAATCATATGTGTAGCTGTGAAATGTTCACCAAATACAAATACACCTAAAATTAAGCTAATTGTTGGCGCAATATATTGTAAAAATCCGACCATATAAAGTGGAATAAGTTGCGCTCCTTTCGCAAAATAAAATAGTGGTAATGCTGTTACAATGCCTGCTCCTATTAAAAGTAACGTTGATAACATGGAAATAGATCCAAATGAGCCGAAACCATGTGCGCCTGTCATAACAAGGTAAATGATTGCAAACGGCGTCACTAACATCGTTTCCATCGTAAGCCCGATTGTCGCATCATAGTTTAACAATTTTTTCGTTAATCCGTATAATCCAAATGAAAAGGCAAGTGAAAGAGAAACCCACGGAATAGATCCGAAACGTACTGTTAAAATGACAACTCCTACTCCAGCTAAACCAACTGCAACATATTGCCAAAAGTTTAACTTTTCCTTTAAAACGACTGTACCAAGTAAAATACTAATAAGCGGATTAATATAATAGCCAAGACTCGCTTCAATAACATGATTATGATTAACAGCCCATATGTAAACAAACCAATTTCCGCTAATCAAGACTGAAGCTATTGTTAATGACATTAATAATTTAGGTCGTTTAAAAAGATTCACAAATTCCCCAATAAACTGGCGAAATCTCTTCGTAACACCTAATACGAGTAACATAAAAACAAACGCCCAAACGATGCGGTGTGCTAATATTTCATCTGCAGGAACTTCTTCAACCCATTTCCAATAAATCGGCAGAATACCCCACATCGTATAAGCACCAGCCGCATATAGTATCCCTTTTTTTTGCTCTGCTGATTGACTCCCCATCTTCCTTTTTCTCCTCTTCTCATTTTTTCTCCATTATACGTTCTCATATGCTCACTTTACCAATAATCAATCTGCATTTCTTTCGACATTTCTCATACAACGAATAATAAACATACCGTTATTGCAACAAGTAACGGTATGCCGAAAACAAATTTCTTTTTATGAGTTTTATGATGAAACATATACATACCAATCCAAGCTCCAACTGCTCCCCCAGCTGCCGCTGATAAAAACAACGTACTTTCTGGCGTTCTCCACTGTTTCTTCTTTGCTTTTCGTTTATCAAGCCCCATAAGGCTAAAAGCTATAACATTAATAATAATAAAATAAATCCATTTCATCGCTTTCTCTCCTTATGAAAAATTCGATTAATAGTAACACGAAAAAACGACGGAAACAACTGAAGAACGCTTTTTATCAAACTAGTTTAATTCATTACTTGCATATTTATATAACCAATTAAAATCGCAGTTATAGCAATTAAACAAAAAGATGTTATGAGCAGAAGCTTATATTTCATTCCCTTCACCCACTACCATATCATCGAAAAAACTTCTCTCAATCTCTTTTTCATCAAAATAAAGAACTACGATTAACCCTACGTATAAAGAAACGAAATTTAGAAACCATTCGCCATTATCATCTTTGTTAGCTAAACATTTAAATATCTCTTGAAATTGCATACGCTCGTCTGCAGCAACAATGGGACGTACACCAAAATATTTCAATACGAGATTCAGCTTCAGTTGCACGGATAATGATAAAATATATTTTAATAGCTTCGTATACTCTGCACTATCTTTTTGACTATACAACTTCACAAGCTTTGGATGTAAATTCGAAATCGATAATTCCTCGTCAGTCACTCTAGTTACTTCTATCGTTTCAATCATCTTTTTCATATCCATCACATTCACCCCTTCTGAAAAAATTCTAAAGCCAAAGAGTACTTAATTCAAAATGTATAATAATTGTGCGTTTCTCGTCTCTCGTTCTTCCTCACTGACTAAATCATACTTTTTTAGGAGGTGAAAAACATCATTTAATAATTTCTGTGAATGAGTACCTTGCAAAAAATTCTTTAACTCTTTAAAAATCCCTTCAGGTAAAAAATTCTTTTGACTTTCAAGCTTATTCATCACATCTTCAATAGAATGATCAATGTTACATGCCATACTAAACTTCCCCCTCTATCCTCTATAAATAATATCCTCAGCTAACGATGTAAACACTTCTCCAACAAGAGAATCTTCATCATATACAGATGAACCATTATTTTCTTCACGTTTCGCAAAAGGTATTTTGGCAATTACTTCTGTTTGCAATTGTTCTGCAAGCATTTCGCCGCCGCCTTTTCCGAAGAGATAATTTTTCGATCCATCTTGTTCTTCATAATAAGCCATATTTTCCACAATACCTAAAATCTCATGCTTCGTATGTTTTGCCATTACACCGACTCTTGAAGCAACGAATGAAGCTACATTGTGCGGAGTTGTAACAATTATTTCTTTCGCTTGCGGAACCATTGCCGCAACATCAATGGCAACATCTCCTGTACCTGGTGGTAAATCAAGTAATAAATAATCTAATTCTCCCCAGTGCGTATTCGCAAGGAAATTTTGAATCCATTTATTTAGCATCGGTCCGCGCCACATCACTGGGTTATTTCCTTCTGTAAAGAATCCCATCGACATGATTTTAACACCGTGACTAATGACTGGAATTGCCGTTTGATCAATCATCGTTGGTTTCTTATTCGTTTCCATCATAGCTGGAATACTAAAACCATATATATCTGCATCTAATATCCCCACTTTTTTGCCCATACGAGCTAGTGCAGTTGCAAGATTAATTGTCACCGTTGATTTTCCAACTCCGCCTTTTCCGCTCGTTACAGTAATAAAACGTACTCCTGAATCCGGGCGAAGCATACTCGGCATACCAGTTTCTGTTCTAGTATTTTTCTTTAACTTCTCTGTTAAAGATGCACGTTCTTCTTGTGTCATAGAGCCAAATATTACCTCCACTTTAGAGACACCAATTGCGTAAAGTGATTCTTCAATATCTTGTTGAATTTTTGCTTTTAACGGACAACCTTGGATTGTTAGTACTACTTCAAGTTTAACCTCTGTTCCGTTCATTTGTATATTTCTAACCATATTTAATTCTACAACACTTTTGTGTAACTCTGGATCCTCTACATGTTTTAATGCATTCATTATTTGTTCTTGAGTAAGCATAGAACTCATCCCTTCTCTTATTCTAATTTATATACCACATCTTCTTGGCGCTTCATCTGGTGAAAAAACTTATTATCCCCCGCTAACGGGCGGGATTAATGCGACTATATCTCCAGTTTTTATCATATCTTCATTCATTACAAACTCTTCATTAACAGCCACCATCACTTTATCCAGCGTTTGTAAACAATAGCTGGCTTTGAGCCATTCTTTTAATTGCTGCACTGTCATTTCTTGCTTTTCTGAAATCACTAATCGATCCAATCCAACTTCCTCACGCAAATTTGCAAACAGTAAAATTGTAATCATTTTCTCATTCTTCCTTCTTTGGTTTTCCTTCTGAATATGGTGTGTTTTCAAGTTGATCTCCAACCCACATCGTTCCATCTTCCCAAAATTCTTTTTTCCAAATTGGAACGATTCGTTTTATACGTTCAATCGCGTACTCATTCGCTTCATAAGCTACTTTACGATGCGGTGATGAAACTGCAATGACTACTGCAATATCCATTATTTCTAGCCGCCCTACACGGTGCGTAATTGCTACTTTTGCGTCCGGCCATTTCCCACTAATTTCTCCACCAATTCTCATAAGTTGTTTTACTGCCATCGGCTTATATGCTTCATACTCTAAATGTAGCGTTCGTTTTCCTTTTGTTAATTCTCTCACCGTACCAATAAATGTTGTAATTGCTCCTGCTTCTCTTCTTGCAACCTTATTCGTTACTTCTTCAACTACAATCGGTATATCTACAATTTCAAATAGCGCTTGTCCCATTAGAACCACCTCTCCCTTTACAAAATGTCCAAGGCCATTTACTACCTTCGTTATCTTCTAATAAAAGAACATCGACAAACATATCTTTTTTATATCCTCTTGTCCCGCCCGGCAATACGATAAACGCGTTTGATTCTGCCAATGAAGAAACTGAGCTAGATTTATCAAACCCTGATGGATAAGCGATTAACTGACCTTCGTTATATGTCAATTTTGCTCGTACAAATCTTGTAAATGGATTCGGTTTTAGAAAATCTTCTCCTAATAACGCTTTTTCTCTTTTTAAATGTACTTTTTCACTAAACATATACGTCCGAATACACGGTCTTGCGAATAATTCAAACCCTACGTAACAAGCTGATGGATTTCCTGATAAACCAAATAATAACTTGCCATTTAATTGTGCTACAGTCGTAACACTTCCTGGTCGCATTGCAACTTTATTAAAAAGAACAAATGCACCTAACTTTTCGTAAATAGCTGGTAAATAATCATAATCTCCTACTGATACACCGCCCGTTGTAATTAACATATCTACTTGGCCAAGCGCTTCTTTCACAGCTGTAAAACACGTATTAAAATCATCACTAAACTTCCCAAAATATTTTACTCTTCCGCCTGCTCTTCGGATTTGAGACAATATCATATACGTATTACTGTTTCGGATTTTCCCTGGCTGTAATGACTCATTGACATCCAGTAATTCACTCCCAGTCGCTAACAGTCCAATTACAGGCTTTCTCGCAACTGGTACTTCACTATAACCGAATGTAGCAAGAAGAGCTGAAATACCTGGATTAATGTACGATCCTTTCTTTGCAAGAACTGTTCCTTTACGAGCATCTTCACCTTGAACAGAAATATTGTCGCCCGTTTTGAATGATCGCTTCACTTCTATATAATTGTTGCCCTTCTTCTCATATTGACGAGTCAGCTCTAACATAACAACCGCATCACACCCAGTCGGAATTTGTGCTCCCGTCATAATTCGAACTGCTTGAAACGGACCTACTTTCTCATGGAATAGCGATCCTGCACCAATTTCACCCACTACTTCAAATACAATTGGCGTTTCATAACTTGCTAAATTAGTATCTTCTGCTCGAATAGCAAATCCGTCATACGGCGAACGATTAAATGACGGTACATCATGGTCAGCTACTAAATCCTCTGCTAATATACGTCCGTAAGCTAATTCAATTGGTAATAGCTCCTTTAAGCCTTTATGAGCAAATCCCATCACTTTACGAACAGCTTCTTCAACCGTAATTGGCACTCTTCTTTCCATTGTTGACACCCTCTCTATTAACCGAATACGCGATAATATAGTTGTTTCGCTTTTGAAATATCATTTGTACCATGAATAAAAACACGACCATCCCGAAAAAAAACGATGCGGTAATCATCGAATTGGCAAGATAGTAAATACGGATTCCGATCTACTTTTCCCAGTTTTTTTAATACTTTTTCTATATCATCAAAATTGTATTTCCTATTGTCTACTGTTCTAATTTGAACTGTATTTCTTCCGCATAAAACAGCTGCTTTCGTTTGATTTTCGTATGATAAATAAGGATAAGTTCGATTCAAACCGCATGAGAGACAAGCGTCTGTTTTTATTTTTCCTAGTTTTATAAAATGGTTTTGATTATTCCATATATCAAACATGAAAAATGTTTTTCTAATTGCTGAAAAATCTTCTATTAAAATTTTGAGTGCTTCCGCCACTTGATATGCTGCGACGATTTGTACAGTCGGGCTAATAATTCCAGCGGTATCACATGTCACACCTGTAACAGGAATATTTTTCAGCATACAATGTAAACACGGTGTCTCTTGCGGAATAATTGTATAACTCATACCATACGATCCAACGCAAGAACCATATACCCACGGAATATTATGTTTTTGTGATAAATCATTTATTACAAAACGAATATCAAAATTATCTGTTGCATCAATGATTACATCTACATTTTTTAATAGACCTTCCATATTTTCTAAAGTTGCATCCATTACGAAAGCATGTATTTGTACTTCCGAATTAATTTGTTCTAGCCGATTTTTTGCAGCAATTGCTTTCGGCATTTTCTCTATCGCATCTTGTTCAGAGTACAATTGTTGCCTTTGTAAATTACTCCATTCAACGTAGTCACGATCAATAATCGTCAACTTGCCAACACCTGCACGTACGAAACTTTCGGCACTTGCACTTCCTAATGCGCCTGCTCCTACAATTAACACATGTTTATTTCGAATTTTTTCTTGTCCTTTACTCCCAATTGGTTTGAACAACTGTTGTCGTGAATACCGATCAGCCATTACATACCCTTCCTCTCAAGAACTCTATTTCATATTAGAATGTTGTTTCTGATAACAAGCAAAGTAAGCAAAACCAACAAACCCAGCTCCTCCAATTACATTTCCGATAAAAACAGGAACAAAGTTTTTAGCCAGATCCATCCACGTTAGATGACCAGCAAAAATAACAGCGGAAATGACAAAT
The DNA here is from genome assembly GCF_002218325.1 of Bacillus sp. M13(2017). Taxonomy (NCBI): domain Bacteria; kingdom Bacillati; phylum Bacillota; class Bacilli; order Caryophanales; family Bacillaceae; genus Bacillus; species Bacillus sp. M13(2017). The sequence continues at coordinate 96,495 of NZ_KZ268504.1, read as the reverse complement.
ATATTTGCTACTACTTGCTGAAATCCAATGACTACAAATGCCATAATTGGAATCCAAATTCCGATGATTTTTCCGACAAAATCACTCGTCCCGTAAGCAAGCCAAAGAGCAAGACAAACGAGCCAATTACAACCAATTGCTAAAATTAAAGTTCTCCCAAATGATTCATGTAACTTCCCTTCCGCTATCGCTACCGTTTTATTTAAATACTCTCCCTCTGTTAATCCGCCAAGATGTCCAAAGCAATACGCAACGAAAATTGCCCCAATAAAATTCATGAGAGTAATCCAAACCCAGTTATTCAGTACACTTATCAATGTAATTTTCTTTGCATAAAGCGCCATAGACAGTGACATCATATTTCCCGTAATTAATTCTCCTCCTGCTAATACTACGAGCATGAGTCCAACAGGAAATACTGCCCCTCCTAAAACATTAACTAGACTTCCCCAGCGCTCAGGTAAATTCCCTAAAACTCGAATGTTAAGTAAAAAACCTATCGCAATAAACGCTCCTCCTAAAAAACCGAGAATAAGCATCGCTGGCAATGTCTGTCTTACTTTTTGAACACCGGCCTCAATGACAAGCTCAGCAATTTGTTCCGGCTTATGAAATGCCATTACCCATTCCTCCATTTTCTCCAAATAAAAAAGCAGCTTCAAAAAACCTCCTCAAAATAAAGGTTTTTGAATGCTGCTTAATTTCTCTGCACATCTTTTACAGAGATATCAATCATCACTTTTACTATAAAATAGAAAATCCACAACTCTTGTAAATTTTCCATTTTTCACTATGACGCTAGCTTTATATATTAACCACCGATATGTGACATTTCAATTTTAGGTATTGTTTTCTTATTTGTATGATTTAAGCGTTCATCTGAATAACGATCTTCCCTATTATTCCATATATCGCGTACTACATCTGTAATGTCCTCATCTGTATGTTCAGAACGAAGCAATTCTCTTAAATCATTTCCTTTAGAAGCAAATAAGCAGGTATATAATTTTCCTTCTGCAGAAATACGAGCTCTCGTACATGAGGAGCAAAAAGAATCTGTTACCGATGAAATAATACCTATTTCCTCATCGCTTCCTATATAACGATACCTAGTAGCCACTTCACCAGAATAATTTGCTTCTATCCGTTCTAACGGCATCACTTTGTGAATTGTATTTACTATTTCTTGTTTAGAGACGACCTCTTTTAAATCCCAACCATTATAATTTCCAACGTCCATATACTCAATAAAACGAAGAATATGCCTGTTTTCCTTAAAGTATTGCGCCATCTGCAAAATGTCTTGTTCATTTTTCCCTTTTTGAACGACCATATTTATTTTAATTTTCATACCAACTTCAGCAGCAGCCTGTATTCCTTCCAGAACCCTTTGTACTTTGCTCCTATTACCATTTAAATAGAAAAACCGCTCTTCTTCTAAGGAATCTAAGCTAACTGTTACACGTGATAGTCCCGCCTTATATAAATCAGGAGCAAACTTTTTAAGTAACGATCCATTGGTTGTTAAACCGATATCTTCCACACCATCTATTTTATGAAGCCGCTCAATAAGCTTTGGAAGCCCTCTTCGAAGTAACGGTTCTCCGCCTGTAATTCGTAATTTTCTCACACCTAAAGAAACGAAAATACGAGTTATCCTTTCAATTTCATCAAAAGATAAAATTTTATCATTAGACAAAAACGAGTAATCAGGACCAAATATTTCTTCTGGCATACAATATCGACAGCGAAAATTACAGCGATCGGTAACTGAAATACGTAAATCCTTTAACGGACGTTGTAACTTGTCTAATGTGACAGATTTCATATTTATTGCCTCGCTTTTACTTATTTTATATTTAAAACACGCTCTGGATGCGTATATACATTTAAGGATTGATTCCGAATAAATCCTATTGTCGTAATACCTAAATCTTCCGCTAGTTGCAAAGCTAACTCAGTTGGAGCTGATTTTGATAGTATAATTTCACAACCGATTTTTGCAACTTTCAATAATATTTCCGAAGAAATACGACCACTAAAAACAATGATTTTATCTTTTATAGAAATATCGTTTCTTAAACAATAACCGTAAATTTTGTCCAGTGCATTATGCCTACCAATATCCATTCGGCTTAAAATAATACCATTCACATCACATAAAGCTGCATTATGAACCCCGCCAGTATGATGAAACGTATCCGCAGATTGCTGCATTTCTTTCATTAACCGAAAACAATCCTCTGCCGCAACCTGTACATGGACACCCTGCATTTTTTTTGCACTTAGTGCATCATTAGCAAAAACAAACCCTTGCCTACTCATACCACAACAAGACGTAATATATCGTTTATTTTGCATTTGTTCGTAATACGGATTTACTTTTGCCGTCGTGACATGTACAAATCCTTCTTTCTCTTGTACCCATATGTCATCAATATCTTCATACTTTCGAATGATTCCTTCAGATGCTAAGAAGCCTATTACCATATCTTCTATATATTCTGGAGTACTAACCATTGTAACAAACTCCTGTCCGTTCATTTTAATCGTGACTGGAAACTCTGTTACAATGCTGTCCTCTATATGTTTAAACGCCCCTTGTTCATAACGAAAGATTTCTCTTTCTACCTGTATCGGTTTCACGATCAGTATCCTTCTCTCACGTTATATTTTTATCAAAAACAAATACCGAAACTGCAATATCTTCTTCTACTTTCATATCTGAAAATAGGTTCACTAATTTCGCTCCAACAAGTTCCTCCAAATGTTCACGGGAATTCGCAGCATATACTTCTTGAATCATTTTCGTTCTAGCCATATGAACCATTTCCGCACCGTCCATCGTACTTGAAATGAATTTTTCAGTAGGTGTTAAGTTTCCATAAAGAGTCGCAATCGCCATGTTTTCTGCAAAAACAGTATGAATTCGTTCTGGCCCTTTTCCGAAAAGTTCCTTTCGAAGTTTTCGTATCATATCATTAAATTCATGTACTTTTTTTGACATACCATTATACCTCCCACAAACCTCATTTTACTTTATTATATATTTTACCAAAATGAGCCTTCCGCCCAAACTATTTCGTACAAACATTTGGGCGAAAAGGTTCACTTCATGAAACTTATTCTTCTTTTAATCCTTTTCCCATACCTTTTAAGAAATGAAGCCCAAACCCGATAGCACGGTTAATATCTGGGTCTTTCAATACTTTCATAAGATCGAATACCCCTACTTTTTTATTACTCTCTAAATGTTCATTACCTTTTTCTAGCCCTACTAATAAGCTACCTATAAGCTTTTTCGTAAGCTCCGGATCAAGTTCTGTTAAAGCACCCGCAGCCCCCATCATATTATTAATTAAATTTGTAACAGGCTCACGAGTCACTTGGCCAAGAACAATCTTTGCGATTGGTTCTTTCGCCTTTAGCATAGAATTAGCTGCTTCTAACATGCCAATATCATTCAATTCCCCTACTATATTAAACATTTGATTTAGAGCGTCTTCATTATTAGCTAGAAGCTCTTTTAAATCATCTAATTTTTTCTGTTTTATTTCTTCCTCAGTTAATTCTTGTTTTTGAATCATTTTTATAGGTGCAGCCATATTTTTCTCCTCCTACTTATCCGTTAAATGCACATACCCTGGACGTGCCCACTTACGATGTACCTCAATACCAGCTTGAGGATGACGTTTTTTATTACGCGGGTTCGCTTTTGGCATCGGATTTTCGCCATCAACTTCTAGCACTTCCATACGCACTTTCGTCTGTTTATAAGCAGGTGTGTTCGTACGCGTATCGACCGCAGGACCTGTTAAGAAATTAATCGCTGTTTCATTATCTGTAGAATTCATCGGTAAATATAACTCATTCGCTTTTACACGCTCTGTAACGAGTGCACGTAATTTTAACGCTCCAAACGGAGAAACAAGACGGACTAATGAACCAGTTTTCACTCCACGTTCTTTTGCAAGGTCTGGAGAGATTTCAACGAAAACACCAGGTACTTTCGTTTGAATACCTGTTGATTTATTTGTCATATTCCCTTCATGGAAATGCTCAAGCATACGACCGTTGTTAATGTGAAGGTCAAACTCAGCTGGAAATTCAGCTGGACGTACCCAGTCAGCAATCGCAAAACGAGCTTTTTTATCTGGGAAGTTAAATCCGTCTTGGAACAGAAGTGGTGTATTCGTTCCATCAAAACTTCCCCAATGGAAACTGTTCCACCCTTCAAGCACTTCATAGTTCGCTTGCGAGAACAATGGTGATAAACTTGCCATCTCAGCAAAGATTTCACTTGGGTGGCTATAATTCCAGTTTGCACCTAGTTTATTCGCAACTTCCTGGACGATCCACCAGTCTGGTTTCGCATCTCCTAGCGTAGGAAGAACTTGATATAATCTTTGGACACGGCGCTCTGTATTTGTGAAAGTACCTTCTTTCTCAAGAGATGGCGCTGCTGGTAATACAACATCTGCATATTGAGCAGTTTTAGAAAGGAAAACATCTTGCACAACGAAGAAATCAAGGCTCGATAACACTTCATGTACATGATTTGCATTAGAATCTACAAGAGCCATATCTTCTCCGACAAGGTACATTGCTTTCATTTTTCCTTCGTCAATTGCGTGAAGCATTTCAATATTATTAAGACCTGGTTCACTGTCAATTTTCACTCCGTAAGCAGTTTCAAATTTCGCACGTTCCATTTCGTTAGTAACGTGCTGATATCCTGGAAGCCATCCTGGTAAAGTACCCATATCACAAGCACCTTGTACGTTATTGTGACCTCGAAGTGGGTATGCACCTGCTCCTGGACGACGATAGTTTCCTGTTGCAAGAAGTAAGTTTGAAATTGCAGCGGAAGTATCAGAACCACCTGTATTTTGCGTTACCCCCATACCCCAAAGGATACATGTACCATCTGCATCACGAATCATTTCAGCCATTTGAATAAGTGTTTCTTTTGAAATACCTGTTACTTCTTCTGCATATTCAAGTGTATATTCTTCTAGGCTTTCTTTGAAATCTTCAAAGAAGTTTACATTCTCATTAATGAATTCCTGATTATGCCAACCTTGATCAATCATATATTTCGTAACAGCCATTAACCAAACTTGATCTGTTCCTTGTTTTGGACTAATAAAGACATCTGATCGCTCTGCCATTTCGGTTTTACGAAGATCGGCCACAATTAACTTTTGTCCGTGTAATTTATGTGCACGTTTAATACGTGTAGCTAGAACAGGATGACCTTCTGTCGGATTACATCCTACAATAATAACAAGACCAGATTGCGCAATATCTTTAATCGTTCCGGCATCACCGCCCATACCAATTGTACGGAACAAACCATCCGTTGCTGGTGATTGGCAATAACGTGAGCAGTTATCAATATTATTCGTTCCAAATACTTGTCGAGCTAATTTTTGAATTACATAATTGTCTTCATTTGTAATTTTAGAGGAAGAAATAAATCCGATAGAACCTTTACCGTACTCTTCTTTAATAGCGCCTAATTTATTTGCAACTACATTCAGTGCTTCTTCCCATGTAGATTCAACAAACGTTCCATTTTTACGAATTAAAGGTTTTGTTATTCGTTCTTTAGAATTTACGAAATCCCAACCAAATTTCCCTTTTACACAAGTGGAAATTGCGTTAACTGGTGCATCTGAAGATGGCTGTACTTTAAGGATTTTACGCCCCTTCGTCCACACTTCAAATGAACAACCTACACCACAAAATGTACATACTGTTTTCGTTTTCTTCGTACGAGTATCACGCATGGCCGCTTCCACTTCTGATACCGCAAAAATACCGCTATATCCAGGCTCAACTTCTTTAATTAAATCTACCATCGGTTCAAGAATATCTGGTTTCAATCCCGTCATAAATCCAGCTTCACCGAGCATCGTTTTCTCCATTAAAGCGTTACAAGGACAAATCGTTACACATTGACCACAGCTAACGCATGAAGAATCATTAATATTTACTCCTTCATCCCAAATAACTCGTGGGCGTTCCGCTTCCCAGTCTATCGATAACGTTTCATTTACTTGTAAGTTTTGACACACCTCAACGCATTGACCGCATGCAATACATTGATTAGGATCATAGCGATAAAACGGATGCGTCATATCAACCTCACTTACATCTACTTTCGGTTCATACGGATATTTTTGATGTTCAATTTCCATTAATTCTGCTGTATTATGCAGTTTACAGTTCCCATTGTTGTTGTCACATACTGTACAGTATAATAAATGATTTTCTAGTAACCGATCCATCGCCTCTGTTTGTGCTTCTTTTGCGCGAACAGAAGCACGTTCAATGCTCATACCTTCCGTTGCTATCGTCGAACAAGAACGCATTAACTTTCCGTCAACTTCTACAATACAAGTGTCACATGTTTGAATAGGATCTACTTCTGGCACGTAACAAATTTGCGGATGTTCAATCCCGTTCTCATTCATAACACCCAATATCGTCGAACCAGGCTCCGCTGTATACTTTTTTCCGTCAATTGTAATATGAACCATGTTGTCATTCATGGTCTTTCCCCCTTTTTGAGAATAAAAAAACTCCACCACGAAAATATACGCACCACATTTTTGGCACGCTATCATCATGGTGGAGTAGTTTATTAGCACATCTTGCTAAAATACCAATCCATTTATTCATAAATAAAACGATAGATTCATAACAGGTCATATCACGATTCCATCTTTAACACTATAATTATAGCGTTAAAGTTAAAAATATACAATATAAAATTTAAACTACGCATATGTCAGCTTGTAACTATCCATAATAACCCATATAAAACATAACAAGGAGTAAGCGAACAAATGGGGTCTTTTAATAAATGGATTCGTGGTGAAAAATCTTTTTCTACCCAAGAACAAGCTGATTACGCATTAAATAAATCTATCTCTTCTTCCCTTTCCCTTAATTTAAAGCACTTGTCCAAACTGTTTAGCGGTATTCCAGAATTAATAACACGCACTTTTCCATTAAAAAACGGACAGGAAGCTGCACTTATATATATGGAAGGACTTGTAGACAAAACTGTTATTAACGTAAACATTCTTCGTCCTCTCTTATTTAAAGAGTGGAATGAAGACGATTTTTGGGAAGCTTCTGTTTCTATCGGAAATATAAAAAAAGTTCAACAGTGGACAGACATTGAACAATCTCTTTTACACGGCAAAAGTATTTTATTTATAAACGGGCAACTATCCGCTTTAGAGCTTGATACGCAAGCGGCACCAAAAAGGAGTATTGAAGAACCTACAACAGAGAGCTCCATAAAAAGCTCACACGAAGGATTTAATGAAGTAGCGAGCGACAGCCTTGCACTTATTCGTCGATATATTCCAAATCGCGAATTGAAAGTGAAGGAATTCACTGTTGGTGAACGAGCTACTTCAAAGATTTTTTTGCTTTATCTAGCAGATGTTGCGAACGAAAATGTCGTAAAAGAAATGGCATCCCGTATCGAGTCAGTAACAGTTGATGCGATTCTTACTACTGGTGAATTAGAGGGGTTTGTTGAAGATAATTCCTTTACTCTCTTTCCACAATTATCAATAACTGAACGCCCTGACACAACAGCACATCATATTCTTGATGGGCGAATTGCCGTTGTTGTAGATCGCTCACCAGGCGTATTAATAGGACCTATGACCTTTTCATCCTTTTTTCAGACGATAGATGATTACAGCTTCAGACCTATGATTCCATCTTTTATACGACTCCTTCGTTTCACTGGACTATTTATTGCAATATTTGCTCCTGCTCTTTATATTGCTATGATTTCCTTCCATTATGAAGTGATTCCGCTCAAATTGTTGTTAACGATTGGAGAATCTCGAGCCAAAATTCCTTTCCCCCCCATATTAGAAGCTTTATTAATGGAATTAGTTCTCGAAATGCTCCGAGAAGCAGCGATTCGGCTCCCTGGACCTGTTGGACAAACAATCGGCGTCGTAGGAGGAATTGTAATTGGACAAGCTGCGGTTCAAGCTGGGATTGTTAGTAACGTTATGGTTATCGTCGTATCAATTACTGCGGTTGCCTCTTTCATTATTCCCAACTTAGAAATGTCAGCAGGAATTCGGCTTCTTCGATTCCCAATGATGATAGCCGCCTCTTTATTTGGCGTCATTGGAATTATGGTTGGAATGGCAATTATTATCATCCATATTCTTTCTATGGAATCACTTGGTGTGCCATATGGTAGTCCTTTTTCTCCGTCATATGCTTCGGATTTAAAAGATACCCTTGTACGTTTCCCATGGAAAATTATGAAGAAACGGCCACTATCTCTACAATTAAAACAAGATAACCGGCAAAGAGATGTTGAGGAAAAGGAGAAGAATAAGTGACAAAACGTACAAAGAGGGAGATCACTTTATTTCAATACATTTTAACGATTAGTGGTGTTCAAGTAGGATTCGGTGTCCTTACACTTCCGCGTGAAGTTGCACAAGGTGCGAATACAGATGGCTGGATGTCTATTATTATCGGATGCGCTATCACTACTTTAGTCAGTTTATGTATTGTAAAAATTATGGAAAAGCATCCTGGATATACTTTACTTCATGTGCTGACTCGTTATCTTGGAAAATGGTTAGGAAGAGTAGGAATGATTTTTTGGATTTTATATGCTGTACTTGCAGCAGTTTCCTTAGTTTTTTCCCTCCTGTATGTTATTCACATTTGGATTTTACCTAGATCTCCTATGTTTTTAATTATGATTTTGCTTTCTATTCCAATGCTTATGCTTGCATGTAAAGGTGTACTTATTATTAGTCGCTTTGCCGTTTTCACTGTAATTTTTACCCTTTGGATGCCATTACTATTATTTATTCCTCTTAAAGATGGTCATTGGATATATCTTCTTCCCTTTCTAAAGGAAGGATGGATACCAGTTGTAACCACAGTGAAATCAACTATCATTGCGTTTCTCGGATTCGAGTTTGCATTCGTCCTTTATCCCTATCTAACTAACAAATCAGCTGCAAAAAAAGGAATCGTTATTGCAAATATGATTACTTTATTTGTTTACCTACAAGTTACGTTCGTTTCTTTCGTTTATTTTAGCCCGGATGGTATAACGAAATTTTTATGGCCGACTCTTTCTCTTGTTACACCATTTCACTTTTCATTTCTGGAACGATTTGAAATTATCTTTTTATCATTTTATCTCTTCATTATTTTCGATTCTTGTATTCCTTATATTTTCACTGCTTCAGATGGAATCAATCAATTACTTAACAAAAAAGGGAGTCCATTACCTGTTTGGATTTTATTATTCGGGTGCATTTTCGTTCTATTCTTTTATATCCCTTCCTCTTACCAAATAAGTGCGTTGCGAGAATTTTGGGGAACTGCCAGTTATTTTATCGTTTTTCTATTCCCAGTCGTATTTCTCTTATACATGACACTTTATCAGCATTGGAAAAGGAGCAAAATTTAAATGAGGCGCTTTATTCATTTCACTATACCTTGCTTTCTCATAACCTTATTAACAGGCTGTGGAGACCGGCTAGACTTAGAAAAACAATCTATTTCATTAATTTACGGTTTTGACGCAAAAGCAAAAGGAAAATTAATTGTGTACCACGTAAACCCTACTTTTAATGAAGACGTAGAAAAAAAGTACGAAACACATGAAGCAAAAGTGCGTACACCTCGAGAAGCAAAAGCAACGTTTAATAGTTCAAGTGGCGGTTTAGTATCTACAGAAAAGTTACAGCTCATTTTATTTAGCACAAATTTTTTAAAACAAGAAGGGGCTATGCCTTACCTTGATGTTTGGTATCGCGATCCTAAAAATACCGGAAACATGCGCATGGTCGCAGTAGACGGTCCAGTTTCTTCAGTTATATATAATAACTTTAAAGATAAACCTGCCCTTCCCGAGTATTTAACAGATTTAATTAATACAAATAAATTATACAATCGGACAGTTTTCACACCATTTCATGAATTTCATAGGCAAACGTTTAATAAAGGTATAACACCTGCTATTTCAGAAATAAAAAAAGGAAAAAAAGATGTTATCGTTACAGGCTCTGCACTATTAACTTCTCGCGGAATTTATAAGATGTCTTTAAATCGTTATGAAAGTGCCCTTTTGCTTATGTTGCAAAAGAAAGCTAATATACCCGTTTCACTTACAATGAAAATTCCGTCTCATTCAGTTGAAAGTAATAGTCATCTAAAAGATACAGAAGGTGACGATTTCGTAACAATAAACGTTCTTAGCATGAATCGTGATATCCGTACAGACTATAGCGATAACCACTTCAAATTTAATGTTAAAATGGATTTAAAAATTGCCGTATCTGAACTTACATTCAACATGGATATAGACAAAGATAGAAAGAAATTAACTTCTCTCATTGCAAAACAACTAAACAAAGATTTAAACGATTTAATCCACAAAATCCAAAAACAGCAACTCGATCCATTCGGGTTTGGTGATTATGCGAGAGCATTTCAATATAAAGAATGGAAAACAGTTGAAGATGATTGGCCGAGTGCCTTTTCAAAAGCTAATGTGAAAGTGGCACCAACTATTAAAATTTTAGAAAATGGGATTATTAAATAGCAAAAACACACTACTTACTCTTATACGTTTAAAGAGCAAGTAGTGTGTTATCATTTTTATTTTGAAGCTTCCTATGCAGTTACGCTTCTGTTTCTTGTTCTTCGTTTTCCGCTTGTTCCAACCTTTGCTGTTCTGCAAGTTCGGCTGAAATCATTCCATAATAAATTTCTGGATACAATCCAAATATTTGATATACACTTCCTAAAAACGGCATCGGAATCCCTCTTTTCTAAAGTTGTATTGCCACTTTTAAGGATTCCCTTTTCATTCATTAAACATTCGTTTTTGATGTTTCCTCCTCATCATGAACACTTAATAAATTTTGCCACTTTTTATACGGTGCACTATTTGGGTCTACATAACCTTTCGCGTACGAACGATCCCACAATTGTTTAATAAACATTTCTTTCTCTTTCTTTGCAACCATATCGGCACCTGTACCGTAATAGTTTTGGAAATATAACTCAATTTCATCAAGGAATAGCCTCAATAATTCATCAGAAGTTTCTTCTAACGTTGGGTCATATTTCGCTTCACGGTCATACATTAAAATCATATCTAAAATATTATGGACATGCTCTTTACGAAGCCATCTAATATCTTGAGCACCTAATACAAACGGATGTGTATATAAATGTCCACCTTGTATCATCGCCTTCTCTTGTTCTTCTTCAAACCTGGACAAGATGTTTTCATAAATAAATGGGTTATGAAGCAACGCTCTGTGTAATTTATAACTTTCGCTTGAAATATTTTTCCCCATCGACTGAATTAAGAAGCTACGTCCAACGCCATTATATTGATACACAAACTGGCCATCAACAGCAACTAAACTAATCCAGCGATACATATACGCGTATAGTAGAGCACGATTACATTTATCGTAATCTAACTTCGTTTGCGTTGCATTTAAGTCTGGCATGAAGGCTGGTAAGTGCCAATACTTATCTAAATGCGGCGTTAAACTAGATTTTTTACTATTCAACTTGTTCACTCGGCGATAGTAAGACTGAAAATAATCACCTTTATCATTCATAAATCCATTTGCAATATGCCCAGACGAAAGCTTAGGAAAGTCTTGCAGTGATAAACCGTAATGTGCACGATAGCAAATGACTTCAAATGGTGAAAAAGCTTCATGTACTGTATCTTTTTCTTTAAACATTTCTTGCATTAATTCCTCTTGCAATTCTTTCTTTAAAGATGGGTGTATACCCCAATATTGTAATTCCCTATGATGCGAAACTTTCGGAACGAATGGACTTGCTAAATGGAACAAGTCTTCAATTTTTTCACGAACATATTCATCACGATCACGATTCTTATAATCCGCTTCTTTTCGTAATGCTTCAACGATGTTCAGCTCTAATTTATCGCGATAGCGTATTTGTAACTCATCGTAACAATAGTTTAGTATGTGCTCACGATAAAAGTCTTCTACCTTTTTCGATTGAATCTCTTCTGTTTTCGCATCCCGGCAATATTCCCCGTATAAGCTCATATAAATTTCCGCACATATATCTTTCGGTAATACACCTAAATTTAAATGTTGTTGCATATCTTGCCATATCTTTTCTTGCAACTTCTCTTCAGCTAATACGTATACATTCGTTGGGTTTGTTTTCCCTTCAAATTCCTTGCTTCGTTTTTGAATTTCAAACAGTAAATTTTCACGTGTTTCATGTAAATTATCAAAAAATCTTTCCCAATATTGAATCATTTTGTTAACTGCTTGATATAGCGATTGATAAACGAGTTCTAATAGCATTTCTTTACGGTATTCGTTTAATTTGTGTACGTACTGCGTTACAATATCTTCAAATTCCTTTTTAAATAAACGCTGCTGGTTATTAATCATTTTTCCAAACCAGCCTTGTTGCTGCGCAATTTCTACTCGGCGTACAGCTGTTACCGTTCCATCAATATTACTCACATTAAATTTCTTATCGTAGTTTTGAATTAAATTACGCTTTTGTTCATTATTTTCATGTAGTCGATTCATTTTTTCGACTAACTGCTTTCGAATTTCATATAACATAAAACGAGCTGCTACTGGGTGAACTGGATCTGTTTTCTTTAAAAACCATGTATTTAATTGATAGGACTGCCCTTCAGAACCACTTGGTGAAAAGCGGTCTGATTCAATCATGTCATATAAAAGTGTCGTTACATGTTCATGTACACGGCTCGGAATCGCATACGCATATAAACGAACCGCATGATCCACTCTTGCCACTTCACCTTTCATTTGTTCCATCATTTTCAGTTTCGTAGCTGAAATTTTACACTCATGTTGCAGACGATTTAATTCCTCATCTTTTTGCACCGTTCGTTGTACATAACTTTCTACAGCTTCTAAAAACAGTTTTGATTTCGCAACTCCGAGCTTACCACCCTCTGCTCCTTCACGTGTTTCATTGTACATTTGTCTATAGAAAATATGAGCTTGCTCTGGACGGGTAGCAAGATGCTCCAAGTCCTCTAAATAACTTTTACCTCTTTCCGGCTTTTCACGTTGCATCCCACGTTTTACATCTTGATCGTATCTTTGCTTCTTCTCTTGAAACAGTTGATCTAAATGAAGCCACGATTCATCTAAACCTTGCACCGCCCATTTTAAAGCACAATATTTTAACACATGTTCATATGGATAAATGAGTTTTGCCGTTCCTGCCCCGCAATATCGTCCTTTTCCGCTTGATTCTGCTAATTGCTGAATTTGATTGTCTTCCTGTGCAAAATGACTTGTGGACATCGGGCTAAATAACTGTAAATAAATTGTATTTGCCATCTGTTCCATATAGTCTGATAAATTGTGTAAATGGTGTCCATGTAGGTTTTCGTAATCGTATAAGAAACAATAATTGTACGGTAAATGATGTTGTTTAATTGTATGATTCGTTCTTCCGTCTTCATCTACTTGATCAGGGCGATACTCTAATTCAATTGTTACACCGCCGCGTTTTGATAATTCTCCAGTAGACCCGAGCGTAATAGCATGTAATTCTTTTAACGATGCATAGCCATTTGCTTGCACCGTTTCAAATTCTTTCGCGCTAACTGTTCTCGTCTTTACTAAAACATCCGGCATTAAAAACGCACCGCGTATTAAAATGTTATGATGCTGCAATTTCTTCCGAAGCATTTCACGTAAATATAAAGCAATTTGCAGAAACATCCCTGAACCTGTTCCGCCTGCTAGTGATGTTACTATAATGACACGCACACCATATTCCGTTTGATCACTTGTAACCGGAAAAATTTTCTCGATTTCTTGCCAAAAAGACGTCAATTTATCTTCTTTCATCGCAGCACGTAACGCTAAACGTGAAATAACGCGTAACTGTCCTGCTCCTTCTGTTAATGGCTTATCAAGTATAGTCGGATCCATCGGAAACCACTCTGGGATCGTTGGATCTCCTGCAATATACTCCCTAGGCGTTTTACTAGAACTTGTTTGTGTCTTAAACTTTCGAATATGATCAAATTTACTTAATGTATTCACATCTGTATCAAATACGTGCATTGCTACCTTTTTTCGGCGCTCTTCAGGCAGTTTTTCATATATTTGATGCGTCACAGTACTACCGATTCCACCTAAACCAATTAATATTGTTGGAACTTGTAATGTCATGTGAACCACCTTCCTATTCTTGCTTGTTTGAAAAAAGGAGAAGAGAATCCATACTCCATCCCCTTCTTATCCCTACCCACTATTCACATTCGTACTTGTAAATCTCCTTACCATATCCTCTATCAATTAGTAAAAGTTCATTTGGATATAGTGTCTTATGTTCCATTCCTACTTCATCCTCTGTTATAAACATTCCATCAATAATCATTCCAACTACTTGTGATTCTTTCGCTACAAAGACAGATTTCGAACCTTTCTTCGCTATAAATGTAACGGATTGCACAGTTTTTCTTTCTGCTCTAAATGGGATACCAAAATAATGGTTCCACCATTTATTTCGAAGTAATTCTGGTTCAGATTGATATAGCCAATCTTTCGCTACCTCTTGATCCCATTCATAATACAGTAGTGCTTTCCTGTGAAATCTTGGCCGAACAATCCATCCTAAAACAATGATTCCTACTACTAGCAGTAATAAAGTGATAGGAATGACAAACTTAAAAATAAGCGCATATTTTTCATAAAACGGAGCATTTTGAATATGAAGTGATATTTTTTTCTTTACTTCTTGTAATTTTGAATCTTGCACTACGATGGTAGCTTCTATGGTGCCGGTATCTGTGAAATTGAATGTGTCGGAGTAATGAGGGCGAGGATAAATATAAATTTGATTACCATGTTGTTTTATTTCATAGTTGATTGATTGTTTAGATGTGACACCAGTAGATTTTAATAGTTTCTTTACAGCCTCTTCTGTCATCGGCTTACCATCTAACTGTGGTTGTATAATAAACGGTTTACTATTCTCTAAATTTGTTACTTTTTCTTCATAATCTTTCGTAATCGTTTGTAGTGATAATTTTGGTTTTTCCGTTACTTCGATTTTAAATTCTTTCGTCTGTCTGTAAAATCCCTTTATGTTCATATGAACTTTCCCACGCACTAGCCCTTTAGCAATCTTCATTTCGTAGTAAAATACATGTTTTTTATCGTCCCACTTCATCGGGTAGTGTTTTCCGTCTATTTCTAATTCTGCCTGAAAGTAAGAAGACTGAACTGGTAACTCCGTAGGCTTTGCTTCAATAACAGCAGTAACACCTTCGTACATTTTCTCTACATTTTTTTGACTACTATCATCTTTGTCATAAGTAGAAACCGTATAATTAAGCGCTGGTTCAACTAGTACTTGTAGTCCTTCTTTCTCAATGTCCTGGTCCACTTCTATCGTATAAGTTCCTGGTTTAATAACTTCCTCATTTTTCGTACTTATATGAACTATATTTCCGAACAATTTTGCTTCTCCTGGTGCATGTATGGAAAAAGAAGATTGTAATTGTAATGGTTTAGAAATTTGTGTGACCTGATAATCGAGCAGAGAAGGCGATTGTCGTACAAGCGTCATACGCTTTAACGGAAACGGTGTTGTAATCTCTACTCTTTTCCCAACTACTTTCGTTTTTACAATCGATTCAACAGAGGAGAATGGATCACGATTTGCAACTAATGCTGCCACTTGATTTACACTTTTTACAATGCCATCTTCTCCGCTTGACGGCATCGTAACACCATTTATCTCTTTCTTCCATATTTCCTTGAACGTATTTAGTTGTTCTTTTTCTTGTTGTCCTAAATCTTCTTCCATCGTAATTAAGACTGGATGTAACGATATCTTTTTTGCATCCATTTCTTTCTTAAACTGGGCTAATTCCCGCAAAATTTGTTCTTTTCCGCCAACCTTATCTTTCTCTAAATCATTAAATGCCCCGTCAGTTAATACAATAAGCCAAAATTCACGTTTTCCATCTATATCTGCTTCCTTTTTTATAGATTGCATCGCCGTTTCGACTGCGCTAAATGGAGTATTTAAATACGTTTTCCATTCTCCAATTCCCTCAATTTCTGTTTGCCTTTTATCCTTCGTTAACGAAATGTTTAATGTATCATTCGGCTTACTCATTGGAACGTAAGAAAATTTATCTTTTTCATCCAATAGCGCAACTAAACTTTGCAAAGCATAATTGGCATATTTCCAGCGATCGTTATTTCTCATGCTGCCCGAATCGTCATATACAAGTGAAACGACCCTTTCCTTTGCCTCCTCTCCTTTTGCAAAAGCTGATAAAGGTAAACATATAAATAGAAACAACATGAACGTGGCACAAATTCGGATTTTCATGATGAGGCTTCGCCACCTTTGTAGACAAATTCCTATGTTTAAATTTATGAGAGGAAACAAGATATATGACTTGTATTTTAGGACAACTAACCCACCATAACTTTATTATGTAAACAGACCATACACTTGGTAATATTCCTTCTAGCATTCTCTATCCAATTATATAAGTAAAAAAGCCTGTTTAAGCTCCACACTTAAAACAGACTTTTCCTACTTTTTATTTTAAAAACACTTAACAAAAAGTTTGATTTTTAACTAACACATCACTTCAATTGTAAATCCACCAGGTGCTTCCACATAAAACGTATACGCATGTGCACGTTTAGGAGCCTCAACCAAAAATCCATCTTCCTTCAATCTTTGATTTATCTTATCTACTTGTTCTTCACTTTCTTGTGGAAATCCTACATGAAATGTTTTTGGATAATGTACGTCTTTCCCTTTCATTAACGTTAATATAAACCCATCATTATCACGCATAACTGCAAAGCCATTTCCCCTTGTTCCGCTACAAGTTAAACTAAAATACCTCTCTAAAAACGCTCTAGATGCTGTTACATCTGTAACTGTTAAATTAAGATGTTTAATTCCCAATCCTTCACCTTCTTTCTCAATTTTCTAACATTTTATCATACAAATAAAAAACACGCCTTCCACAGCGTGTTTCATTGCTTTACATACACTTCAACAATCGGATTCTCTTTATGATCCGCATGCAAGCGTATATTCTCTTCACTTGTATTATAAATACTAGCTAATAACATTATCGTTAACACATTAGGTGTCTTCGCATCACTTCCGTATTTTCTCTCAAGCGCTTCCTTATATTCAAAATCTAAATCCCCCTGCATATATGTATACACTTCAAAACCATCTTCTAAATTGCAAACTACTGTATCAATAATATCTGCCCCTACTTGCTTCTTCATTTCCTCTCGCAACGCTTCAATAAATTCTTCCCACGGTACTTCGTATGTCTGAAACTGATCTGTAGATTTCATGCCTTTTCCTCCTTATATATCCTCTTCTTATATTTCCCCTTTCCTATAACAATTATGATAGATAGGGCATTCGTACAAGCCGCACTTGTCCCCCTTACATATCGTATTACTGTAATGCGGAAGGAGGAAAGAACATGCATAGACAAAAATGTTATGATACATGCCGACGTTACTTCGGAAAAGTTGTTCGGATTGAAGACCGTGATGGCCGTATACATTTAGGGAAAATAATCGATGTGACACAAAGCTCTGTATGGATTGAACCGGTGCAACAGCGCTCATCTTTTGATTCAGGATTCGGATACTACGACGCTTATGCAAACGGTGGTTGTGACCTTTGTGGAGGCCTTAGCAGGTGTGATAGTTGTGGATTCGGATGCGGTGGTGGATTCAGCAGCTGCGGATGTGGTGGTCGTGGTTGTAGTAGTTGTGGTTGCGGCGGCTGGGGAGGCGGCGGTTGTGGCTGGGGTGTTGAACTCGGATTTGGTTTCATCTTCGGAATTACATTAGCTGCATTATTTTTCATTTAACATAGTAAAGAGTTGGCTACCTTTAGCCAACTCTTTTTCTTTATTTTTCACATATAAAAATACGATGCCCTAAAATGTGTTGGTACATAAGCCGTACATTTTCATGCTGTACCCACGCCTCATATAACTCATTCGGAATATGTGAGGATACATTCCATTCTGGCTCTTCTACATAGCCAGAGATTGTTTCTGCAATCGTGCCACCACCAGCAATTGTAATTCTTTTAAAATTTGCTTTCTGAAATAATTGTACCCACTCCTTCTCAGTTAATAGTTCTTTCATGCCATATAATTGGGCGATTTTTTCTTCCTCACCCTTATCAATGTGCCTATCAATAATCATTTCAATGACAACAAGCTTACCGTCCTGCTGTAATACACGATAACACTCCGAGATAACCCTTTCTTTGTCTGTAAAAGCGATGATTGATTCTCCAAGTACGAACTCAAATGAGTTATTCAAACACGGTAAATGCTCTACATTTCCTTCAATTAATTGTATATCTAACCCTTCAAACAACCATCTATCTTTTGCCTTTTGAATCATAATTTCATTCTTTTCAACCGTTGTTACTTTATAACCAAATTCACTTGTCATATACGCCGCTGTTTTCCCCGTACCGCAACCTATCTCAAGGACATTCGCTCCATATTTAAAAGGCAGTTGTGCTAACAATTGTTTTGTTAACGTAAAGCCACCAGGATGAGCACTTCCTATTCCGTAATAAGCTAGGAAATCGATGTATGTGTTTCGTTTCATGGGATTCTCCCTTTTTCATTTTATATATTCGAGCACGGAAGAAAAGTGCATAGAAAAAAGGGCGTATTGTACGCCCCTCATCTTACTTATCCTCTGTAATATATGCCCATTTATAGCTGTAGTCTCCACCAACTGGATGGTGAACAATACCTTTTACTTTCTGTCTTTGAACGATAGCATCACCACGTTGATATAATGGTGCAATTACAGCATCATCAAGTAACATTTTCTCAGCTTTTAGTAAGCTATCCCAACGCTCTTTCGTTTTCGTTAATAGCTCACCTTTACCTTTTTGTACAATTTCATCATATTTTGGATTTGAATATCCAGTTTGGTTATGAGGACCATTTGTAACGAACATATCAATGAATGTCATTGGATCTAAGTAGTCAGGCCCCCAACCAGCGTAAGATAAATCATAATCTAGATCTGATTCTAATTTTAACTTTTGTTTAAATGGCTGGTTTTTCAAATTCACTGTTAAACCTGGTAAGTTTTTCTCAAGTTCTCCTTTTAAGAATTCTCCTACTTTTTTCGCACCATCACCATCATAGTTTAATAGTTCTACTGTAATTGCATCTTTTCCAAGTTCTTTTTTCGCTTTTTCCCAATGCTCTTTTGCTTTTTTCACATCTGTTTTTAAAATATCTCCATTTTCTTTACGGAAGTCTTTTCCATCTGGGCTCTTAGCAAATTCTTTTGGTACTAAATAATCTGCAGGTGTAGAACCGTCATTTAAAATAACGTTCGTTAAGCCTTTTTTATCATATGCCTTTGCAATCGCTAAACGTAAATCTTTGTTCTTTAATACTGTATCTTGCCCACCACGTTTTTGGTTTAAACGTAAGAAGAACGTTGATGGTGTTTTTTGTGTAAAGAAGTCAGGGTTTGATTTATATTTGTCAACAAATTCAGATGTAAGTCCTGAACGATCGATTTGTCCACTTTCATATAAGTTAACACGTGTACCGCTATCTTTTACTACGTCAAAGTTGATTTCATCTAACTTAACTGTTTTATTATCCCAATATTGTGCATTTTTCTTTAATTTCCATCCTTCTTCATGTTTCCAGTCTGTTAATGTAAACGGTCCGTTGTATAACGTCGTATCTGATTCTAAACCGTACTTTTCTCCTTTTTCTTTTACAAATTTCTCGTTTAATGGATAAAATGTTCCAAATGAAGTTAATTCTACAAAGTAAGGAACTGGATTTTCTAATTCTACTTCTAACGTATAGTCATCTACAGCTTTTACTCCTAACGTATCTAGTTCCGCTTTTCCTTCATTAATCGCTTGTGCATTTTTCAAATCAAACATAATGTATGCATATTCTGCTGCTGTATTTTTATCTACCGCACGTTTCCAAGCAAACACGAAATCCTTCGCTGTTACAGGCTCTCCATTTGACCATTTTGCATTTTTATTTAATGTAAATGTATATTTTTTACCATCATCACTCTTTTTATATGATTCAGCAACCCCTGGTGTTGCTTTATTATCTTTATCAAGTCGATATAAACCTTCCATTACGTTGTTTAAAGCTAGAAACGATACTTGGTCTGTCGCTTTAGCAGAGTCCATAGATGGAATCTCTTGAGACTCTGTTAAATTAAGTACTTGCTTCGCCGCTAGCTTTCCACCTTCTTTTTCACCACTTTTCGGTGTTGTGCTTGCCTTCTCTTTATCTCCTGATCCAGAGCAAGCTGTTAATGCCATACTCATTACTAAAACTGGTGCTACGACCGCTGTCAATTTTTTCATCTTTTTTCTCTTCATTTTTTTGTACCCTCCCCAATTATATGTACGATATTAACATTTAGAAATTCTCTACTAACTTTCGTTATCAGAAAATTCTTATTAATTAATATTCTACTGTTTTTTTGGATTTTGTAAAGTATTTTTGTAAATTTTCTAAATATTTATTTTTTTGTTATAGTAACTTGTTG
Source organism: Bacillus sp. M13(2017) (assembly GCF_002218325.1). Taxonomy (NCBI): domain Bacteria; kingdom Bacillati; phylum Bacillota; class Bacilli; order Caryophanales; family Bacillaceae; genus Bacillus; species Bacillus sp. M13(2017). The sequence goes on along the minus strand of NZ_KZ268504.1, from coordinate 75,823 downwards.
TTTTAACTACTATATGAATTACCCCCGTCTACTATATGTAAACATCCTTCCCCTTATTCCAATCTATTACTACGTTCTATATTTTTCTTATTAGCATGAGGTCTCTTACTATCATCTGTCTTACTACTTACTGACCTCTCTAAATCCCTCCGATAGAACCTTCCTAATTACCTACCCGATTCTCAATAGGCTAACGAGATTTATTCCCTTATACATACTAAAAAGCATTTCAAAAGCAGCTCAGCCACTTTTGAAATGCTTTCACTTTATTTTTTTCCGCCATCCTCAGTTACATACGCCCACTTAAAGCTATATTCTGGACTGATGTTATGTTTCACAATTCCTTTTACATTCGGTTTCATTACATACGATCTTCCTGTTTGATATAAAGGAACTAACCCTGCATCTTCTTCAAGGAATAATTTTTCAGCTTTCCCTAACGTTTCCCAGCGTTTTTTCGCATCACTCATTAATTCATTACCTGCTTTTCCTACCATTTCATCGTATTTTGGATTTGAATAACTCATTTGGTTGTACGGGCTCTTCGATTCAAACATATCAATAAATGTCATTGGATCCGCATAGTCTGGACTCCAACCAGCATAAGAAATTTCATAATCTTGCGCAGTTTCTAATTTTAATTTTTGTTTGAACGGCTGAATTTTCGTATTAATCGTTACACCTTTTAAATTTTTCTCAATTTGATCTTTTACATAGTCAGCAATCTTTTTCGCAGTTCCATCATCATAGCTTAGCAATTCAATTGTAACTTGATCTTTTCCAAGTTCTTTTTTCGCTTCTTCCCATGCTGCTGCTCCTTTTTTCGGATTATATTTCAGACCATTTTTAAATGTATCTTGATAATCTTTATCATCTGGCCCTGTCGCAAGTCCTTTTGGAACCAATTGATCTGTTGCTTTTGATCCATTATTTAAAATTACATTTGCCAATCCTTTTTTATCAACTGATAATGCAATTGCTTCACGAAGTTTTTTGCTCTTTAAAGGCGTATCTTGTCCGTTACGTTTTTGATTTAAACGTAAGAAGAATGTACTTGATTCCGCATACTCACCATATTCTTCTTTGTTCGATTTATATTTATCTACAAACTCTCCTGATAGTAATGTAAAATCAATTGATCCTGTATCATATAAGTTTACTTTCGTTGCAACCTCTTTTACTACACTATAGTTAATTTCTTCTAATTTCACAGTCTTTTTATCCCAGTACTTATCATTTTTCTTTAGCTGCCAACCTTGTTCATGTTTCCATGAAGACATAACGAATGGACCGTTATACACAGTTGTATCTGCTTCTAAACCGTACTTATCACCTTTTTCTTTTACGAATTTTTCATTTAATGGATAGTATGATGGGAATGCTAATAAATTTAAGAAATACGGTACCGGTTTTTCTAATTCTACTTCTAGCGTGTAATCATCTACCGCCTTCGCTCCTAATTCAGTTACAGGTTTTTCTCCTTTATTAATCGCTTCTGCATTTTTAATATAGTAAGCAATAAATGCATATTCTGCCGCAGTATTCTTATCAAGTAAGCGTTTCCATGCGAAAACGAAATCTTTCGCTGTTACAGGATCACCATTTGACCATTTTGCATCTTTTCGCAGTTTAAACGTATACTTTTTACCATCTTCACTTTTCGTACTAGACTCTGCCGCAGCAGGAATTGGCTTATTATCTTTATCAAGACGATATAGGCCTTCCATCGTGTTCCCTAAAATTTGCGAACCTAATGTATCAGTAGATTTAGAAGTATCCATCGTCGGAATTTCTTGGTTTTCCGTACGATTTAATACTTGTTTCGCTGCATATTTAATATCAGATTTTTTTTCTTCCCCACTATTTGATGTAGTAGTCGTTTTCTTTTCCCCACCTGCCCCAGAACATGCTGTCAATGCAACACTCATCGCTAAAACTGGTACTACAACTGCCGTTAACTTTTTCATCTTTTTTCTCTTCATTTTTATACCCTCCCTAATTATATGTACATTACCAATCCTTGAGAGACCCCTTACTAAAGATTTATTTTTCAGAAAATTACAACTAATGTTATTCTACTCTTTTTTTCGTACTTGTAAATAGTTTCATTTTAAATATTCTTATTTTTTAATTTAGTAGGATTTATCCCCCATCTACTATATGTACATACTATACACCTTATTCGCCTCTATTTAACCACACTAAAAATTAGTATTTTAAGCTCACAAAAAAAGCATTTAAAAGTAGCTAAGCCACTTTTAAATGCTTTTTCAACTCTATTATTTTTCAGTCACATATGCCCACTTAAAGCTAAATTCTGGACTGATATTATGTTTTACTACTCCCTTTACATTTGGTTGTAAAACATAAGAATCTCCTCGTTGATATAAAGGTACAATCGCTACATCTTCTTCAAGTAATGTTTTTTCAGCTTTTCCTAACTCTTCCCAACGTTTTTTCGCATCGCTCATTAATTCCGTTCCAGCTTTTTTCACCATGCCGTCATATTTAGGGTCAGAGAAGCTCATTTGGTTATGAGAATGTCCAGTCTCAAACATATCTAAGAACGTCATTGGATCTGCATAATCTGGATTCCAACCACCGTATGAAATATCATATTGTTGCTCAGATTCTAATTTTAGTTTTTGCTTAAATGGCTGAAGTTTAATGTTAACTGTTACACCTTTTAAGTTCTTCTCAATTTGGTCCTTAATATATTCTCCAACTTTTTTCGCATTACCAGTATCATAGTTTAAGAATTCAATTGTAACTTGGTCTTTACCTAGCTCTTTTTTCGCTTCTTCCCAAGCTGCAGCAGCTTTTTTAGCATTTGGTTTTAAACCATTCTTAAACGTTTCTTGGAAGTCTTTACCGTCTGGTCCAGTTGCTAAACCTTTTGGTACTAAGAAGTCAGCTTCTTTTGATCCATCATTTAAAATTACGTTTGCTAAATTCTTTTTATCAACTGATAGTGCAATTGCTTCACGTAACTTTTTACTCTTTAATGGTGTATCTTGTCCATCACGTTTTTGGTTCATACGAATGAAATACGTACTCACTTGTGAATATGTTCCGAATTCATCTTTCTTATTTCTGTATTTATCTACGAACTCTCCAGTTAATAAAGCAAAGTCAACTTGACCGCTATCATATAAATTGATAAGAGTTGCTGGTTCTTTAACAACACTGAAGTTAACTTCTTCAAGTTTTACAGTCTTTTTATCCCAATATTGATCATTTTTCTTTAATTGCCATCCTTGTTCATGCTTCCAATCTTTAAGAACGAACGGTCCATTATAAACTGTTGTATCAGACTCTATACCGAACTTCTCCCCTTTTTCTTTTACGAATTTTTCATTTAATGGGTAGTACGATGGGAATGCTACTAAGTTTAAGAAGTACGGTACCGCTTGCTCTAATTCAACTTCAAGCGTAAGATCATCTACCGCTTTCACTCCTAATTCAGCTACAGGTTTTTCACCTTTATTAACCACTTCTGCATTTTTAATTGGGAATGCGATAAATGCATACTCAGCAGCTGTTTTTGGATCTAATAGACGTTGCCAAGCATATACGAAATCTTTCGCCGTTACTGGATCTCCATTTGACCATTTTGCATCTTTACGTAGTTTGAACGTATATTTTTTACCATCTTCACTTTTCGTGCTAGATTCTGCTGCAGCTGGAATAGGCTTATTATCTTTATCAAGACGATATAATCCTTCCATCGTATTCCCTAGCATTTGTGAAGATACTGTATCTGTTGATTTAGAAGAATCCATCGTTGGAATCTCTTGGTTTACTGTTCGATTCAACACTTGTTTTGCCGCCAATTTTCCCTCTGACTTGCTATCTCCACTTGAGTTTGTGCTTGTCTTTTTATCTCCGCCTGATGTAGAACATGCTGTTAACGCCATGCTCATTGCTAAAACCGGTGCTACAACTGCTGTTAGTTTTTTCATTTGTTTCTTTTTCATTTTGTACCCTCCCTAATTCTTAACGATAGCTATTAAAGAATTTTCTGATAATTCTGTTTTTCTCTATATATTTATCAGACGATTCTTACTAATTCTTATTCTACTAATTTTTTAATTTTTGTAAAGTATTATTATTGAAAATTTTTAAAAAATTATTTTTTTACAGTAATATTCATAAAAATGCCATATGTTGTTCAAACCTTATTTCGCATTCATACACATTCGTTGTTTTAATCACTTTCATCTCATTTACCACTTGAATACTTGTTAATTATTGCTAATAAATAATGCATATATCTAAAAACATCTTTTCTACAAAAATAAAAAAGTCAGCAAAGCTGACTTTTTACCCGGCCATTTTTTTTCGTTTCATTTCCTCTACTACTCTCGTATACTTCTCATCATCAAATTCATTTTCACTTTTTGCAACAACTACAGTTGCAATACCGTTACCAATTAAATTAACGATAGCACGTGCTTCTGACATGAAACGATCTACACCAAGTAATAACGCTAAACCTTCTAATGGGATAACATTCATTGCAGATAGAGTAGATGCTAGCACAATGAATCCCCCGCCGGTTACTGCTGCTGCTCCTTTAGATGTAACTAATAAAATAGCTATTATAGTTAATTGTTGACCTAGTGAAAGATCGACGTGGAAAACTTGTGCTAAAAATATAGTAGCCATCGATAAATAAATTGTTGTTCCATCTAAGTTAAAAGAATAGCCTGTTGGAATGACTAAACCTACTACCGGTTTCGAACACCCGAAGTCTTCCATCTTTGTCATCATTCGCGGCAGTACTGATTCTGACGATGATGTCCCGAGAACAATAAGTAATTCTTCTTTAATATGAGCTAAATATTTCCACAAACTAAATTTATACAGTTTACAAATAAAATTTAAAACAATAAAAACAAATAATGCCATTGTCGCATATACACAAATCATTAATTTGCCAAGTGGTATGAGCGTGCTTAAACCATACTTCCCAATTGTAAATGCCATCCCACCGAATGCTCCAACCGGTGCTAATTTCATTACAATTGATAAAATGTTAAAAAATACTTTCGATAATCTTTCAAAAAAATCAATAACCGGTTGTCCATTTTTCCCTAACATCGTTAATCCTGCGCCGAATAAAATGGAGAAGAATAACACTTGTAAAATATCACCTTTTGCAAATGCTTCAAACATGTTAGACGGCACAATATGTAAAAAGAAATCCATCCATTTCATTTCTTGCCCGCTTTGTACATATTGTGAAACATCTCCGCCTTTTAGTTTTGAGGGATCTAATCCATCTCCGGGACGCACAACATTCGCTACGATGATACCAATAATTAAAGCAGCTGTTGTAACAATTTCAAAATATAATAGTGCCTTCCCACCAACACGGCCTACCTTTTTCATACTTCCCATACTTGCAATACCGAGTACAATTGTTAAAAAGATAATCGGTGCAATAACCATTTTAATCATATTGATGAATGTTTCACCAATTGGCTTCATTTGTTGTCCAACACTCGGCCAAATTGCCCCTACTGCAATACCACAAATAATGGCCACAATCACTTGGAATGTTAAATTCTTTGCAATTCTCATTTTTGCTACTCCCCTGTATTTTCATTTCTCCCAAACTATTTTAAGCAATAACATTTATTCTATGTGATAGCCCCCTTGCTACTTAACTTGAACCCTACTATTATGTTACACTATTAACTCTAATTCTTAAATAGTATATAACATTAAAAACTAAATGTCATACCATTAGACAAAAATAAAAAAGCAGACATTACATCTGCTTTAATTCTCCTCAATTTGCTTTTCACTTAATCCTAGATGTGTTCTAAGAGTATTACTCAAACTCTGTAGATCTTTTTTATTAGGATTATAATAATATACACGTTGCCCGTTTGGGCCATTAGGTAAGTATAAATCATCACCAGCTAATTGTATTTTTTCAACTGAACCGTTTAAACCGTATTTATAAAAAGATAAAATATCGTCCATTACTAAATTTGTTTTAAAATCACCATCAACCGCCTCAACTATTTTTTCTAGCTTCGTAATCGATCCTACACTTTTTAATTTACTTAAAATCGCTTCAATAACAAGTTGTTGGCGCTGTCCTCTCATTGCATCACTATCAATATGACGCGTTCTTGCTAGTGCGAGTGCTTCTTCCCCATTTAATTTTTGTAATCCTTTTTTCAAATGAATCGTATCAGGTTCATCTTTACTATTTTGCTCCGTAAATTCAACTGGGACATCCACTTCAATACCATCTAACCCATCAACAATTTTAGTAAAGGAACCAAAATTAAATTTCACAAAATAATCAACAGGCACCTGTAACAATTTTTCTACCGCTTCCACAGAAGCTTGCGGTCCTCCATCTTTACCATTTTTAACGAAACCACTTCCATATGCATGGGTTATTTTATCTTTTTTCTTTTCAACTGGAACATATGTGTATGTATCACGCGGTATGCTCGTTAATTTCACTGTTTTATCATCTTTATTAAAAGTCGCTAACAGTAATGCATCTGTATGAAATGCACCATTATATTCCTTTTGTCGTTCTTGATTTTCATCAATTCCCATAATTAAAAGTGAAACATGATTTGCAATTGGCTTTACAGATTTCTCACGTAAATTGGATTTTTCACCTCGTGCTAAATTCAAATTAGATTTTTGTACGAGACTAGAAGTTTTCATATATACATAAGCTCCATAGCCAATTCCACCAAATAGTAATACCGCCAGTAGTAAACTTATTATCGTTTTCTTTTTATATTTTTGCTTAATTTTCTCTTCTCTTAAAGATGAATGATTCCCCATCTACTCTCCTCCTGTCTCTATTCATCAAATATGTTTTTCATTTTTTCATATTTAGCGCTATCCTTTTGAAACATACTTTCTTTCAATCCCTTATCTATTTGTATCCATTCAGTCGTAACTGAATATTGAATCAAGCCTTCTTGAAAACTAAGAAATTTCAACATAATCCCTGTATTTTTCTCCACAACCATTTCGAATTTCCCTCTTAAATCTTCAGAGGTGCTAACAGGCATCTCTATGTTGATAACTCCTTCAATTTTGTAACAATCTAATCCAAGATATTTCGTTTCTTTATAATTCCAATCTTTATATCGAATTAACAAATCTGCAAATTCTGATTGAATACTATATTTAGCTAGCCCTACATATTCATCATCATATCTCTTTTTCTCATCTGATTTTCTCACTACCCTTTCCGTAGGATTTAATTTTAATAGTTCATTGTTTCTTTCTTTCGGGTTCCATTTTGTCTCTTTATAGGTATACTTCTCATCATCAAACTCTTTTTTCTTGCCCTCGTTATATATAATTGTTCGTTTTTTCGCTAGTTTATCTTCTTTCGAAGAGATACCTCTTTGTTTCTCCGTATCAATCGCATACTTATATGTTGTAGCAATTCTTGATGAGCTAGAATATTCCTCAAATTGTCCTGAAATATTTTTAAAATAATCAATAGAATCTAGCATCTTTTGATGAATCTTTTCTTTATCTGGATAATGTACATTCGATTTTATTTCTTCTTCATTTTCATAATCAGAAAATGCTTTTTTCTTTACATATTCAAATACTCCACCGTTTTGCGCAAAACTTTGTATAGAAAACTCAGACATAGATACCACTGAAAGTATACAAACCGCTGCACTAATTATCATCATATAAATTTTGTAACTCTTCTTTTTTACCTTAAGATTATGTACCGTGCCATTAATCTTTTCATTTAACTCTGGAGGTACTATAACATTTTCATCTTTTATTCTCTTTTTTAATTTCTCATCAAATAATTTTTCATTATCCATCCTTTGCACCCCCTATTCCATCTTTAATCGTTTTTGTAGTTGTTCCCTCGCACGTGATAATCTTGATTTCACTGTTCCTTTCGGTATTTCTAACAGCTTTGCTATACTCTCTTGATTCATGTCTTCATAGTAATAAAGCACCGTAACAGCTCTTAATTCTTCATGTAACGATTGAATCGCATTACACAAATCTATATCTTCATACTGATCACACGCACTCATATTGTAATCATTCTCTTCTGTCACAATTACCTTTTTATAAGCTCTAATAATATTGTTACACTCATTTATTAGTATTCGAATTAACCAAGTTTGAAAAAATTCTTCTTTTTTTAATTTTTTTATATTTTCATAGGCTTTTAAAATTGTTGTCTGTATCGCATCCTCTATATTTGTCTCATCACGTAACATCGCCTTTGCTATTCGATACATTTTCACTTTTTCTGTATGTATAAGCGCTATAAAGGCTTCATGATCACCTTTTTTCGCTAAAGAAACATCCGTTTCTTCTTTTATAATCATTTTATATAAAGGGATTACTTTCACAATCGCTCCTCCTGTTTCATCCTCACTTCATCACTTCCAATTTAACTTTACATGTATTAGACGTATGAACCTAGAAAAAGGTTCACTTTTTTGAATATTTTTGTAATTAAAAAGATAAATATCCTTTATAAGGATGCAATGAACATACTAGTTTAAATTTACAAATAAAAAAAGCCCACTTTCTCAGTGGACTTTCTACTTTATAACGGTAAATCCCTCTTCCTAAATACTACAATCGCTACGATAAAAATACAAAGCGCTACAGCAGTTAAACTTATACTTACCGGCCATATATTATATGATCCTTCAGCAATTTCTTTCGGACGAAACAGCGTGAATAATGATAGGTTTTTCATCCATTCTAACTTATCACTTAACTTCCCTACCATATCTAATACGAAAAATAAGATAGTTAAACTCGCTGAATAACTTAGTGCTTTTCTTTCGTCATTACATATACAAGAAAAGAAAAATGAATAGGCACTAACGACTAAAAATATGAGCCCTCCGACTACATTTATCTTCAAAAATAATTCTTTATTTAAGTTATTATCCTCTAAAAACCATTCTGCACCTACTATACCCGCTACATACGTAACCGCTACAATAATCAGTAGTCCTAATATAAGAATAGCCGCTTGCGTAATTGCGATTCGTACTCTAGATACAGGCGTTGCTAGCAAGTATGCCATTGCTCCTTTATCTACATGACGAGCAATTAAATGTGTCGCAACTGTTACGCAAAAAATTGTTAAAATGATAATAAACAATAGACTATAGTATTCGCCCGCTAAAAAATCCATTACGTTTTGAATCGGACTTTCCATACCAACGATTTTTTTCACACTATCAGGCATGGCAGCTATTAATTCATTTAGCCCTTTCGCTGATACCATTGACGGGAATATCCAAATTAATAACCACAGATATAAAGCTGCACCAGACGCATAACTCAAAATACTTTTTTGTGTTTCTTTCAAACTAGCTAAAAATAATCGCTTATTCATGCGCTATCCCTTCTTTCTTATCGTAATAATGCATAAATAAATGTTCTAAATCCATCGCTCTCGTTTGAAGTGCCGTTACATTATAGTTTGAAAGTGTTTGTAAAACAGTTTGATAATTTCCTTGTACAATGATAGATGCCTCTCTGCCTTTTACCGCTTCAAATTGCAAATTACACTTTGTAAGGGACTCAATCTCTTCTTGTGATGATACTATTACATCTATCACCTGTCTTCTCATACTTTGTAAATCGTGAATATTTTCAACCGTTACGAGTCGACCATCTTTAATAATAGCTACTCTGTCACAAGTTCTCTCAATTTCAGTGAAAATATGTGATGACATTAGGATTGTTTTTCCTCTTTGCTTTTCCTCTAATATTAAATCTATAAACACTTGCTGCATAAGTGGATCAAGTCCAGATGTTGGTTCATCTAAAATTAACACCTCTGGATCGTGCATAAATGCAGCGACTATCCCTACTTTTTGCTTCATTCCTTTAGACATTTTGCGAATCGGTGTTTTCACATCAAATTGCAGACGCTCTATCAGTTCATCTCGTCTTTTTGTATCCTTTAATCCACGCATTCCTTGCATTAATTTTAAAAATTCTAATCCGTTCATTCCTTCAATAAAAGAAATTTCACCCGGTAGATAACCAACTTCCCTTTGAATTTTCGCTGCTTCATTCCAACAATCTAATCCAAAAATTGTCGCTTTACCAGCTGTCGGTTTTATAAATCCCATTAAATTACGAATCGTCGTTGATTTTCCGGCACCATTCGGTCCTAAATAACCAAATACTTCTCCCTCTTTTACATCAAATGTAATATGAAACAAACCTTTTCCATTCGAAAACTGTTTTGTGACATCTTGAACTGAAATCATAATTCCACCTCATTTTTTGAAATATTTAATATGTGATATTTCAAAATTATTGTACTCCTCATCTTCCATATTCGCAACAATTTTTTGAAATATTTATTAGTCCATATTTCAAAATTATTGTTTTCCATTATTTTTTCTTGTATATTTTAAGTGAGGTGATTGCATTGAACGGCTTTGAAAGAGTAAAAGAAAAGAAAAAGCGTGCCATTAAAGAAGCAGCATTCGTATTATTTTCAGAACGTGGATTTAATGAAGTGAAAATAGAACATATCGCAAAAGAAGCAAACGTTTCTCAAGTTACAATTTATAATCATTTCGGAAGTAAAGATGCGTTATTTAGGGAGCTTATACAAGAATTTATCATATCTGAATTTCAATATTATAAAGAGCTTGCGGAAGAAAAATTACCTTTTCATGATATGATGCAAAAAATGATTGTAAGAAAAATGAATACTGGCGGATTATTTCAACCTGATATGTTACTACAAATGATGCAAAGGGACGAAGAACTCCGTAAGTTTATTTATAGTTATCAAAATGAAAAAATCCTGCCCTGGTATTTAGAAATATTAGAACGAGCTCAGCGCAAAAACGAAATTAATCCACACCTTACTAAAGAAATGATGTTACTTTACATTCAAATGTTTACAAAGTTAGGTGATGAATTTGGAGCACAACTTCTTGAAGGAGATCGCGAAAAACATATACAAGATATCGTTACGATGTTCTTCTATGGTCTTTCTGTTCCACAAAAATAAAAAGACACGAATTTCGTGTCTTTTTATTTTATAGAAATGACTCTACCCTTTTCACTGCTTTCAATCGCTAATTGAATCAGTTTAATAACATCTAAACCTTCTTTTGCTGTTACAGGTAGTTTCTCACCATTTAATATACTATCTCGTACACCTTTATAATAATTGTTATAACAACCGACTTCTGTTGGAATACGCTCTAAGCTTTCTTCTGTTTCTAAAGTAGCAAAATTCTCTTCATCGTCTACTCCATAACCGTTATCACCTGGCTTCATTCCATTTTTTAATTGCTCTTCCTGCGAATCCATACCGTACTTCACGATAGAACCTTTCTCTCCATGCACTATAAAATGCGGTCCAGCTTTTTTCACATAACTACTACTACGTAAAATGACACGTTTAACTCCGTAATGAAGTTCTATGTGGAAATAATCATCCACCTCTGCACCTGGTCGTTGTTTTATTACATCTGCACTTATAGCATCTGGTTTCCCGAATATTGATAACGCTTGGTCAATTAAATGCGATCCTAAATCATATAATATACCGGAGCCTGGTAGATTTTTTTCTCTCCATCGATCACGTACATGTGGACGGAAACGATCAAAATTCGATTCATATGCATATACATTCCCTACTCTGTTTTCTCCTAACAATTTCTTAATTGTTAAGAAATCATTATCAAAACGACGATTATGATATACGCTTAACATTACATTATGCTGCTCTGCTAATAAAATAAGCTCTTCCCCTTCTTCAATTGAAACAACAAATGGTTTTTCTACAACAACATGCTTACCGTTTAAAATTGCTTCTTTTACATATGGAAAATGAGTTGTATTAGGTGATGTAATAACAACTAAGTCAACATCAGCTCGCTTCACCAATTCATCAATTGTACTAACAACATTAGCGTTTGGTAATGTTTCTTTTACTACCTCTTCTTTTGAGGATAATACAGCACGAATATCATATTCTTCTATCGTTTGTAATAGTGGGATATGAAATGTCGTACTTGAAAAACCAAATCCTACAATCCCTACACCTATTTTTTTCATGTTGCCCCTCCATTTGTCCCGCTCTAACGGGCAGTAAGATTCCTAACTCAAAATTCAGCGAAAGCTAAGGAATTAGGTGAGGAATCAACTGCTCGTTAAAGCCCGATTGATTCAACTAATAATCAATGTGGATAAAGAAAATCCCATTGATTAAAGTTTCACTTTATGAGAACGATTTCATCCAGTTATTATAACAAGATTATTATTATTTACATAATAAATTGCCTAGAAAAAAGCATCTTGCTATTATTCATAGCAAGATGCCCTCTTTATTCTGGTCTTTTCTTCGTCCACGTTTCTACTACTTCACCAGTATCATTAACATCTAGCACTAGGCTACCATTACTATACCGGTCTTTATTTCGATACGCTTTCGGATCAATCTCTTCTACAATGTTTTTCTCTGTCTTCATGTAAACTAATTCATCGTTCCGAACAATTTCAATACCGACAATGCGGTACGGATTACGTTTTAATTCTTTGAAAATAACTAGACCTCGTTTCGCCCTCGTTGATTTTTCAATTTCTGATGCTTTTAGACGTTTTACAGCACCGCGCTGTGTTACGAGAATAAGTTGATCTTTATCACCATTTAACGGTTTACCAGAAGCGACATAGTCATCTTCTTTTAAATTAATTGCTTTCACTCCAGCAGCTCTTACACCGACTGGACTTACTTCATCTTCATGGAAAATAAGTGCATATGCACCGTGTGTAGCAAGAACGATATCACTCGTTCCATCTGTCGCAAATATATCGACAACTTCATCATCTTTTTTCAAGTTTACAGCAACGAATGCCCTTGAATAACGCTGAACTTTATATTGATTTAATTCTGTTTTCTTTATCATACCATTTCGTGTTACAAATACGATAAATCGTTTTTCTTCCTCAAAGTTCGGTACAACCGTTGCCCAAATGATTGTTTCATCCCGGTCGAGTGAAACGATATTAGCAACGTGCTGACCTAAATCTTTCCAACGAATATCTGGCATTTCGTATACTGGCAGATATATATAGTTTCCTTTATTCGTAAATAAGAGGACTGTCTCTGTCGTATTCGTATCGAATCGTTCAAGTAAGATGTCACCCTCTTTCATACCGAAGTCTTTGCCGTTCGAGGCATTATGTGAGCGCCATCCAGTACGTTTCACATATCCTTCTTTCGTTACAGTAACGATGACATCTTCTTGTGGGATCATCACTTCTACATCGATTTTAATTTCCTCGATTTGATCTTCAATAATCGCGCGTCGATCATCACTATATGTTTTCTTAACTCTCTTTAAATCTGTTTTAATTACTTGAAGTAATCTTTTTTCACTTTGTAAAATTGCCTGTAGCTCAATAATTTTCTTATTAAGCTCATCTGCTTCTTCTTGTAACGCTGTAATGTCTGTATTCGTTAAGCGATATAATTGCAAGGAAACAATTGCTTCTGCCTGTGCTTCTGTAAAGCCAAATTTTGCACTTAAATTATCTTTCGCGTTACGTTTATCTTTTGAAGCTCGAATTGTCTCGATTACTTGGTCTAAAATCGATAATGCTTTCTTTAAACCTTCTACAATATGTTGACGATTTTCTGCTTTTCTTAATTCATATTGCGAACGTCTCGTAATAACCTCTTTTTGATGTCCAATATAAGCATCCAAAATTTTCGGTAATGTCATAAGTGTTGGACGACGATTATTGATCGCTACCATATTAAAGTTATATGGAATTTGCAAATCTGTATTTTTATATAAATAATTTAAAATACCTTCGGCGTTTGCTTCTTTCTTTAATTCAACAACAATTCGTAAACCAGTACGATCTGTCTCATCACGCACCTCAGCAATACCATCTAACTTTTTATCTAGACGTAATTCATCCATTTTCTTTACAAGGTTTGCCTTATTCACTTCGTAAGGAATTTCAGTGATTACAATTTGTTGTTTCCCACCGCGCACTGTTTCAACTTCTGCTTTTCCGCGAATAATAATTTTACCTTTACCTGTTTCATATGCCTTTTTAATACCATCAATCCCCTGAATAATACCGCCTGTTGGGAAATCTGGTCCTTTCATAACTGTTAATAAATCATCAACAGTACTATTTGGCTTATCAATACGCATCATTGTAGCATCAATAACTTCTCCAAGATGATGCGGAGGAATTTCTGTTGCATAACCAGCGGAAATCCCTGTAGATCCGTTCACTAATAAATTGGGGAACGCTGCTGGTAATACAACTGGTTCTTCACTCGTATCATCAAAGTTTGACACGAATTCAACTGTTTCTTTATCAAGATCACGTAATAATTCAGATGCAATTGGTGATAAACGAGCTTCCGTATAACGCATCGCTGCCGCTGGGTCCCCATCAACACTACCGTTATTACCATGCATTTCAACTAAAACATTACGTACTTTCCAAGTCTGGCTTAAGCGTACCATTGCTTCATATACAGAGGAATCTCCATGTGGATGATAATTACCGATAACATTACCTACTGTTTTAGCTGATTTACGAAACGCTTTATCATGTACATTACCTTCTACATACATAGAATATAAAATACGTCTTTGTACTGGCTTTAAGCCATCACGTGCATCTGGAAGTGCACGATCTTGAATAATATATTTACTATAACGTGCAAAGCGATCACCTAACACGTCTTCAAGCGGGAGGTCATGAAACTTCTCTGCTTGCATGTTATTCCACCTCCGTCTCCATAATCATTTCATTTTCTAAAATATTTCCTTCTTCTTGCATACCAAACTGTACATTACGTTCAATCCATTTACGGCGCGGTTCTACTTTATCGCCCATTAACGTTGTAACGCGACGCTCTGCTCTTGCTGCATCATCAATTTTTACGCGAATTAATGTACGTGTTTCAGGATTCATTGTTGTTTCCCATAATTGATCCGCATTCATTTCACCAAGTCCTTTATAACGTTGTAACATATAGCCTTTTCCAACTTTTTTCGTTACACCGTCTAATTCCTCATCTGACCAAGCGTATTCAATTACCTCACTCTTACCTTTTCCTTTACTTACTTTGTATAAAGGAGGAAGTGCGATAAATACTTTACCAGCTTCGATAAGTGGCTTCATATATCTGTAGAAGAACGTTAATAACAATACTTGAATATGAGCTCCATCGGTATCGGCATCGGTCATAATTACAACTTTATCGTAGTTAATATCTTCAACATCAAATTCATTTCCTACACCGCCGCCAATCGCATAAATGATTGTATTAATCTCTTCATTTTTAAAGATATCAGCAAGCTTTGCTTTTTCTGTATTAATTACTTTACCACGTAACGGTAATACGGCCTGGAAACGTCTGTCTCGTCCTTGTTTCGCAGAACCACCGGCAGAGTCACCCTCTACTAGGTATAGTTCATTTTTTTGCGGGTTACGTGATTGTGCAGGTGTTAATTTCCCGCTTAACGTACCTTCTGATTTTTTCTTTTTCTTACCACTACGCGCTTCTTCTCTTGCTTTACGGGCTGCTTCACGGGCTTGTGCTGCTTTAATTGCTTTTCTCACAAGAAGTGTAGCTACATCAGGGTTTTCTTCTAAAAAGTATGCTAAATGCTCAGATACAATGGCATCAATTGAAGAACGCGCTTCACTTGTACCTAGTTTCCCCTTCGTTTGCCCTTCAAACTGAAGCACTTCTTCTGGTACACGTACCGAAACGATAGCCGCTACACCTTCACGAATATCTGTACCTTCTAAGTTTTTATCTTTTTCTTTTAATAGTGCTACTTTACGAGCATACTCGTTAAACACACGCGTCATCGCTGTTTTAAATCCAGCTTCATGTGTTCCACCATCTTTTGTACGTACATTATTTACAAACGAAAGAATATTTTCTGAGTAGCCATCGTTAAATTGAAATGCTAGTTCTGCTTCAATCCCATTTTGTTCACCAGTGAAATATACAACTGGATGAATGGAATCTTTTTCTTCGTTTAAATAGGAAACGAAAGCTTCAATTCCTGTTTCATAATGAAAGACATCTTCTAAATCATTTCGTTCATCTTTTATTGAGATTTTCATCCCTTTTAATAAGAATGCAGATTCGCGTAATCTCTCACATAATGTTTCATAGTTATAATTTGTAGTGCTGAAGATCGTTGTATCTGGTTTGAAATGCATTGTTGTACCAGATTCTTTCGTCTTTCCGATTTTCTCAAGCGTCGTTACAGGAATACCACCATTTTCAAAGCGTTGTTCATAAATATTTCCGTCACGCTTAATCGTTACGACTAACCATTCAGACAAGGCGTTTACAACTGATGCCCCAACACCATGTAAACCACCACTCGTTTTGTAACCACCTTGACCAAACTTACCACCGGCATGAAGTACAGTTAAAATAACTTCAGGTGTAGGTTTCCCAAGTTTATGCATTCCCGTAGGCATTCCTCGCCCTTTATCTATAACGCTAATACTATTATCTTTATGTATTACGACTGAAATTTCGTCGCCAAATCCCGCTAACGCTTCGTCAACGGAGTTATCTACTATTTCATATACTAAATGATGCAATCCACGGCTGTCCGTGCTCCCGATATACATACCCGGGCGTTTTCGAACGGCTTCAAGTCCTTCTAACACTTGAATCGCATCTTCATTATATTGGAACTGATGCTTCGCCAAACTCCTTGCCCCTTTCCTAATCCAAAATCAGAACATATGTTTCTATTATAGAATAACGCCTCGACTATCGTTTTGGCAAGTTATCTTATCTCTTTTATATACCATTTTCAATAGAAAAATCCTTGTTTTCTCACAAGGATTCCTCTAGGCTACTATTTCAGAAAAATAATCGTTTGTCAACGAGAAATGGATATGTATTCCAAGATTACACATTCCAAACCTTTATTATGATCCAAATGATCAAGATCCAAAACGGGATTACAAGTAACAATCCCCAAAAACAGCCTTTAAAAAATCTCATGATGAACACCTCGTTCATCGGCCCTACTTATCTATAATGAGGGCTGAATCAATCTTTCTACCTTTAAATCTATACTATTTTGTCATCGCATGTTCTACTTTAATACAACGATCCATTATTACAGTATAGTCTTTTTCTTTTAAAAGTTTATATGTATCCTCATCTTGTACTCCTAATTGTGCCCAAAAAACATCTGCATCAATCTCTACAAATTCTTTTGCAACATCCATTAAAAACTCTGAGCGACGAAATATATTTACTATGTCAACGTGTTCCTTAATATCCTTTAGTGAAGAAACTGCCTTTTCTCCAAGCACCTCATCTACTGTTGGATTAACTGGAATAATGCGGTATCCAGCATCTTGCATTGCTTTTGAAACCATATACGATGTACGTTCTGGCTTATCTGATAATCCAACAACCGCAATTGTTTTGCTTTTCTTTAGCACTTCACCAATTTCCGTACGAGTTGGGTTTTCAATTGTCATAATTAATCCCTCCTATTCCTTTAGTATAGCCGATAAAGAAAGTCTCTTTCAATATGAAAGAGACTTTCTTTTATTTCGATTATTGATTCTTTGTAGCTGAATTATCTGCTAAAGTAGCCGATTTCGTCATTTTTTGACCGTTACGGTAGAATGTAACTTCTACTTTCTCGCCTACTTTTTTCTTTTCATATAAATATTTACGGAATTGAAGAGCATTCTCTACTTTTTGATTATCTAATGCTACTACAATATCATATTGCTCTAAACCAGCTTTTTCAGCCGGTGAGATTGGGTAAATTTTACCTAATACAACACCATTAGTTACTTCTTTCGGTACTTTCAATTGATTGACTGCATAAGCTTGCACATCTTCTAATGAAACAACACCTACTCCAAGCGCTGGACGTTTTACTACTCCATCTTTTTCAAGAGATTCAATAACTGGTTTTGCGATATTAATTGGAATAGCAAATCCAATTCCTTCAACTTCTTGTTGTGCAATTTTACTTGAATTAATCCCAATTATTTCACCATTTTGGTTAAATAATGCACCACCACTGTTACCAGGGTTAATCGCTGCATCTGTTTGAATAACTTGTGCTTGCCAATCTGGTCGTTTATCGCCATCAATATCAACCGGAATTTCGCGTTCTTTACTACTGATTATACCTTCCGTTACACTTCCATCAAATCCTAGCGGGTTACCGATTGCAATGGCTTTTTCACCCGCACGAAGTTTACTTGAATCACCTAAAGTGGCAACTTTATTTACATTAGATCCATCAATTTCAACAACTGCTAAGTCTAACCAAGGGTCCTTACCAACTAATTTCGCATCAACTTGCTTTCCGTCGCTCAGCTTCACAGCAAGTTTATTTGCTCCATCCACTACATGGTTGTTTGTTACAATATATGCTTTATTCCCTGCTTTTTTATAAATAACACCTGATCCTGAACCAGCTTGTTGTTCTTGACCTGTCGGTTGCATTGCAAATGGATCAACACTTTGTTGCATATTAATAACACCTACAACAACATCTTTCGCCCCTTCAATCATACCAGGTAAATCAGTTTCATTTTTCGCTTTATTTACAACAGGAACTACAGTACCTTCTACTTTTGAATCCGAACTAAATGATGATACTGGCGCTCCATTATTTTGAGCCCATGGCATATATGGTGCTGCAAAACTAATCGAAACCGCTCCGACTACAGCTCCCACTAAACCTGTGAAGAAATAGCCTTTTTTACTACCTGATTTTCTCACTTCTCTCGTTTCACTATGCTCTTCATTTAAATTTGGTCCGTCGTAATATCCCATGTTTTATTTCCCCTCTCTGGTGAATTCGTATTTTCAGTATAGTCACGTTTTGTGTCCTTCTTGTGAACTCATCGTGAAATCCAATTAAAAAAATACACTTATCTAACATTGTAGACAAAAAAAGTATTTTTTGTACATTTTACCTTCAAAAGAGAGTATAAAATCGCCATTTCCCTAGGCTAAATTACACAAATCGCTCTAGATTATTCTTCAAATTTATAACCAACTCGAATAACAGTACCGATATGCTTCGCTTTATCTCCTAGCTTATTTCGAAGTTTTTTAATATGGGTATCAACCGTTCGGTCATCACCGTAATAGTCATATCCCCATAACTGATCTAATAAATGTTGACGTGATAACACGATTCCTTTGTTCTCCATTAAATACACAAGAAGTTCAAATTCTTTATGTGTCAATATAATTTCTTCTCCATCTACTAAAACAGTTCTAGATAGACGATTTACTTCTATTCCAGCTAAAGACATAGCATTTTCTTCCGCTACTCCTACCGCACCATCCGCACGTTTCAATAACGTCTTTGCACGAGCTACTAATACTTTCGGGCTAAATGGTTTCGTTACATACTCGTCTGCACCTAATTCGAAACCTAGCAATGTATCATCCTCATCCGAACGTGCTGTCAACATAATAATTGGTACTGCTGATTCTTTTCTAATTCTTCTACAAACAGACCATCCATCTATTTCTGGTAACATAATATCTAACATAATTAAATCAATTTCATGCTCTGCAAATAACTCTAACGCTTTTTTTCCATCTTCTGCTTCGATTACTTCAAAGCCTTCATTACGAAAATAATCACTAACAATTTCACGTAATCTTCTTTCATCTTCAACAAGCAATACTGTTTTATTCATATCATCTATCCCGCCTTTTTACTCTTTCAATCGAATAATACGTTGATTGGAGCTTCCGCGAAATGGAAGTGTTAAATCTTTTTTCTCAATTTCAAACCTTCCATCGACTAAAACATCCCCATAATGTAACAACTCTATCATATCATTATTTTGAGAACTCTGTATCTCTTCTAACGTATAACCTGTATACATCCATAGGTTTTTTTTAAAATCTTTCACGATTTTTGCTACCTTTTTCACTTCAGCAGCTTGAAAAAATGGATCTCCACCTGAAAATGTTACATCAGTTAATGGATTACTTGCAATCTCTTTCACAATTTCTTCTACTGTCATTTCCGTTCCATTGCAAATATTCCATGATTTCGGATTATGGCAACCAACGCAACGATGCGGACAGCCCGCAAAAAACACGACTGTCCGCAATCCTTCTCCATCTACTACACTATCATGAATAATATTCATCACTTTCATTTATGTTTCACCCGATCTATCTCTTCACTACGTTTCGCACTATTCCACTTCGACATATCTCCTACAAGATAGCCTGTTATACGGCGAATTCTTTCTATATTAGCCTCATCTTCATTCCCGCAACTTGGACATTCATTCCCAATAACCCCGTGATAACTACAGCACTTACAACGGTCAACAGGATGATTAATTGAACCGTATCCAACGCCATGTTCTACCATAGCTTGTACAATTTGTTTTAATGCCTTTTTGTTATGCATTGCTGCTCCGTCTAGTTCAATATAAGTAATGTGTCCTCCATTACAGAGAGCATGGAACGGGCCCTCTAAACGGATTTTATTTATCGCTTGAATGTTATAATAAACTGGAATATGGAATGAATTCGTATAGTAATTATGGTTCGTTATACCGCTAATCACGCCAAATTCTTCTCTATCTTTTTTCACAAACTTCCCTGATAATCCTTCTGCTGGAGTTGCAATTACTGAGAAATTCAGTTGATGTTCTTCTGTCGCTTTATCCATTCTATCTCTCATAAAGGAAATAATTTCATACCCAAGTTTCCATGATTCTTCATCTTCCCCATGATGCTTTCCTGTTAAAGCTACTAAACATTCCGCAAGACCGATAAAACCAATACTTAACGTCCCTTGTTTTAAAATCGAGGCTACGGAGTCTTCAGGCTGCAACGTTTCTCCACCACGCCATACACCTTGTGAATATAAAAACTGAAAATCTCTTGCTCGCTTCGTACATTGATACGCATATCTTTCTAATAGCTGCTTAATTCCTAAATCTAAATAATAGTTTAGCGCTTCAAAAAACGCTTCTTTTGAACCACTAATTAACGCTAATTTCACTAAATTAATAGACGTAAATGATAAATTCCCTCTACCAATCGCTGTTTCTTCTCCATGTATATTAGACATAACACGGGTACGACATCCCATGTAACATACTTCACTTTCTGGTCTTCCATCATAATGCACTGCATTAAACGGCGCATCTAAAAATGAAAAGTTAGGGAATAATCGCTCTGCGGTTGTCTCTAATGCTAATTCAAATAAATCGTAGTTCGGATCACTTTCTTCAAAATTCACACCTTTTTTCATCTTGAAAATTTGAATCGGAAAAATCGGTGTCTCTCCTTTACCAAGTCCAGCTTGTGTCGCTTTTAAAAGTTGTTTAATTAACATTCTTCCTTCTTTTGATGTATCTGTTCCGTAATTAATAGAAATAAACGGGACTTGTCCTCCGCCCCTACTATGCATACTATTCGAATTATGAACGAAAGCCTCACACGCTTGATACGTATCATTTTCCGTTTCTTTCCATGCAAATTCTTCTATTTGTTCTTTCGTAAGCGGATATGATTGTAATCGTTTTTTATGTCTCTCAATTGTTTTTCGTACATAAGGTGCTAAATCAATATCAAAGAGTGCAAACGATTGACCACCATGCTGCATATTTTGATTCGCTTGAAAAATAATAGACGCAAGAGCCAATGCACTTTTAATGTCTTGCGGTTGTCTCATATGTCCATGCCCCGTATGAAAACCGTTAGCAAGCATTTGTGCTAACGGAATTTGTGAACAAGTCGTCGTTCCTGTCGCATAAAAATCTAAATCATGTGGATATAATATATTTTCATTTATTGCTTTTTTCACTTGATCTGACAATAAATTCTCAACAGCATAATATTTTGCACTCTCAGATGCGAAGGTTCCCATTACGCCCATTGGAGAGCGGCCGTCTACATTTGCATTTTCTTGCATTAAATCTTGTTCATTGCCGTGGACTATTGTCTCGAACACTTTCATTAATTCTTCTTCTCCACGTGTATTATTTTGTAACATTTATAACCCTCCACCAATATGTTGTTATCTTTTGATTAAAATGTTACTACATATAGTCTTACTGTTTCTGTGAGAAATGTAACATTACTGTGAAATTTTTTTCACGAAATAATGAATTTTTCATTTACAAAAAAGAAATGTGCTCTTTACAAATGTATGGTACAATATACGGGAAAAACTCTTTTTACCCTTTATCAACACATTTGAATAAAGGAGACTGAACTTATGGTTACTACATATCTTTTATTTATCGTTGCCTACTTACTTGGCTCGATTCCATTTGCACTAGTTGTTGGAAAAATTGGCTACGGAATCGATATTCGTGAGCACGGGAGCGGTAATCTAGGCGGAACAAACACATTCCGCACATTAGGGAAAAAAGCAGGTTTTACCGTTACAATTGCTGACATTTTAAAAGGGACTTTAGCAACAAGTCTACCAATGATTTTCGGATTAGATATTCACCCACTATGGTTCGGGTTAGCGGCTGTTCTTGGACATGTCTATCCAATCTTCGCAAAATTCCGCGGTGGTAAAGCAGTTGCAACTTCTGCTGGGGTACTATTATGCTATTCACCAGTTGTTTTTGCAATATTGGCTTTTGTATTTTTCACCCTTTTATTTACAACAAGATACGTATCACTTTCTTCTATGGTAACAGCAGTTGTTGCTGTTATTGCATCCATTGTTAGCGGGGATAAAATCTTCATTATTGCGATGTGTTTATTAGCAGGTATGGTTATTTATAAACACCGTGCAAATATCGGACGAATTATAAATAAAACTGAACCAAAAGCAAACTTTTCAAAAAAGCAAAAATAAGATCGTAACCCACATAACGCAAAAAGAAAACGTGAAGCATATTAATAGCGTCTTTTTGCGTTATTTTTTATACTAAAGAAAAAGCAACATAATTTGGAGGAACTATACATGAATCTTTCCGTAACAAAAGAAGCAGCACAATGGTATAAAAATGAATTAAACTTACAATCAAATGAAACACTACGCTTTTTCGTACAATACGGTGGTTGCAGTACTGTGCAAAAAGGACTTTCTTTAGGTATTCGTAAAGATGATCCTGCACACCCTGCTGTTCAAATTCAAGAAGAAGGCATTAACTTCTTTATTGAAGGCGATGATGAATGGTTCTTCGATGGACATAATTTATCTGTTACACTTAACGAAGGTGACGACTTCCCACAATTTAATTATGAAAAATAAAAAAACGTGGCTTCTGCCACGCTTTTTTATTTTTTCTTAATTTCCTCATATTTCGCATACCACTCAGGATATAACTTTTTAAATGATACAGGACGGAACCCTTCTTTTTTCGCACAAATATTCGTCGTACTTGCAGTAATACACAGTTCACCATCACCATTATATATTTCATATCCATATACAACGCGAAGTGGGCTCACAGTATCTACCCATGTTTTTACGATTGCTTTTTCTCCGTAACGCATCGCTTTACGATATGAAATTTGTAAATCTAACACAGGAGAAATAATCCCTTCTTTCTCCATTTCAACATATGAAAAACCTAAATCTTGTATAAGTTTCGTGCGACCTAACTCAAGCCACACTAAGTAGTTTGAATGGTAAACAACACCCATTTGATCTGTTTCCGCATAACGGATTTCAACTTCATGTTCTGCTACAAACATATGTATATTCGCCTTCTTTCACTTCTGCTGCCTTGCATACATTTAATCATAATACAGTAACATCAAAAATAAAATAAAAACAGTGAATCTTTTACTGAAAGGAGCCAGCATATGATTCAAATTGTAACGGTTCGTAGCGGTGATAGCGTATATAGCTTGGCATCAAAATATGGATCAACACCTGACGAAATAGTAAAAGACAATGGACTAAATCCAGCTGAAACGCTCGTTGTTGGTCAGGCACTTATCGTTAATACGAAAGGAAATAATTATTATGTACAGCCTGGTGACAGCCTATATCGAATTTCTCAAACATATAATGTCCCCCTCGCTAGTTTAGCTAAAGTTAATAATTTATCTTTAAAATCTATTCTCCATGTCGGACAACAATTATACGTACCAAAAGGTACAAAACGAGCTGTAGAATCCATCGCTTATTTACAGCCTTCCACTATACCGATTAAAGAGAGTTTAGTTAATGCTACACGTGCCATCAATCCATTTTTAACATATTTAGCTTATTTTAGTTTTGAAGCAAAAAGAGATGGCACATTAAAAGAACCTACTGAAACAGCTAAAATCGCTAATATTGCAACGCAAGGTAAAACAATCCCTATGCTCGTTATTACAAATATTGAAAATGGTAATTTCAGTGCCGATCTAACATCGGTTATTTTACGCGACGCAACGATTCAAAACAAATTTATTACAAACATTTTGCAAACAGCTGAGAAATATGGCATGCGAGACATTCATTTCGATTTCGAAAGTGTAGCACCTGAAGACCGCGAAGCGTATAATCGCTTTTTACGAAATGTAAAAACACGCTTACCTAGCGGGTACACATTGAGCACAACTCTCGTGCCGAAAACAAGTTCAAATCAAAAGGGAAAATTTTTCGAAGCTCACGATTATAAAGCGCAAGGGCAAATTGTTGATTTCGTCGTCATTATGACATACGACTGGGGATGGCAGGGCGGGCCACCGATGGCGATTTCTCCTATCGGTCCTGTAAAAGAAGTACTTCAATATGCAAAATCTCAAATGCCTCCCCAAAAAATTATGATGGGGCAAAATTTATACGGATTTGATTGGAAGCTTCCATTTAAACAAGGAAATCCACCCGCAAAAGCAATTAGCTCTGTCGCAGCTGTTGCACTAGCTCGTAAATATAATGTTCCTATTCGTTATGATTTCACAGCCCAAGCCCCTCATTTTAATTATTTTGATGAAAACGGCGTGCAACACGAAGTTTGGTTTGAAGATTCACGGTCTGTTCAAAGTAAATTCAATTTAATGAAAGAACAAGGTATAGGCGGTATTAGTTACTGGAAAATTGGTTTACCATTCCCGCAAAATTGGCGTTTACTCGTTGAAAATTTTACGATTACAAAAAAGGGCTGACAAAAGTCAGCCCTTTTTTGTACATTTTGTTAAGATTCATCTTTGATTTCACTTTTTAATGAGTCAATACTTTCTAAACGTCTTTGATTTTTTGCTTCAATAGCAGCACGATCTTTTTCATTAGAAAGTTCCGCTGTTTCTTTTGCTTCATTAAAGTTATCAACTGTATTTTGCACCATTTCTTGTAACTTTTCAGCGTTGTCACTTCGATTATCTGGATTTGGCATGTACTTCCCTCCTAATATTGTATATACACACCATCTTAAATTACCTATCTTCCCTCAAATTTATACATAAAAAAGGAGAATGTAATATTCTCCTTTTCTTTAACCGTTATCAACAATCGGTTGTTTACCTGTTTGATCTTGCATTTGCTTTCCTTTATTTCCACCAGCTTTTTTCGATTGTGTTCCAATATGATTTGGTGCAAAGTCTTTTGAATTTTTTTTCGGATTACCCATTACTATCGCCTCCTTAACACTAGTATCGTACTAGTGTTAAGAATTATTCAGCTTGCTTAAAAAGTTTCATTTCATAACGTTTTTCAATGCGCTCTTCAATGCGATCAATTGCATCACGATCGCTTAATAATTGTTGTTTATTTTCATTTACAAGTTCTTCAAATGATTTACGGCGACTTCTTCTCATGTTGTTCACCCTCTCTCCTTCGCTTTCTTATTACATAGTATGAGCAAACAAAAAACTCTTTAATCAGATTTGTAAGAAAATTTTATGTTTTAGTACTCCTAAAAAAACTCCGTGTACAATATATTGCACACGGAGTTTTTTATACCATAATATTTAAATACTCTTTTAACTTTTCATCCGCATTCATTTCATTTTCTTTATAATCATGAAGCGCCTGTAATACAAAATCATACTGCTCTAAAATATAACTTTCTAATTTCATAACATCCTCTAAGCTATTAAGCATAATTCTCGTATTACCAACTTCACTTTTTAACGCTTGTTCACATTTTAAGCTTGTACATATTTCTTTCACATCATCTTCTAATATATCTGTTAATACGTATTTCTTTCGCCCTTTTACCTTTACTCTCATAACTGGATAAAAAGCTTTTATATCTAAATAACTTCCTACGTTCATACAACGTAGCCATTCTACATTACGTTTATTACGTGCAAGCATTTCTTTCACCGCTTCGTATACTACAATTTCATCAAGTGAGACCTTATTTACTTTTCTCTGTCTTTCTTCTTCAATAGCTGCACACTTTTGATAAACAGCAGCACACGTAATGCAATCGTCAAATGCATTATGAGAGCTTAAACGAATTCCAAGCATTCGTTTTAACGTTTCAAGTTTATGATTAGGCGCATGCTTCATGTATTTCTTCGCTAAAAATACAGTATCAATTACTTTATTTTTAGGTTCAGGCAGCCCCAGCATATTTACATTACTTTTCAAAAAGCGCATATCAAAAGAAGCATTATGGGCCACAATAACATTTGTATGTAAAAATGCTAAAAATAAAGGTAACACTTCTTCAATCGTCGGTGCATCTGAAACGCGATAATTGGTAATACCTGTTAAACTCGTTATTCGGTCCGGAATTGGCCGCTCTGGATTCACGTATGAAACAAATTGATCTACCAGTTCATGATTACGATATTTCACCGCTGCAACTTGAATAATTTTATCATTATAAGGGTTAAATCCTGTTGTTTCAAAATCAATTACAACATAATCTAACGGTAAGGATACATTCCCCACTCCATACACTCCTTTATCTCTAAACGTTTATATTTCTTACATCATATCATGAAGTGATTACTACTTGAAAAAGAAAAGGCAGAAATGGGAACTCTCCATCTCTACCTTTTCACCATTATTTTAATTTAGCAACTCTTTTCTCCATCTCTTTTTGTGTCATCGGCCCAATAAACTTATCTTGAATGACACCTTTTGTATCTATAAAATACGAAGTTGGAATCGTAATTACTTTATACGCTGTTGTCACATCAATGTTCTTGTCCAATAAAATAGGAAAAGTAATTCCTTTTTCTTTAGCAAAATTGCTTACCTTCTCTTCCCCCCCACCTTTTTCTGAAGGCGTATAATTGATCGCTAAAATTTCTACGTTTTCTTTATGTTCTTTATAGAAAGCCTCCATATCCGGCATTTCTTGCTGACATGGTCCACACCACGTAGCCCAAAAGTTTAAAATTACTTTCTTTCCTTTTAAATCCGATAACTTTACATTTGTCCCATCTAACTTAGTTAATTCAAAGTCCGGTGCACTCTTCCCTATCTCAATACCATTCCTTGCGATCATCTCTTTCATAGCAACTTCACTTTTTTCTTGCTTCACTTTTACCGCCTGCTCTTTATGACCAAACTGTTCATAAGCTGCATATCCCGCTAAACAAAGTAACACTACAATAATCATAAGCTTCCGCCACATGTTATATCACCCTAACGTGTTTATCTTCTTTTAATATATCCATTCAGATGCTATATACCTTATTTTAGCTTATACGGACAAGCTTGAAAATATTCACATTCTAAATAATCAGAATTTTTATAAATAATATGAAATATTTACCTTTTAATCATATAATTAGAAATACACGGAACATTTTACAATGAAAGGAGCTCTCATGAATTTATTTGAAAAAATACTTCTATATATTCTTAGTTTTATATTTTTCCCAATCGGAATTATCACATGGATTATCTCACTATTTAGTAAAGATCCTAAAAAAACAAGTTGGACGTATTTGTCTCTATATCGCATTAATCTCATTTATCCTTTTGGCAGGCCTCGGCATTATTACTTTTTTCACAATGACTACCATTACTACTATAGAATAGTTATAGAAAGGATGATTGTTTTGGGAGAACACCCTATCACAAAAGAGCTACGCTATATACGAATATGCTTAGTTATTTTAGTAATCGTTCTTTTATTTTTCAACAGTGAAAAAGTCGTTGAAATTTCTACAAATCATGATTCCATAGAAAATGTTCCCACCAGTAATATGACACAAATTGCGGAAAATACATTCGCTATTCAAGAATATAATCCATTACTAAATAGCGAACATACAATTAAGATTTTTAAATATAATCCAGATACAAATCAACTTACTCTCGTCAAAGAAGTTAATTCTAGTGATCCGAATTCTTATACTTATCAACTTAATGAGACCGAATAAAGTGAAACTTTAATCAGCCCTCACCAATCGGGCTACCCGGCAAATAGCGGACTAAAGATAAGAGCATTACATATCTCTTATCTTTTTGTTTGCAACTCATTGTACAATGAGTTGCAATTTAATAATTCTCTAGGATTCCCACATTCCACAATAATCCCATTCTTCATGACAACAACACAATCTGCTATCATCGCTCTCTCTACATCATGTGTTGCCACAATTCTCGTTACATCTCTTCCTATCCCTTCAATCATATTCCAAACCAATTCTTGATTGCCCGGATCTAACCCAGCTGTCGGTTCATCTAAAATAATAAGAGTTGGATTTGATACAATCGCTCGCAATAAGGCAAGACGTTTTCTTTCGCCTCCTGAAAACTCTTCACCGCTTTTATGTAGCACAGTTTGACTCCCTTCAGGTAACCCTCTAATAATCGGCGTTGCATTTATAAGTTCACTATTTTTTTCTAGCTGATTTTCTAAACCCTCTTCCCCGAAATACATATTCTCTGTTACCGTCGTTCGGAAAAAACGTGGTTCTTGCCACACTGTAGTCATACGAGCTTCATTACCATAATAAGCAATGCTACCGTTAGATGGTTTATACAAGCCCGTTATTAACTTTAAAAGCGTTGTTTTTCCTGCACCGCTTTCTCCCACAATAATAACGAGTTCACCAGGATGAATTTGTAAATCGATATTATGAATTCTACATTTCTCTCCATCATTCTCCTGAAATGAAACATTTGTTATCCTGATCCCCATCGCTCTTTCTACATTGCTATCTGCTGCTCGTTTATTTAAAAAGCAAAAAGCTCTATTTGCCGAAGCGACTGCAACTTGTGTCATTATTAATAAATCGCCCACATAACGGACAGGGAAAAAGAGCATCTCAATTGTCGCTAACACTGCAATGAGTGAACCAACTTCTATTTCTCCCCTCATTATTTTTTGTGCACCTATAATGAGAACAAGGATATATGCTCCTGTTTCAATCACCGTTCCAACTACTCCAATACAATGTTGCATCATCGTCTTCTTTACTTCCGATTTATACGATTGTGCCGTTACTCTTTTAAATAAGCGAATTGCCCATTTTTCTTTTTGTAAACTCCGCAAATCTTGTATCCCCTTTACAAACTGTGACACCATCTCTACAACACTTGAGTGATTTTTTTGAGCAACGCTTGCAATATCTCTTACCTTTTCTCCCATCAGTATTGGAACAATTGTACTTAAAAATAAAAACGGAGTTACCCACAATATAAACTGTATATCTATATGTTGTAGTGCTATGAAAGCCCCAATAAATTGGGCAATAGCGTGTATATATTCTATTAATATAGAGCCATATAATCTGACCCAGTTCGGAATATCAGACACGACCAAAGTTTCTAACTCTCCTTGCTTAATCTTCTCACTCTCTTCAAACGGTAATGAGAAATAGTTACGTAATAATTCTATACGTTTCGTTTGTAATATACGTTGACTCGCTTTTGAACTTATATAATCAAATAAAAGATTGTTCGCCCACATTAAAAAGCGACTACCCGCAAACAAGGCTATATATAAATACGCACCTTTTAGCTCCCTTTGAATAAGATTGTCTACAATTAACCCCATGAAAATTGGGCGTGATAAATTTAAAATGGCAGCAATTATCCCACTACATACAGCTGCTATTACTAATATTTTCTCTTGTCGTAACGGCAACAATATTCTTTTATACTCTGTCATGACGTTTCCTCCATTTTTATAGTAAAAAGAAAGGGATGAAACCAAATGGTTTCATCCCTTTCCATAAAATAAGGAAGCTAACTATTGTTAGCTTCCTTATTGTTCATTTCAATAATTTAGTTCGATACTTTAGATTCTTCAATTTTCTCACGAAGAACCATTTGCAGAATACCACCGTGACGGTAGTAGTCAATTTCAACTTCACTATCGAAACGAGCTACTACTTCAAATTGTTTTTCGTTGCCATCTGCATCAGTTGCAACTACTTTTACAAGATCGCGTGGTCTAACTGTTTTGTCGATTTGAATTTCAAATGACTCGTTACCAACAAGACCTAACGTTTCAGCACTTTCGCCATCTTTAAATTGAAGCGGTAGTACACCCATTAACACTAAGTTACTGCGGTGAATACGTTCGAAGCTTTCTGCGATTACTGCTTTAATACCTAATAAGTTAGTACCTTTCGCAGCCCAGTCACGAGAACTTCCCATACCGTAATCTTTACCAGCAACAACTAGAAGACCTGTTCCATCTTCTTTATATTTCATAGCAGCATCATAGATAGATGTTACTTCACCAGTTGGCCAATATGTTGTATATCCGCCTTCTGTTCCTGGTGCGATTTGGTTTTTAATACGGATGTTTGCGAATGTACCACGCATCATAACTTCATGGTTACCACGACGAGAACCGTAAGAGTTAAAGTCAACTGGTTGTACGCCGTTTTCTAATAAGTAGCGTCCAGCTGGTGTATGCTTACCGATTGAACCTGCTGGTGAAATGTGGTCTGTCGTTACAGAGTCACCAAATTTACCAACTACGCGTAGGCCTGATAATGTTTCGACTTCACCTGGCTCTTTAGATAAACCTTCAAAGAATGGCGGGTTTTGAATGTATGTTGAATCATTATCCCAAGTATATAAAGCTTCGTTTGAAGTTTGGATTTCATTCCAGCGCTCATTGCTGTTAAATACTTGTGCATATTCTTTCTTGAACAGTTCAGATGTAACAACGTTTTGAACTACATCTTCAATTTCTTTAGCTGATGGCCAAATATCGTTGAAGTAAACAGCATTGCCATTTGCATCTTTACCGATTTCATCATTTTTCAGGTCAATATCAACAGTACCTGCAAGTGCATATGCCACAACTAGTGGTGGTGATGCTAAGTAGTTTGCTTTTACAAGTGGATGAATACGACCTTCAAAGTTACGGTTACCAGATAAAACAGATGTTACTAGTAAGTCGTTTGCTGCGATTGCTTCTTCTAATTCTGGCGCTAATGGACCAGAGTTACCGATACAAGTCGTACAGCCGTAACCAACTGTTTGGAAACCTAATTGATCTAAATATGTTGTTAAACCTGATTTATCTAAGTATTCAGTAACAACTTTTGATCCTGGTGCTAATGATGTTTTTACATACTCAGGTACTTTAAGTCCTTTTTCAATTGCTTTCTTCGCAACTAAACCTGCCCCGATTAATACGTATGGGTTTGATGTATTTGTACAGCTTGTAATTGCAGCGATTGCAATTGCACCTGTTTTCATCGTTACTTCTTTATCTTCTAATGTAACCTTCACTTCTTTATCGAACTCTTGCTCATTAAATCCAAGTCCTTGTGTTCCAACTGGTGCTACAACAGCTTTGTGGAACGCATCTTTCATATCTGAAAGTGGAATTAAATCTTGTGGGCGTTTCGGTCCAGAAAGGTTAGATTCGATTGTATTTAAATCAATTTCAACAAGATCAGTATAGATTGGATCTTTACTATCTGCTGTATAGAATAAACCGTTCGCTTTACAGTATTCTTCAACAACGCGAATTTGTTCTTCATCTCTACCTGTTAAACGTAAGTATTCTAATGAAATATCATCGATTGGGAAGAATCCACAAGTTGCGCCGTATTCTGGTGCCATATTTGAAATTGTTGCACGGTCAGCTAAAGGCATGCTCTTTAGTCCATTTCCGAAGAACTCAACGAATTTACCAACTACACCTTTTTGACGTAATACTTGTGTTACTTTTAATGCAACGTCTGTCGCTGTAGTACCACTTGGAAGTGTACCAGTTAATTTCACACCGATTACTTCAGGTACCGGGAAGTATGAAGGCTGTCCAAGCATTCCTGCTTCTGCTTCAATACCACCAACGCCCCATCCAAGAACGCCGATACCGTTAATCATTGTTGTATGTGAGTCTGTTCCAACTAACGAATCTGGATATGCAACTAAATCACCTTCAGCATTTTTCACAGCATGAACAACTGGTGCTAAATATTCAAGGTTTACTTGGTGTACAATACCTGTAGCTGGTGGAACCGCACGGTAGTTATCAAATGATTTTTGTGCCCAGCTTAAAAATTTATAACGTTCTTCATTACGTTTAAACTCTAAGTCCATGTTGAATGCAAGCGCGTCTGCCGTACCCGCTCTATCAACCTGTACAGAGTGGTCAATTACAAGGTCTACAGTAATTTCAGGATTAATTTTGTCAGGATCTCCGCCCATGTCTGCCATTGCTTTACGAAGCGAAGCCAAATCAACAACAGCTGGAACACCAGTGAAATCTTGTAAAATTACACGAGATGGTTTAAATGGAACATCGATATCTTGAACATCTTTCGTTCCCCATTTCGCTAAATTTGTAACATGCTCTTCTGTGATTACACGTCCGTCTACTTGACGAAGTACTGATTCAAGTAAAACTTTCACGGAATATGGTAATTGAGATACGTTGCCAACCCCTGCATTTTCAAGCGCTTTCAAATCATAATAATGATACGTTTTTCCATCTACTTCAAAAGTTGCACGTGATTGAAATGGATTATGTTTGACCATTATGTTTCCCCCCTGTTAAACGTGACTAAGTTGTCTGAATATAAAATGTAGACAAACTTTTCAATACCTTACGATAATATCTTATTACAACTTTCTAAATAAGTAAATAATAAGAAACTTATAGATTATCATAAGTTTTCTTTATGTTTCTAAATTTGAATAGCTTTCATGCTCCTTATGAATACTATTATCATAAAGTAAAATGCTCTATCAGCGGTTTACTTACAGTTCATACATACTATGAACTGCTCATCATTCAACATACAAAAAATGTTATAGGGGTGAAATAAAATGGGTAAAAGAAAAGCAAATCATACTATTTCAGGAATGAATGCTGCATCTGCACAAGGACAAGGAACTGGTTACAATGAAGAATTTGCAAACGAACCTTTAACTCCAGCAGAGCGACAAAATAATAAGAAACGTAAAAAGAACCAGTAAAGAAAAATCCCAAAAGGTCTATTTTCCTTTTGGGATTTTTTCTAATGTTTATAACGTAGTAATTCCGAAACCGTTACAAATCGATAACCCTGCTTTTTCAGCTCAGGTAAAATTTTTGCTAGCGCTGCTACCGTTTGACTACGATCATTTCCTCCATCATGTAACAATACAATATCGCCACTTTTAGCATTTTTCACTACATGATTTACAATGGATTCAACCCCTGGATTTGCCCAATCACGTGGATCTTGATGCCACGACCATAGAACAGTTTGATAACCAGCTTCTTTCGCTGTTTTAAATACAGCATCGTTAATATATCCACCAGGAGGACGGAATAGCAAAGGTTCTTTCACCCATTTTTCAAAAAATTTCTTTCCATCTAAAATATCATTTTCTAATTTTTTATCTGATGAATTACTCGCATACAAATGATTCATCGTATGATTTCCAATTTCATGACCCTCTTTTAACACTTGCTTCACTAAGTATGGATTGCGCTGAACTCGAAATCCAATCATAAAAAATGTCGCTTCAGCTTTATATTGACGTAATAGATCTAAAACTTGTGGTGTATACGTTGGATCTGGCCCATCATCAAATGTAATTGCAATAATTTTTTCATTATTAGGTACTTCCCATGTTACATAACCAGTTGGTTCTAACTCTTTTCTGAGCAATATTTTCGCTTCCACTT
Organism: Bacillus sp. M13(2017); assembly: GCF_002218325.1. Lineage (NCBI taxonomy): Bacteria > Bacillati > Bacillota > Bacilli > Caryophanales > Bacillaceae > Bacillus > Bacillus sp. M13(2017). The sequence continues at coordinate 41,788 of NZ_KZ268504.1, read as the reverse complement.
TTTCCACTTGAAATATATGTACTGCGCATAATAAAGAAAAAACGAATAGAAAAATTTTCTGTTTTAGCATAACGTTTACTAAAGCAGCAAGGTTGTCGAATAGACAACAACCTCATTTACTTTTCTAATTGATCTACATTTCGCATTATATTTTGGAGATTATTTTCATATTGCTCAAGTTGTGGACGTTGTGTTTCTGAAGCTACCTCTAGTGCATTTTGAATTTGTTCATATGCTTCCTGAACCTCTTGACGTAACTCTTTTAAATCATGACCGTAGTTAGGGTCATTTTTCACAATATTATTAAATGCATTTTCTGCTTGTGTAACTCCTTGCTGTGCCGCTTGAAAAGCTTGTTGCTTATCTTTATGATATGGCATTATATAATCCCCTTTCTGTAATAGTTAGTCCCCTTTATCTTTACCTTTTTTTCTAAAAACATTCTCGTATAAAATCGTCAACTTCTCTCATTCTAAAAAGAAAGAGGAGGTGTCATATACAATGGGTAAAAACAACCGTGAATCAAAAGAAAAACAAGGACAACCTGAGCCATTAAGCGGATCTCATAAAGTAAAAAACCGTAACCATTCACGCCAAAAAAAACATGCACATCATGATATGTAATAAAAAACATTCACATACAGTGCACATTCAACATAAAATGTTTGTATTTCATCATTTATTCTTCACCTCTGTTTCATTCATGCATAACATGATATGAATTGATATTTTACGGAGGGTGTCTTACATGGGCAAGAAAAAGAAGAATTGTCTTTTTCATGTTGATGGTTTCGAAGAATGGATGGATCAATTTTGTTCCGATTCTTATAGTAACTTTAGCTTTCCAAATCAAATTCACATCGACCTTTGTGAAACTGAAGAAGAATATATTTTGGAAACAGATGTACAAAATGTTTCAGAACAAAATGTACTCATTAAAAAGTTAGAGACAGGCCTAGCTATTTGCATACTTCATAAAAACATTTCCTTACAACGAACAATCCCTTTACCTACTACTATCATTTACAAAAAGATGCTAGCCTGCTTAGAAAACGGATTTTTAGCCATTCATATTTCCAAAAATGAAGTTGCTGATAAGCATGAAAAGAAAGTTCTTTTTTCAAATTAAGAGTTAATATAATACAAACTAAGCCCCAGTTGGTTACTGGGGCTTATGTTATTTCGCATGCATTTCTATATTAGAATTTCTATCATATCTTTTTTTCAATAAACCTTTTGTAACTAAAAGCACAGGAAATGCCACAGTTGAAAATATAGCTAGTGCTGAAAATACTGCAAACCCATTTTGGTACCCGTAGTAATCGAGAAGTACTCCTCCAAACCACGGACCTATTACTGCTCCAATTCCCGAAAAGCCCATCGCACCGAAGTATGTTCCTTTTAGATGCGCAACAGCAATATCATCAATAAATACATCCGTCATTGAAAACATTAATACTTCTCCAATTGTAAAAATAATTGTACAAACGGCAGCACCTAGCATAGATTCTACTATTCCAAAGCCAAACAATCCTCCGCTCACAAATAAAGTCCCCACCATAATTGATGTTAACGGTGTATACTTTTTGCACATTTGAATAACAGGGTATTGGATAATCACTACAACAATTGCATTTAAAGCGAGCATATATGAGAATAGCTTCACTCCATCCTCAAATATATATGCATTTGCAAAATATTGAGATACTGTCGTCGTTAAATGTGAAAAACCGCAATTACTCAAAATAATACCGACTAAAGCAACTAAAAATACTATATCTTTTCGCAATATACGCATTGCATTTAGCATTGTAACAGGTTTTTCTGTCCTCACTTTCTTTTTTTCCATTGGATACTTCTTAAATTGGAACGCTAATATAGCTGTATATAGAATATATACCCCAGCTGCTACTAAAAAAGGAATTGTTGATTTTGCACTTCCAATCTGTAATCCAACAATTGGTCCAATTGCAACTCCAACATTTATTGCACCGTATCGTAAGTTATAGACGAGTAACCGATACTCAGGCTTTGTTAAATCTGATAATAATGCTCTTGATGTTGGCTCAAAAAACGACCTACATAATCCATTTAAAGCGTTTAATAAAAAGAAACTTAAAACATGATCCGCAAGTGAAAAACCTATAAACACAAAAATCCAAACAATCATGGACCAGAGCATAATCGTTTTCCGGCCAAATCGATCTGATAAATTCCCTCCGATAAAACTAGCAAAAACGCCAACAAGTGCACTCGTTCCGATAATAGCACCAGTCATTCCAGCTGATACACCTTTAACAGTCGTTAAATAAATCGCTAAAAAAGGGATACTCATTGAAGTTGCAAACCTAGCAAACAATGTCCCTAAAATAATACTCATTCCAAGCGGATGAATATGCTGTAACTTCCCCTTCATCGTTAAACCTACTCTCTCTATTTTCACAAAAAAAGAAAGCAAAGGATCTGCTTTCTTTTCCTTTTTCTATACTTGAGCTGTTGATACCCGAGTTGTTCTCGTTATGTCCATATCAATTCCATATGTGAATTGTAATTCTTTACACACATCTTTAATTAAGATTACGACATTATACTTTTCATTAAATTGTAAAACTATGTTTTCTACTTCTTCATATGTATACTTATATTCCCCTGTAATGACACTTTTTAGATCAAAGCATTCGTTAATACAAAGTTGTACAAGTAGCTGGTCATATTTCTCTATTACATCTTCTTTCTTCCAAAGTAACTCTTTTACATATAATCGATCAAACTTCACACTTTCTCGATTACAATCCGTTAAAATCCGGGTCATTTCGTTTAATTCTCGATATAATTCGGAAATATTTCTGCTTAAACTAAGCAGTTTATCTACGCCGTTTTCATATAACATATTTATTCCACCCCCGCATTTTCTTTCCCTTATTATAGCAAGAAAATTCTAAAAATAGTTTCTTTCTTCTGAAATATTAGGAAACTAATTTCAATTGCTTTACAATGAAACTAGTTAATGCGAGAGGAGAAAGAAAATTGGAACACAAATTATATTACACTGACGCTTATAAGCAAGACTTTACTACTAAAATTATAAAGCAAGATTATGATAAAGATGGTAACTTATACGTTGTTTTGAATGAAACAGCATTTTATCCGACAGGTGGCGGACAACCATATGATACTGGTACATTAAATGATATAAATGTAATCAATGTAGAAGAGATAAACGGAGAAATTTGTCACTACATCGCAGAACAATTACATACAGAAGACGTAGAAGGTAAAATTAATTGGGAGCGCCGTTTTGATCATATGCAACAACATGCGGCTCAGCACATTTTATCTGCTGCTTTTTGGGATTATTTTAACATACCTACGATTGGATTCCATCTTGGTAAAGAAACGGTAACAATTGATTTAGAAACAGAAAATTTACATGCAGAAACGGTTGAAAAAGCAGTACAAATTGCAAACAATATAGTTTTTGAAAACCACCCAATCTGTATAGAGTGGATGAACTTAGAAGAAGCGAAAACATTGCCCCTTCGTAAAGAACCGACTATGACAGAGAATATACGTGTTGTTATTATCGAAAATTACGACTACAACGGCTGTGGTGGAACCCATCCGAAACGCACTGGTGAAGTTGGTCCTATTCAAGTACTAGGATGGGAGCGCAATAAAGGTGGTATACGCTTAACCTTTATCGCTGGTTGGCGTACACTTAAATTAATGGGGCAACAGCAACAAATTATAAAAGATGTTTCCAAACAATTAAACAGTAGCGAAACTGATATCCCAGCAAAAGTAGCACAGCTTCTTACCGCTCAAAAGGAAAACGAAAAAACAATACAAACAATGAATGAAAAATTATTATTTGCAGAGGCAAATGAATTACTGCAACAGTCTATAGAAATACATGCTGGGTTACTTATTTCTAAAGCATTTACAGATCGTTCTATGCAAGAAATTGCAAAACTATCAGCTATCATTACAGAACAACAAGAGCATGCAATTACGTATTTCGTTATTGAAAATGATGACAAACTACAATGTATTCTCGCTTGCGGAAAAACAGTAACGCTCGATATGAATGCTCTTTTAAAAGATGCTCTTCCTGCAATTGAAGGAAAAGGTGGCGGAAATAAAAAGAGTGCACGCGGCGGCGGAAAAGCGGTGATGAACGGGGACGAGTTTTTAAATCAGCTTGTTTCTTCTTTACAGTCAGCAGTGTAAAACATGTTTATGAAGGATAGCTAACGGCTATCCTTCAACTATATTTACAGGCCTATATTTCGTTTTAACCCTTGATAACTTCCTGCATTTGCAAAACCGCCACTTATAAGATTGATAAAAGTTTCCGAAAAACCATAATAACTTAATTCGTTAATCGGTACCATTTGCACATCATGAATCGGATTATGATCGAACTCGTTAGAAGGTAGTGTAATTTCACCTTCAATCCTTTCAAGCAGAAACGTAATATGTAACAAAGATGGACTAGCATCTGGTTTATCACAAACATAGAGTAGCTTCTTAATTTTAACTTCTAATCCCGTTTCTTCTCTCATTTCTCGAATCATCGCTTCTTCTAACGTTTCACCATTCTCTACCCTTCCTCCAGGTAAAGACCAATCGCGATTAGCCACTTTTTGCTTTACTAGCAATACTTTTTTTCATCTTCAATTAAAATTCCCGTAATACGAACTTGCATTACATTTTCCATATGTAATCTCCTCCTCCTGTTATATTTACAAATTAATCCTTCCACAAAAAGAACATACGTTTTATAATTAATGAAAATTATGGAAGAAAGAAGTTGTTATATTCATGCGTCCACCTTTAACAAAATCTATATCACTTAAAGATTTTCAAAACTATTATTGGTTAAAAGCAGAACTGCAAACATTTTGTCGCGAGCATGGTTTGCCAGCTAGTGGCTCTAAGACCGAAATAACCGAGCGTATCTCACATTATTTAACTACGGGGAAAGTCTTAAAAAACAGCTCTGTGCAAAAAGTGAGCAAAGCTCCCCTCTCTTATAAAGACCTTTCTCTTCAAACGATTATTACTAAAAATCACCGCTGTAGCGAAGATGTTCGTGCTTTTTTCAAAGAAAAAATCGGAACAAACTTCCGCTTTACAGTAGCTCTTCAAAAATTTTTTAAAGAGAATGTTGGAAAAACATATGAAGACGCGGTAGCTTTTTGGCATGAAGAAAACGAACGAAAAAAAGACCCTACATACAAAACAACTATCGGTGCACAATTTGAATACAATCGCTTTACTCGTGACTTTTTCGAAGATCCAAATAATAAAGGAAAAGCAAAAGCTGATGCGATTGCTGCTTGGAATGAAATAAAAGCAAAACCTGGTAGCAATGTTTATGTTCCTCAAAAAGTAGAAAACTAGTTCCTTTCTAGTCTTCTACTTTCTCAAATAATAGCGCAACCCCTATCCCGCCTCCAATTCCTAATGTAGCAATTCCATATTTCATATGCTCTCTTTGCGCCTGATAAAATAAACGTGTTACAAGCATAGCCCCAGATGCACCGTACGGATGACCGAGCGCAATTGCCCCACCATTTACATTTAATTTTTCATACGGAATTTGTAACTCCTTTGCACAAGCTACAACTTTTGAGGCAAATGCTTCATTTATTTCAAAATAATCGATGTCCTCTACTTTCATATTCATTTCGTTTAATAATTTGTTCACCGCAAATATTGGACCAGTTCCTGGAAGATTGGGATCTACTCCAACTACAGCACTACGAACGAAACGAAGTACAGGTTTATAACCTAACTTTAAGGCTTGTCCCTCTTCCATTACAAGAACAGCACATGCCCCATCATTTACACCACATGAATTACCTGCCGTCACTGTTCCATTTTGTAAAAATGCGGGCTTTGTTCTTTTAATGATTCGTTCATAATTCATTTCTAGCTTTATAGATTCATCTAATAATCCATTAAAAGAAAATATTTCATCATGTATATAGCCTTTTTCTAACGCTTGCAATGTCCGCTTATAACTAAGACAAGCGTACTCGTCTTGCATTTCTCTCGTTATGTTATAACGCTGCGCAACATATTCAGCCGCTACTCCCATGTCAGGATCACCAATTGTTTCAGGTGAAAATCTTGCTCTTTTTTGAAAAGGTGACGTACTTGTACTCTCTACTCCTCCTGCAATATAGCAATTACCTGCTCTGCCTTGAATGAAATGACACGCAGTTCGAATTGCTTCTAAACCAGCACCACATTGCCGATCAATCGTTACACCAGGAATATGATAGCCAAGTCCCGCCTCTAAAGCAGATAGTCTCGCAATATTCCCTCCTGGCCCAACAACATTACCTAATATGACATCATCTATTTCCCTCTCAATCCCTTTACTTAAAAACGTAAGAAGCGGCGTTGCTAATTGCTGAACTTCATACTCTTTTAACATCCCATTCTTCTTACCAATAGGTGTTCTTTTCGCCTCTACAATAACTGCTCTATTCATATATTTTCTCCCGGTTTTCAATCATACTTTTTGCTTCCATACGAGCGATTTTCCCACTATTTGTATAAGGTATTCCATCTACAAAATGCCATTCTTTCGGTATTTTAAACGAGGATAATCTCTGTAAGCAAAAACTCTTTAATTGTTGTTTCGTAGCACTTCCTTTTACGATCGCGACGGGCTTTTCACCCCAGTAACTATCTTTCACACCAATTACAACTATTTCATCGACAGCTGGGTGTTCATGTAATACACTTTCTATTTCTTCTGGATAAATATTGATTCCTCCAAATAAAATCATATTCTTCTCTCTACCAACAATATATATAAAGCCTTCTTCATCTTCATAGCCTACATCTCGCACTGTCATCCAGCCTTCTGCATTCAACTCCCGTGTTAAAACCCCATCTATTATGTATCCCATAAAAAACTGATCACTTTTCACATAAACAGTTCCTATTTCACCTTTTTGTACTTCTTCGCCTGCTTCATTACATATTCGAACTTGCACATTATGACAAGGTTTTCCTACTGAATTTGGTCTTCTTTCGCTTTCTGCATCGACTAGTGCTGTTACAAAACTTAACTCTGATGCACCATAAAATTCATATCTTTTCGCATAAGGAAATATATTCTTTATTTTTTCTTTCGCTTCAGTTTCCCATTTCGCTCCTGACGAAATAATTTTCACTTTATTTTCTATTACTCTATTTTCTTTATATAAAGATTCAAGCATTGTCGGAACTGTATACATAACTGATATATTTTCAGTTTCTAACTGATCTAGTACTTGATTTGGAATGAACTTTCTCATAATGTACACCGTTTGTCCTACATATAATGCACTTATTGCCCCGTATAAGAAAAGAGAATGAACGAGCGTCCCAGCTATTAAAATCGAATCCTCCCTTTTCATATAAAAGTCATGTACATTACAATCAAAACTATGAACCCACGATTGTTGTGCACGTAAAAATGCTTTTGCTGTTCCTGTTGATCCTGATGTAAATCCCATATAAAAAGGAGCATGTTGTACACTTTCTACAGTGGAATATGTAGGAAGATATTTCTCTATCATTCTTTTCCACTCATCAATTTCAATTACTCTTCCTTCTTCATCCAATAGATCATTCACCTTATATCGTTCTGTCACAATCATATCCGGATTACTAATTTCAATTCTTTCTCTGAGCTCATCTTGTTTCCACTTTATATCTAACGGAACACAAACCCACTCGGCCATAGCGGCACCAGAAAATAGTTGTAAAAACTCTATACGATTTTCTAATAGGATTGCTATCGTTTTATTCTTCAATTTTTTTTCATTTAACCAGCTTGCTACTTTACAAACTGATTCAAACCACTCTTTATATGTTAAAACTCTATCATTTTCCTTTATCGCTATTTTATTTGGTTGTAAAGAGGCATGCTTTTTATATTCTTTTGTAATCCCCATGTGAGATGTCCTTTCTTTACAAAAATAATAAAAAGAAACACGCAATAAACGTGTTTCTTCCCTTTATCATCCCGCATTTGTATATTTTCCATTCTTTAAAGCGGGTGTAATAATATGTTTCAATGAACGATGTAATTTTGTTACGAGAACTGCCGCAATAATTGCTTTTATACAATCCCCTGGTAAAAACACAGCACTCACTTTCATTGTCTCCCATACAGAAACATTCATTAAAAACGCTTGTACAGTAATACCAAATACATAAACTACGAAAATACCACCAATTATATTAATACATAATACTTTTATAATAGAAACTTCACGTAAACGCTCAATTAAATAACCAATAACAAACGCTCCAATAATGTAACCAAGTAAATATCCTGCACTTGGCCCAACAAATACACCAAGGCCACCACGTCCACCAGCAAGTAATGGTGCTCCAACTCCTACAATAAGTAAGAAAATAAGCTGACTTAACGCACCTAGACGTGATCCTAACAACCCACCCGCAAGCATAACACCGAGTGATTGCAATGTAATCGGAACTGGTGTAATAGAAAGAGCAATCGGAGGTATTAACCCTAACACTCCCATAATAGAACTAAATAAAGCGACGAAAACTAAATTTTTTGTATTCATATTTGCTTCTCCTATTTGTAAACTTAAAATGTTTCTCAGATAACATATTACAGGAGTTATATTATCTTTCTATTTAGTTTTTGTCAACCAGTTAAACATATTAGTTTACAAATATAAATTCAATTATTTCTCTTTATGCAAATGCTCAAGTTCTTTCCGAAGCGCCTGCTTTAAAAACTTCCCAACAGATGTTTTCGGTATTTCTTCCATAAATACAATATCGTCTGGTAACCACCACTTCGCAAACTGTGGTTTTAAAAACTCATATATTTCTTCTTTCGTTACTGTACTATTTTTCTTTTGAACGACGCAGGCAACAGGTCGCTCTTGCCACTGAGGGTGAGGAATTGCAACGACAGCCGCTTCAAATATAGCATCATGTGCCATTAAAGCATTTTCAAGATCGACAGAAGAAATCCATTCTCCCCCGCTTTTAATAACATCCTTCGTACGGTCAACAATTTTCACGCAACCTTCCTCATCCACTGTGACAACATCACCAGTATATAACCATCCATCGCGAAACCCTTCGACAGTACGATCATCGTTATAATAGCTTTCAGCGATCCACGGTGCTCGTAAACATAATTCTCCCATCTCAGTACCATCCCACTTCACTTCACCATTTGTCCCGACTACTTTCATCTCGACACCAGGTACAAGATATCCTTGTTTAGAGCGAATTTCTAGTTGCTCTTCATACGATAATTCCGTTTCATAACTTTTCAAACGTGCAAGTGTTACGAGTGGACTCGTTTCAGTCATACCATATGCATGTATGAACGGAACATTATGTTTCTGTTCAAATGCTTTAATAACACTTTTCGGCGCCGCTGCACCTCCGCATAGTATTCTCGTCATACTAGATAAATCGTAACTATTATTTTCTAACTCTTGTAATACGCCGAGCCAAATTGTCGGCACACCCGCAGCTAACGTCACTTTTTCTGATTGAATCATCTCTAATAAAATTTTCGGAGTAAACATCGGTCCAGGAAGAACTTGTTTTGATCCAAACCAAGTAGCAGCGAAAGGAAGTCCCCAAGCGTTCACATGAAACATAGGGACGATTGCCATTGCTGCATCACTTTCCGATAAAGCAGCTGTATCAGCTAAACCGAGTGCCATACAATGCAAAACAGTACTACGATGCGTATATACAACACCTTTTGGATTTCCTGTAGTCGCTGACGTATAACACATACCAGCAGGTGTATTTTCATCAATATCTTTTACAAATTGGAAATTTGGATTGCCTTCTTCTAATAGCTTTTCATAATGATATACAGGTTCCAGCGTAGTATTTGGGAGTTCATCTTTATCAGTCATAATAATGTAAGCTTGTACAGTTGATAATTGTGATTGAATATTTTCAACGAGTGGTACGAGATCTTCATCTATAAGTAGAACTCGGTCTTCTGCGTGCTGAATAATGTATGAAATATGTTGAGGAGATAAACGAATATTAATTGTGTGCAAAACAGAAGCAATACCTGGAATAGCAAAATACGCTTCCACATGTCGATGATGGTTCCACGCTAATGTTCCTACACGTTCACCTTCTTTAATTCCAAGCTTTTTCAACGCACTGGAAAGTCTTCTCGTCCTTTCCCCTAACTGCTTATACGTTAACGTTGTAACTGTATCATGTGTCCGTGAAACAATTTCTTTCTTCGAAAATAGTTTCTCTGCTCTTTCCATCATAGAACTAATTGTTAGCGGTACATTCATCATCATATTGGTTATATCCCCCTTTAAAGCGTTTTCATTTTTATTCATTATAACAGACATCTACAAATGATTACGAATTTTTTTCTGTATATTCTGAATTATTTCTTTGGAAATAATTCAGAATATACTAAGAAGAAATATACTAAAATTCCTTCTTACGATATATAAATACCGAAATAACAAAAGAAAAGATATATATGATAACGCCAAATATTGTATATAGAATTGAAACGTATACAGATAAATTTAAATTTGATATTGGAAATTGTTCTATTAGATAGCCAATTACACTTTGTAATCCAAAATAAGTAACAAGTCCCCCACATGCGCCCCCAATTGTAATAGCATCAGATTTTTCTGCTCCCAAAACATAGAGGAGTGGATAGGCTATCGCTCCAGCATTAAGAATGATGAACGTTCCTAAAGAAACACTCTTAAATATATCATTATCAATTGGTGTATCTGAAACGAAACTATGTACATAAAATATGCCACACGATAATAAAGTACCAATAATTACAACTAAAAAATAGAAAAAGTAATGACTTTGTACAATGTTATTTCTAGTAACCGGTAAAGTAAGTACATATTTTTCATAACCCGACTTACTCTCATACTTAATAACTTCAAGTGCAGGAATCGCAGCAAATAAGATAGTGAATGTAGCAATTAAACGGTACATTGAAGCATTACCAAAATAAAAAACAAATCCCGATCCTAATATCGCTATTCCCATGAACAGAAAGAAAGTTCGATACACTAGATAATAGTTTGTCAATAATAAACCTTTCATTTATTTTTCACTCCTTGTTAATAAGATACTCATTTCTTCTATCGAGATGGTTCTATGAGCAATACCACTTGGTAATTTATGTACATCTGATACGAGTACATTGAAATATGAACCATGTCCCCTTCTAGCCACAACTATATCTTTGTTAATTAAAGTTAGTTGTTCCTCATCAACATCTACAATGGCGTAACTGTCTAAAACCTTATCTTTTTCTTCGTTCAATAAAATTTCTCCATCTTTTATAATGACAAGATGGCTAGCTATTTTTTCTACATCACTCATAATATGAGAAGAAAGTAATATACCACCATTACTTTTACCTACAAAACTTTTTAATTCCTCTAACACCTCCTCCCTAGATGAAGGATCCAGACCTCCCGTCGCTTCATCTAGGATTAATAATTTTGCATTATGTGACAACGCAACAGCTATAGTTAGTTTCATTGACATTACACGCGAGAATTTACCTACTTTCTCATTAGTAGGTAAAGAAAAAGTATTAACTAATCGATAAAAATTATCTTGATCCCAAGATTCAAACATCTTTTCAAAAACTTTGTTTAGTTGCTTTATTGTAAGATGAGCCGGTAGATTCATAGCATCAAATACGACTCCTATCTTTTCCTTAAGCTTGGCATCTTTATTTATATTTTCTTTACCAAATATTTTTACTGTACCACTATCTTTAGAAATTAGTTCTAGTACCGTTTTAAAGGTTGTTGATTTCCCTGCTCCATTGTCACCAATGAATCCAACAATTGATCCAGACGGCACATTGAAGGAAACATCTCTTAAAACAACTTTGTTTCCAAATGATTTGCTTAAATTTTCAATTTCTAGAAGATTTGACATCATTACACCCCTATCTTAACTTTTCATAAAAATATTTTTTCTCCTATTAAAAATTATCTACTTTTTCTCTCACTTTCTTTTTCAGTTTAAAAATAAAACGATTACTATATTCTTTATTTTCTACTAAAATTCGATACACCTCTAATACTCCTAACACACGAACAAAAAGATAAACTCCAATAGCAATAAGTACAACACAGTAAGGGTAATACTGCACTAATTCTCCTGAAGTGATATGTTTTTTCTCAAACAAAAACGGTATTGCGCCTGCGGCTATAAAACAAAATCCAACGATCATCACTGCTGCATACCTCTTCTTAATAGTCGCATATCTCTTTGTCAATTCTTTTAGAAAGTTTTGATCAAATAGTAGTTCTTCCTTTTTCAATACATTGTATCGACTCTCTTCTATCGTTACAGGTACCATCATCGCTCCAATTCCAAGGACAGCAACAATAATGACAAGGAATGTCGACATTGTTGCATTTTCTTTAAATAATAAATACGGTATTGTAGATAAAATGAGTAAACTAAATCCTAGCGCTATATATTTAGAAATTTTTTGTCCATACACTACATACCCTTCTGCCATTTCCTGACTTACGTAATATCCATCTACATTTTCATTACTTTGCTCAGCAGTTTCTTTTAATAAATAATCGAGTGATACTTCAAATACATTTCCAATCATTATTAACTTTTCAGTTTCAGGAAAACCTTGACCGTTTTCCCATTTACTAACCGCTTGCCTTGTTGTGTTTAATTTCTCAGCTAATGCTTCTTGAGAAAGCGCCTTTTCTTTTCTTAATTTAAAAAGCTTCTCACCAAATCCCATATGTGTGTCCCCCTTTGTTTTCTTAACTAAATTGTATGTAAACATAGCCCTTATCTCTATCTTCCTGCGGTTGCACTTTGTCAACTTGCGGTTGCGATTGTGTTATATAGCGTTTTTTTTCTATACTTAGAACGTTAATAAAAATAGCGCTTCCTAATAGTCCATTTGTTGTTATCAAAATAAAAAAACTCCTTAATTCATTTAAAGGAGTTTTCAATGTAAGATATTTCATTGATTCATATATCTTTCTCTAGATATAAAATACCTTTTTGTATCACGATTCTTACCTTTAATAAACATATCCTTCTGAATTGTATATTTGTACTCCATATTCAAACGTTTCATTAATTTTTCAGATGCTTCATTTTCTGAATCACATCCCGCTTCAATGCTATTAAGATGCAATTCATGAAAACCATAGTAGAAAAAAGCTAACACAGCCTCCGTAGCTAATCCTCTTCCCCAATATTTTCGAGATAAGGCGTATGCAATTTCTGCTGTATGTGTGACCAAATCATATTTTATAAATCCACACGTGCCTATAAGTTTTTTTCCTCTTTTAATACAATTCCAAGAGGTGCTACTTGCCCTCCATTGTACTGACCCACAATTTCTTCTATATAGTTATATGTGTCACATAACGATCGATGAGCATCCCATACAGTAAAAGTTGTCATCTCTTTATCTGTAGCATACTCATATATATGTAAACTATCACTCATATTCATTTTCCTTAACATAAGTCGTTTCGTATACAAAGTTGGATATGACCACTTCTCAATAATCATAACGGTTTCTGTTTAAACCTTTCATAATTCCTTACCTTTAATAAAAGGATATTCCCACAATCTGTACAAATATAAGCATCCACCGGCGAAGATGTGAACATCGTTTCCTTTTTCCGTATTTGTGCATATCCGACAAACTCACCTTCTCCTATATTTTGAGAACCACAATTAGAGCATGTCTGCACGGCTTTTTGTTTCATGAGAGCACCACCTTTAATCTGTTTCTACTCCCTTCGACAGTTCACTTCCATTTCCCTTCCAAAAAACCTCTTATTCTCTCACATTTCAACAGGAATCTCAAAACAAAAATCGTATATGTACTATGAAATATATTTATTAACGGAGGAATTTTATGACTACTGTTATGACACTCGATATGGCAACAGAAATTGAAAATGCAGAAATTGATATGCTCTCTTCTAAATTAGAGAGACTACAAACAATGAGCGGAAACCCAATGCAAGTGCAAATGAAAAAATTCGGTAGTGCCACTGCCTTTTCATCAAAAATAATTGCTGGTCCTGCTTTTAATACGGTAAAAGGTATTACAAATGCAGATGCGATTGATGCAATCATTTCTTATTATGAATCACTACAAATCCCTTGTCGTTTTGAAATTACCCCAGCACAAGGTACAACTGAATTATTTCAATACTTATCTCAAAAAGGATTTTATCAATCTAGCTTCCATACTGCTTTGTATAGTATACCGAGAGAGGGTTCATCACTTCTTCCTTCTAATATTACAATACGAAAACTAAAAGAAAATGAGTTTGATATTTTTGCAGACATTTATGTACGTGGATTTAATATGCCATCCTTTACAAAAGATGGCGTCCGCCAAAATAACGAAATTCTCTACAATAAACCTGGCTGGTATTTTTTCATAGCCGAAGTTCAAAACACTCCTGCGAGTATAGGAGTTCTCTATATAAATAACGGTGTTGCTTCATTAGCTTCTTCTGCTACTTTGCCAGAATTTCAACGTAAAGGCTGTCATACCGCATTAATTCAAAAACGAATTGAAATAGCTATTGAAGCCAATTGTAAGTTAATAGTTGGACAAGCAAGGTTCGGTAGCGGCAGTCAAAATAATATGGAACGTGCCCATATGAAAATTGCTTATACGAAATCTATATGGACTGCAAAAGAAATATAATTAACACTCTTTCTCTTCTCATTACAATTTTATACATTTCATGACAATTCCTTTTCTATCCTATTAATCATTTGAATATTCGAACTAGATTTGATACGCTATTACTAGATACATCATTCAACTTGCAATATGAAAAGAGCATTCTAATCAAACTACAAGGAGGAGAAATGTATGACTAAACATGATCATGGTTTAAAAGAAAAAGTAGAAGGTGCCATTGATAAGGTAAAAGGTGAAGTAAAAGAAGTTGTCGGGAAAGTAACTGACAATAAGAAATTACAAGCTGAAGGAAAATGGGATAAGGTGAAAGGCACTGCTAAAGATACAGTTGGTAATGTGAAAGAAAAAGTACATGAATATAAGGAACATAAGAAAGAAAAATAAAAAAGAGCCCATCGGCTCTTTTTTTATTTTCCTTCATTCTTCTCTAACACGTATAAATCTTCTTCGATATTCGTTAATTTCTCACTTACAAGCTTTCTTGCATCTCCAATTGCTTGATTGTATGCAAATGGTCCAACTAATTTAATCATTTCTTCTATTAAACGCTCTGCTTGGAAACGTCCAATTTCATCTAGATCTTCTTCCATGAAAAATTGCTGAATTTGCGCTACAAGCTCTTCTTTTTTATCATTTGGTATTTTTATATTCATCATCGTTGTTACTCCTCTATATTTAAGATAATATCTTCCTTAACTCTACCATAGAAAAACGATTACCAGGACAGCTTTTTGTAACTCCTTCTAACTCCCTATGACCTAGTATATTTTTTTCCTTTATAGCAAATTGCTTCATAAACATTTTGCATAAAGAATATAATGCATTCACTTGTGCAGGAGTTGGATTGTATTTATCGAAATTTCCCGTCATACATATTCCAATTGTATAACGGTTATGGTCTTTCGCATGCGCTCCAATATGTAAACCTCGTCCTTCCACTACAGTTCCATCTTCTTCAATAAAATAATTGTAACCAATCCCGCTCCACCCCCGTACTTTTTGATGAAATTCATGCGTTTTATACACGTCCCATCCATCTTCAGCTGTATGGTGAATAATCAGTTGATTTACTTTTTCTAAAGGAACTAATTCATCTTGAAATGTTAGATTGACACATTTAATTTCCATTTGAACTGCCTCCTCTTAAAAATCAATCATAATAATCGTTTTATCATCTGGCCTTATTCTCTTTTCCGCTTCTAGCTCTTCAATGATTGCTACATATTCGTTTATACTATTCTTTCTTATATATGCAACAGTTTGTTCTAATGACCAATCTGGGTGGAATAACCCGTCTGAACAAATAAAAATTCCACTCACTTCATCTATATGTAATTCACCATGTTGTAAATAATGTATCGCTTCTTTCATTCCATTTGCAACTGAATAACCATTTGGCATATTTGCAAGATAACGATTGTATTTTAACTGTTGTCGCACATCTTGAAAAACATGTTCTTCTGGTACAGATAACCCTTTTTTACGATCTTCTTCCCTCTTCTTTTTTGCTCGTTTACTAATTCCTTCAACTGTGTCTTTCGTTAATACTTGCATCGTTCCATTTTGAAAAGTTGCGACAATCATACAGTCCCCAAGCTGCGCATATTCAATTTTCTCACCAACTATTTGAACTGCCGCGATACATGTGCACCACAAATGCTCTTTTTTTCCCATGTCTACTTCATATTCTAACATTTTGCTTTGCAATGCTTCATTTGCTTTGGCAACTGCAAATTGTAAACTATGATTCTCTCGTAATGCAGTAAAATAACTTGCAAATAAATGCGAAGCGATGTATGCTCCATTATGTCCCTTTTCATCACGAAACGGGACAAGTGGTGTTGCACCGTCACATACACCATAAATCTTTTTTTCTTTATTACAAAAATAAGAATCCTCACATTCTTGCTTCAACGGGCTTTTCTGTTGATATGTTTTTATCTTCACAACTGTATCCCCTTTCAAATAATAAAATACTCAAATTCTTTTGATTAATCTAATTTACCGAAATAAACTGTTTTTACCCAAAACTTTCAATATCATATATAATCTTGAAATAATATGAATTTTTCAGTGAAGGACGGGAAAGAAATGGTCAGATTCCTTGGTGTTATTATCGGTTCTATTATTATTGCGGTTGCCTTTAATCTTTTCCTTATCCCCCACAAAATTTTAAGTAGTGGAATTGGCGGAATTGCTATTATTTTAGGGATTGTAACCCCTGTAAACACAGGCATTATTAACTTTGTATTAAACTTACCTATCCTTATTTTAGGGTACATAGGTCTTGGAAAAAAAGTAATTTTTAACACAGTTGTCTCTGTAGTTGTATTATCTGTTGCATTATACTACGTTCCAGTAAAAGTCGTAGCAACAGATCCATTGTTATCTTCTATCTTCGGAGGTGTCATCGCCGGAGCTGGTATTGGTCTTGTTTTTAACTGTAATGGATCCACTGGTGGATTTGATATTATCGGTATGCTTTTATCCCGCAAGCGAGACATTAAACTTGGCGGATTCCTTATTATTTTAAATGCAGTCGTTGTAATAATCGCAGGATTCTTCTTCACCTGGGATGTTGCACTTACAAGCTTACTTTCAATTTATGTAACCGGTAAAGTAATTGATGCTGTTCATACAAAACATCGTAAAGTTACACTTATGATTGTAACAAATGAAGCAGAAAAAATGAAAAAACAACTTCTTTCAACTGTTGTACGTGGAATAACGTTACTTGATGGCGAAGGTGCTTATTCAAGCGAGAAAAAGCGTGTACTTATGACCGTCGTTTCTCGTGAAGAATTAGCAAGTATGAAACTAACAATTTCTGAAATCGACCCGAATGCATTCGTTAATATTACAGAAACTGTAGAAGTGTTAGGACTTTTCAGAAGAAGTTAAAGACTAGGTGGGAATCCACCTAGTCTTTATTTTGCATAAATTCAATTCGGTTTCCAAATGGATCTGACACGTAAAATCGAATTACATCTGGCCGTGCATAATCATCAATCACTTTAACACCTTGCTCTATAAGTGTTTGCTTAAATTCATTAATTTCATTCACATAAAAAGCTGGATGAGCCTTTTTAGCTGGTGTAAAGTTCCGCTCGACACCAATATGAATTTCTTGATTTCCGCATTTAAACCAACATCCGCCTCGTTTTTTCAACTCTTCTGGCTTTGGAATTTCTTCCATACCAATCATATTCCCATAAAAATCACGCGCCTCTTCTTCACACCCTACAGGTGCAGCTACTTGCACGTGATTAATCCCTTGAATATAATTTTTCATTTCCTCTCCCCTCCTCTACCCTAATGTTATATGGAAAACAGCCGTCTGTAACTTACAAAAGGTTTATAAAACAATATAAGCTCCCCTTATTACCACCCTGCATTCACCTTACAAAAAATAAAAAAAACAAAATTTATTCTATAACTTCCATTTTTTATAGAAATACACATTACATCTATATTATAGTTATGAATAGACAAATCTTTTTAGATGCTATTTGTACGGAGGAACTATTATGAGTCGTAAAAAATATTCACCAACTCAAAAAAAACGTCATCCGAACATTTCTAGACGTTTGCGAAACCATATACAAGATCGTTCATTAACAGAAATGTACGCATCTCTGTTCGAACACAATCCTGATAGTATTATTTCATTAAATTTAGAAGGAGTTATTCTACATATAAATCCTTCTGCCGAAAGAATATTAGGTTACACTTCTTTAGAATTAGAACAGAAAAATATTACCTCTATTTTAGAAGCCCATATTTCTGAGCAAGTATTACAAAATATAAAGAATACTGAAGCGGATAATCAACAAGAGTATATCTTATCTATTTATCATAAAAATGGATTCTTATTAGATGTTGTGACAAAACTAGTTCCTATTTTTGTTCAAAATCGTCTTACTGGCGTATATGCTATTATGAAGCCGCTTGAAAAATCAGAAAGAATTGAGAATATGCTAAAAGAAAGTGAGAAGAGATTACGTACATTAGTAAACTCCATGCCTGCCTTTGTTATATTTAAAGATCATGAAGGGCGCTGGCTTGAGGCAAATGACTACGCACTTTCTTGCTTCAATTTCCATCATGTACCTTACCATGGGAAAAAAGATAGCGAACTCATTCAATATAATGAAGCATACCGAGAAGCTTTTTTACATTGTGAAGAAATTGATGAACTAGCATGGCAACAAAGACAAATTCTTCATGGCGAGGAATTTATTATACATAGAGATGATTTCGATCTAATCTTAAGTATATCAAAAGTCCCGCTTTATCATCCTGACGGTTCTCGCAAAGGTCTTATCGTGATGGGGAGAGATGTTACTGAGCTAAAAGAAACTGAAAAGTTATTACGAAAATCTGAGAAGCTCGCAGTAGTCGGACAACTGACAGCTGGAATTGCCCATGAAATTCGAAATCCACTCACTTCTCTAAAAGGTTTTCTAACGTTGCTCCTCCCTGAAATAAATGAGGAGCAAAAATGGTATATCGATGTTATGTTAAGTGAGATTTCACAAATGGAATCCATCACGAGTCAATTTATGGCGATGTCTAAGCCACAAGTATTATCTATCCAAACTTGTAACATACAAACTTTAATTGAAGAGGTAGTTACATTTATTTTACCGACTGCAATTATGCATAGCGTTCATATCATCATGGATCATTTTGATTACGTATATGATATTCAATGTGACGGTAACCAATTAAAACAAGTTTTTATAAACATATTAAAAAATGCGATAGAAGCGATGCCCAATGGCGGAAATATTTTCATCCAAACAAAACCATTAGAGGATAATTTCATCTTAATACGAATTATCGATGAAGGTTGTGGCATTCCAGAAGATCGTATCTCCCGTCTAGGCGAACCTTTTTATAGTTTAAAAGAAAAAGGCACAGGACTAGGATTAATGATGTGTTACAAAATAATTGAAGAACATCATGGTAAATTACACATTTCAAGCGAATTAAATAAAGGTACAATTGTTGATATTAAGCTACCACTTTCTTCATCTCATCTTGCAATCCAGTCTTAAATAAAAAAGAAGCATCTGCTAATCATTAGCAGATGCTTCTTTTTTAAAATGCTTTGTCATACCACTCTTTTGCTTTTTCTACTTCACCCATCGTTAATTGATGCCCTCGATTTTCCCAATGTATTGTTACATTCGCGTTTGCATTTTCTAATAGTACCTTCAATTCCTCTGACTCTGCTGATGAGCAAATTGGGTCATTTGTCCCAGCAGCAATAAATACAGATTTCCCTGCTAAATTTGCTAATTGCATTCCTCTTCTTGGTACCATTGGGTGATGAAGCACAGCACCTTTCAATGCATTTTCGTAATGGAATAATAAGCTTGCTGCGATATTTGCCCCATTCGAATAACCGATAGCTACAATGTTATTTCTATCGAATTTATATTCTTTAGCCGCTTCATCTAAAAATTCATTTAATTCCTTCGTACGGAAAATTAAATCCTCTTCATCAAAAATGCCTTCTGCTAATCGGCGGAAGAAACGCGGCATCCCATTCTCTAACACATTTCCCCTAACGCTTAATACCGACGCTTCCGGATCAACTATTTCTGCAAGTGGTAGTAAATCTAATTCATTACCACCTGTGCCATGAAGTAATAACAACACTGGTTTTGACGTATCTTTTCCTTTTTGAAAAACATGTTTCATCATAATCCTTTTCCCCCTTCAATCACTTTAATCTAAATTTCTCACTTCAAATGGTAAAAGCGTTTGTTCAATCTGTTTTCTATGTTGTTCATATTGTTCCGGTAACTTTAATTCCTCACCCATCGTCTCTAACGATTCATCATGAGCGAAACCAGGAGGATCTGTTGCAATTTCAAATAAGATTTCACCATGTTCTCTAAAATAAATCGCGTTAAAATAATTTCGATCTTGTACAGGAGTTACGTGATATCCAAAACGCGACACATGCTCTTTCCAGTCTAGCTGATCAGCATCGTCACTCGCTCTCCAGGCAATATGATGAACTGTGCCAACGCCCATTTGGCCACGACCGATTGTTGATAATTTCAAATCAATAATATTTCCAATGTCAGCAGAAGAACGGAATCGAACAAATTCACCCTCTTCTCCAATTTTCTCAAGACCCATAATATGTTCTAATAATTCAGCTGTTTTTTGAGGCTGTGTAGATAAAAGAACAGCACCTCCAAACCCTTTAATTGCTACTTCTGGTGTAACTTCTCCAAAACTCCAATTATTTAATTCGCCTTCTTCTCTTTCAACTAATTCTATATGCAAACCATGCGGATCATCGAATTCTAAATACCGCTCTCCAAAACGATTCATTTTTGTATACGAAACATCGAATTTTTCTAATCTATTTTCCCAAAACTCCATTGCACCTTTTGGTACAACGTAAGACGTAATTCCTACTTGACCATCTCCAATAATACCTTGACGAGCACCTGTCCATGGGAAAAACGTAATAATTGTTCCAGGCTTTCCTCCTTCATTTCCAAAATAAAGATGGTACGTACCTGGATCATCAAAATTCACTGTTTGTTTCACTAAACGTAACCCCAATACACCAGCATAAAAGTCTACATTTTCTTGTGGATGCCCTACAATCGCTGTAATATGATGGATTCCCATTGTTTTCTTTTCCATTTCTTCCACCCCTTTTTTATTTCATTATAAAAATTCTTTTACATTTAAATTCATTATTCATTTTGTCCATGCTACAAAGTAAAATCTGTCATTATAATTTTATCTCGAATTCGAGATATTAATTACAAGATTACGTATCGGTGTCTAACCTATTGAATTATCTCGAATTCAAGATAATTCACAAAAAATATTTGTTCGATTTATAACCATAATAAATTTTCATTATGAACATTTATTATCTCGAACTCAAGATTTATTATAAGTTACTTATTTTTTATTGTCAATAAGTCCTTACTTTCATTTTACATGTAAAAAGAGTAAACGCTATTCACCGTTTACTCTTTTTGCAAATCATTTCTTTTCTTCTTCCAATACTGCTTCCATCTCATTAAATTCACGATGTATCGCTTTAACTGGTTCTTTCGTTAATAAACTTACAATAATAACAGCTAATAAGCTACAGAAGAATCCAGGTACCATTTCATACATAGTCGCTTTTAAACTTGGAATTTGTACCCAAGTAATAACAACTAATGCCCCGACAATCATCCCAGCAAGAACGCCCCATTTGTTCGTTCTCTTCCAATATAAACTTAATAAAATTGCTGGTCCAAATGCTGATCCAAATCCTGCCCAAGCATATCCAACAAGCGTTAAAATTGTATCACTCGGATGATACGCTAAAACAACTGCAATCATCGCTACAACTAATACTGACAGCCTACCGATAAATACAAGTTCTTTATCACTTGCATTACGACGGAAAAATGTTTTATAGAAATCTTCCGTTACGGCACTTGAAATAACAAGTAATTGTGAGGAAATACTACTCATAATCGAAGCCAAAATAGCTGATAATAAAAATCCTGTAATGTACGGATGGAATAAAATATTTGAGAATGTTACAAAGACCATTTCTGGGTCTTGTAATGTCGCATTATTTTTAGCATAATAAGCGATACCAATTAGACCAGTAAGCATTGCACCTATAATTGAAATCGTCATCCAACCGATACCAATTCTACGAGAAGTTTTTAAATCTTTAATAGAGGTAATTGCCATAAAGCGGACAATAATATGTGGTTGACCAAAATACCCAAGACCCCATGCTAAAAATGAAATAATACCAAGCATTGTAGTCCCTTTAAACATATCTAAATGTGATGCATCAACTTGCTTAATCGTATTGAATGTTTTTGTTACACCACCGACATCCGTAAAAGCAACAATTGGCACTAGTACAAGTGCAATAAACATAATACAACCTTGCACAAAGTCCGTCCAACTTACAGCTAGAAAACCACCAAATAGTGTATACGCAACAACGACACCCACTGTTACAAATAAACCAATTTTATAATCAAGGTTAAAAGAATTTTCAAACAAACGTCCACCTGAAACTAAACCAGCCGACGCATAAAATGTGAAAAATACTAAAATGACGATAGCGGAGACAAAACGAAGTATTTTCGTACGATCTTTAAACCGATTTTCTAAAAAGTCTGGAATCGTAATTGAATCATTTGCCACTTCTGTATACGTTCGTAAACGCGGGGCAATGATTAAATAGTTTGCATAAGCACCTATTAATAAACCTATCGCAATCCATACACTTGATAATCCTGTTGCATACATCGCACCAGGTAATCCCATTAGCATCCAACCACTCATGTCAGAAGCACCAGCTGATAAAGCTGTAACTGCTGGACCGAGTCCCCTTCCGCCTAACATATAATCTGATAAATTGGATGTCTTCTTATAAGACCAATATCCGATATACAACATACCTGCCATATAAATAGCAAGCGAAACCATAATTTCAATCTTCACCAAATCTCTCCCTTAGTCCATAAGCCATTCAAAATTTCGAAAAATGACTTTTTCTATTTTCTTGTTTTCGCTTATGGTTCCCTACCTTAACAAACATTTTTTGTTCTTTCAAGTGAACGAGCACTTTTCATTACATGTGAAAACCTTTATAAACGCCTTTATCCCAGTGGATTACAATGATTTTTCAAGAAGTTAAAGTAAAAATATTCAGAAAATTAAACAGTGTTTTTTCACACCTTATTTTCATCTGTTTACCCGATAAATTTTAAAAGAAAAAGCCACACAAATGTATGACTTTTAGCTTATTGACGTCTCAATTTTCTCTTTCTCTACATATACTTTACGAAATTTCATATAGCATCCAATACGCCAAGGTACTATATAACAAACCGCAAGAGTGTAGAAAAGAATACCGATTGACTTTGGATCTAACCCTTGTAAATGTCTTCTAAAATAAGCACGTAAAAGAACGATAACTAAAAATGTCGCAATAAAAGCGATACTTTTTTTGCATAAATTTGACCATCTTCTCTGACTTCATACCCACTTAAAATAATAAGTGGAATTGACAATAACAATCCGATCCCAGCAGCTATACCAATTTTCCAATCAGCAAGTTGTATCGGTGCTGCATATAAAGAAAAACCTGGTAATAAGAAAAATAATGGCAATAGTAGTCGTCTTCCTTTATTATTAATTGGTCGATTCATAGACCGCATGCGTCTAAATATAACGAGCCCTATGACGAGTAAAAAAATTGTAATACTGTAAGAACCTTGCTGCAAGTGAATCTCTCCCTAAAAATAGTCATTTTAAAAAACACTTCCCTATTATACTCCTAATTTTCCCCAAAATATGAGTATTCCTCTAAAAAATCTTACATATCAAATATACTTTTAGGTTTGATTTACTATAGGAAACAACTCCGAAAGAGGAATTACTCTCCCCACCTCGTCTTTAAACACAATATGCTCTCTAGTTAAATAGCGCGGGCTCTTCACTCCCGCCGCTGCCGCTAATGAAAATAAACTATATCTCATACTAATAATATAATTCATGACTCGCCACTTCTTCTCATACGGATCTAATGCTTTTTGATAATGTGGATTCGTCGTGGCTACACCAGATGGACATTGGCCAGAATTACATTGAAGGGCCATAATACAGCCGCTTGCCATCATAAATCCGCGGGCTGAACTTACAGCATCCGCTCCAATCGCTAAAACAATCGCTACTTTATCTGGTGTTATTAATTTACCCGATGCAAATACTTTAAACTTGTTACGGACACCATAATGATTTGCTGTATCGATAAATGTAAGTAATGCTGGGATAAGCGGCAGTCCCATACAATCTGCCATCGATTTATACGTTGCCCCTGACCCACCTTCTGAACCGTCTATTGTAATAAAATCTGGGTAAATGTTTAGTTCTTTCATTGTTTTTATTAAATCTTCCAAAGGCTTCTGCTGACCAATTACAATTTTCATTCCAACTGGTTTACCGCCGCTTTCTTGCAACTGTTGAATAAAACAAAGTGTATCCGCTGCATTCTTTAAAAATGAAAATCTATTCGGTGAATTAATCGTCTCTCCCTTTCGGACGTTGCGAACAAAAGCAATTTTCTCATTTACTTTTTGCCCCTCTAAATGACCACCACGTATTTTAGCACCTTGCCCAAATTTCAATTCGAATGCTCTAATATTACTTTCTTTCGCTTTCTCCATGAATTTTTCCATTGAAAAATTACCGTCCTCATCACGATATCCAAATAACCCTGGACCAATTTGTGCAACGATATTTGCTCCTGTATGTAAATGTTCTGGAATAACGCCGCCTTCACCCGTATTAATCCACGATCCGCCTGCCATTTTCGCTCCAAAACCACTCGCTAAAATATAATTTTCTCCAATCGCACCGTAAGAAGTTGCAGATGCACCAAACATGCCATGTAGCTTCCACGGATATTTACGGTTCTCACCAACTATAATTGCATCATCTTCTTCATACAGCCAAAGATTCGTTGTATCCGCTGTCAATTTTTCTCTTCTTGAAAATAACCCTTCTTTATGAATCACGTACTTTTTACCTTCCCGCTCTTGCGTGAGATTCACACTTAATTCCTCAGTTAATATCGGAAATAATGTATTAGCAATATAATAGCCAGAAGCTTCAAAATCTCGTTTTGATCCAAAACCAAGTATTTCAGAGCGATATTTCGCTAAAAACATAACACTTTGAAAATCATAACGTGAGAAAGGCTTTCCATCCGTATCATGATCAAACCAATATTGTCGAAATTCAGGCCCTATCTTTTCCAGTAAGTAGCGCATTCTTCCTAAGTACGGATGTAATTTTAAAATAGAATGATATGTTCGTTTTTTTATAAAAAATGTAATGATAAAAAAGACGATTAAAAGCAACATTAAAAATAGTAATATACTAATAATAACGAGTAGCGTTTCACTCATCCCGCTTCCCCCTATGAAATTCCATAATAAAAGGAGAACACTCGATGTGCTCTCCTTTTATCTTTATTCATACTAACGTAGCAAGATGCTCTTTCGCGTCATATTCAACTAAACTTTCAGCGTGTTTAATTCGATGAACAAAGTCTGGATTAGCAATTAACGGTCTTCCGAATGCCGCTACATCAATCGTTCCTTCTTCCAACGCTTCTTCGGCCTCTTTCGGATTCAAATTACCAACCCCAACAATCGTACCATCCCAATATTTTCTTACTAGTTGATGAAAATTCTTTCCGTCAGCAATCTCTTGCGTATAATTCATCGTTGAAGGATGGATCATCGTTAACCCTACCTCTTTAAATATATTTATGAACGTTTCAATTGCAAACTCAGGGTTTTCCCACATATAAGTAGGATTATCACCTTTGAAAGCAGAGAAGCGAAGAAGTGTTTTATTAGCTCCAACAGCTTCTATTACAGCCGCCGTTACTTCTTTCATAAACGTTAACCTTTGTTTTAAATTACCGCCATATTTATCTGTTCGCTTATTCGCAAACTCATACGTAAATTGATCGATTAAATATCCGTGTGCACCGTGAATTTCTACTCCATCAAATCCAGCTTCGATCGCATTTTTCCCAGCTTGTGCGTATTGACCGATCACTTCTTGTATTTCTTCTAACGTCATTGCTTCTGGCGTATCAAATGGTTTACGAAAACGTGGAACATTTCCCTCTGCAGCGATAGCCGACGGTGCTTGTGGCATTTGACCACCAATTATTTCATGATGACTCATACGCCCAACATGCCATATTTGAGCAATAATCGTCCCGCCTTCTTTATGTACCGCCTCTGTAACAGGTTTCCAAGAATCGATTTGTTCTTGTGTATAAATACCTGGCACTCCTGGGTTTCCTTTTGCTCTCTGACTAATGACAATTCCTTCTGTAATAATTAGTCCAATTCCATCCGCAGCACGTTTTCTGTAGTACTCCACTACATCAGCACCAACTACTCCAGTCTCATTATCTGCAAAGCATCTTGTCATCGGTGCCATCGCTATACGATTACGAAGAGACCAAGCTCCAACTTGAATTGGATCAAACAACTTTGTTTCTTCAACGTTTTCAAAAAATCCCCCAGCATTTACATTTGTTCCTTCATAAATACTCGCTGCTTTATTACTTGAACTTGTCATTTTTCTTCCCCCTAAAAAATCTTACTATAATCGCATCATACTTACTTTTAGATAGTAACGTCAATTTTTACGACTTTACAATAAAAAATTCGAATATCCCAAAAATAAAATGCTATAAATAATATTAAAAAGGTTTCCTTAGGAGGAAACCTTTTTTGTTAACCATATATGGCTGTCAATTCGTTTATCTCTTTAATAAAAAACACCTTATCAATAGAAGTGAAAATGGTTCAGTATTCTTCTAAAAATAATAACTTATATACCTAAAACAATGAAAGCCCTACCTCTCTTTCATCCTTACGGCTCCTCGTCCGTGCCAGTGTGAATCAGGATTGCAAAAATCAAGTAACTATTTTATCGAAGTATTCAATTAAACTTCGAACATTCATAAATGAAATTAAAAAATAAAAATGGATTTGATTGTAGTAATAACAATAGAGGTAATGCTCTAAAAGTGGTTTGAAAGAGTTGAATGTCTTTGAAATGATAAATTTTCTATAATTATGTTCCCAAAAAATTCAAGATCTTTTTTGGGATATAATACATTATTTGTAATGAACCTTAACAAAAGCTTTTTATCTGATTTTCTGTGATACCTTCAATTAATCCCAGTTCACTAATCAAAAATTCATATGCGTTATCTAACATCTTCTTTTCGCTTGCATTAAGTGCTTTTTCTTTCTGTATACGCATTAAATCACGCACAACTTCAGCACCTTCTTGCATTTTACCCGTCTTTATTTTATCAGTGTTCAATTTATACCTTTGTTTCCACGTAAGTAATCTATCTGATTCCCCATGTTGAAAAATATCCATTATGTGTGCTAATGCGGTTATATCCGTAACTGGTCGTATATTCGAATTCAATATTTTCCCTGCTGGAATCATTAGTTCCATATTACTAGCCGACATTTTTATAACATAATACTGTTGTTTTTCTCCTGAGATTTCCTTCTCTTCTATGGCTTTAATTATACCTGCTCCCTGCATTGGATAAACAATGTTATCGCCAATTTGAAACAAATAATCCACCTCCATATATGGTAACCTTCTCAAGGTTAACACAATTTTAGTTTTTTAGCAAAATTTTTATTTTATCACAAAATTATTTTACACGTCAACACTTCAGAAGCAAGAAATTAAATTTACACAATACACTATAAAAACCGCAATTCCATTAACAGTTCCACACACATTCATTCTCTTTTAACACAAAAACACATCACTACATTTAAGTAGTGATGTGTTTTTGATAAGACATAAATAAAGATCTACTTTTCCGTCTATATACTAACCTGCTTACTAACCGTTTCCCTCGCTAAAAGAAAACTCATAATCACTTGCGCTGCTACTCTACTCGTCATATCCCTAAAATCAAGAGTTGGATCAATCTCTACTATATCCATCCCTTGAACGAGCGGTTCTTTACCAAGGAATTCAATCGCATCTAGTAAAGTCGTACTATCCATTCCACCAGGCCCAATTGCTGGACAACCTGGTGCAAACGCTTGGTCTAGCACATCCATATCAAGAGAAATATAAATAGAAGTCACACCTTGATTTCTTAATACTTCAATACTTTCCGTGATAATATCTTTTATTTCTCGCTCTCGTACATCTTTCATTGTATACACTGTCACGCCATGTTCTATTGAATATTCATGGTACGCACGTGCATTAGAAAAATTACGAATTCCAATTTGAACAAGTTGTTTCCCTGTAATGACATCATTTTCTAGTAAACTACGGAATGGTGTACCATTTGACGGGCCTCCATCATCTAAATTACGTAAATCATGATGAGCATCAAATTGAATAATTCCGACCTTTCCTTTACTGTTTGCAAAACCTGTTATACTCGGAAAACTAATCGAGTGGTCACCGCCAAGAACGATTGGTATCATGTTCGGATTTACTTTCGTTACATGACCAACTGTTTTTGCAATTCGTTTATGACTTTCTTTTATATCCGTCACATGCATCGTAATATCGCCGCAATCATATAAGACACTTTCTTTCATATCGTGTTCTTCTGTAATTGCATATGTGCTATATGCATCTAACATCGCACGAATTGTCTTTGGAGCAAAACTTGCTCCTGAATGACTAATAGATGGTTTAGAAAGGGGTGCTCCAATTAAGGCAGCACCGAATATTTCTACGCCTTCCTCCCAATCTTTAATCATCTCACTCCATTTTGTCACTTCACGATCAATAAACTTTGCATTTTTCTTTAAATAGTGGCCGTGCTCCACGATTGTTCACCTCTTGTATATGCAATATTACCATTCTTCCATACTGTATTCACATGACTTACGCCGTAATGATACGGTACGTAAGCATAATTGTAAGCATCCCATAAAACTAAATCTGCCTTACGACCAACTCTAATTTTTCCAGCTACATCACCACGGTTAATGGCATATGATGAGTTAACCGTTACGGCATTCCAAACTTCTTCTGGTGTCATTTTCAGTTTTAGCATCGCAATGCTCATAATAAGCTGAATATTTTCAGTTGGACAGCTACCTGGGTTAAAGTCTGTAGCTAACGCAACTGCAACACCTTCATCAATCATTTTACGACCACGAGCAAAGCTTTCTTTATTTAAATAGAAAGTTGTTCCTGGTAATAATGTTGCTACTGTATTCGAGTTTGCAAGCATTTCAATTCCTTTATCAGAAGCTCCAACTAAATGGTCCGCTGATGCTGCACCGATTTCTGCCGCTGCTTCCGCACCACCAAGAGGGTCGATTTCATCTGCATGAATTTTCACGTCAAAGCCAAGCTCTTTCGCTTTTAATAAAAATTCTTTTGATTCTTCTACAGAGAACACACCTGTTTCACAGAAAATATCAACAAACTCCGCTAATTGCTTCTCTTTCATTTCTGGTAGTAGGTCTAACATCCATTGTAAAAATTCTTTCGATCTACCTTTATACTCTTTCGGAACTGCATGAGCACCTAAAAATGTTGAAACTAAATCGATCGGATGCTCTTTTTGTAATTGTGCTGTTGCCTCTAATTGTTTCCATTCCGTCTCATCATCTAATCCGTAACCACTCTTCGCTTCTACAGTTGTAACTCCGAAAGATAGCATACGGTCTAAATGGAATTTCGCTTTTTGAACAAGTTCTTCTTTCGACGCCTGTTTCGTTGCATTTACAGTTGAAAGAATACCGCCCCCTTTTTCTAAAATTTCTAAGTACGGAACTCCTTGTAATTTTAGTGCGATTTCATTTTCACGAGATCCACCAAATACAAGATGAGTATGCGGATCAACAAGACCAGGAGAAACCATTTTCCCACCGCAATCAATAACTTCTTTCGCCTGAAGTCCTTTCGCTTCTTCCACTGTTCCAACGAAAGTGATTACACCATTTTCAATTCCAACCGCACCGTTTTCGATAACAGGAAGCGTGTTCATCGCTTCCCGTCTTAACAAGCCATCTTCTTGATCCATTGTTAGTAATTGACCGATATTTATTAGTAAAGTGTCCAGCATGTTTTCTCCTCCTTATTTCATCATTGGAATGTTAACGCCTTTTTCTTTCGCAGTTTCCACTGCCAAGTCATATCCTGCATCCACGTGACGAACAACACCCATACCAGGGTCAGAAGTTAATACGCGCTCAATACGTTTTGCTGCTGCTTCTGTTCCATCTGCAACGATAACCATTCCAGCGTGAAGTGAATATCCCATACCAACGCCGCCACCGTGGTGAACAGATACCCAACTTGCACCGTTTACACTGTTAATTAATGCATTTAAAATTGGCCAGTCAGCTACTGCATCACTACCGTCTTTCATCGCTTCTGTTTCACGGTTTGGAGATGCTACCGATCCGCAATCTAAATGGTCACGGCCGATAACGATCGGTGCTGATAATTCGCCATTTGCCACCATTTCATTAATGATACGACCAAATTTCGCGCGCTCACCGTAACCAAGCCAACAAATACGTGACGGAAGACCTTGGAATTCAACTTGTTGACGTGCCATACGAATCCAGTTACATAAATGTTCATTATCAGCGAACTCACGTAAAATTACTTCGTCTGTTTTATAAATATCTTCTGGATCACCAGAAAGTGCTACCCAGCGGAATGGTCCTTTTCCTTCGCAGAATAATGGACGGATAAATGCTGGAACGAATCCTGGGAAATCGAATGCATTTTTCAACCCTTCATCAAAAGCAACTTGGCGAATGTTATTTCCGTAATCAAATGTAATTGCACCTTTTGCTTGCATAGCAAGCATTGCTTCCACATGTTTTGTCATGCTCTCTTTTGATAATTGTACATAGCGCTCTGGATCTTCTTCACGAAGTTTCGCTGCTTCTTCTAATGTGTAACCTACTGGAATATAACCGTTTAATGGATCATGTGCAGATGTTTGATCCGTAACTAAATCTGGCGTAATATTACGCTTCACTAGCTCTGGTAAAATTTCTGCCGCATTGCCTAATAATCCAATTGAAATTGGTTCTTTCTTCTCTTTATACTCGTTCGCAACCGTTAATGCTTCTTCTAACGATTCTGTATACATATCACAGTATCTCTTTTCAATACGGCGATCGATGCTGCGCTTATCAACATCAATAGCGATAACAACACCGCCATTCATCGTTACAGCAAGAGGTTGTGCACCACCCATACCACCTAAACCAGCAGTAAGTGTTAGTGTGCCTTTTAATGAACCATCGAAATGTTGACGTGCCGCTTCTCCAAATGTTTCATATGTTCCTTGTAAAATACCTTGTGTTCCAATATAAATCCAGCTACCTGCTGTCATTTGTCCGTACATCATAAGACCTTTTTTCTCTAGTTCACGGAAGTGATCCCAGTTTGCCCATTTTGGTACTAAGTTTGAGTTCGCTAACAGAACGCGCGGTGCATCTTCATGTGATTTAAAGATTGCAACTGGTTTTCCTGATTGAACAAGTAACGTTTCATCGCTTTCTAACGTTTTTAATGAATCTACAATCGCCTGATAGCTTTCCCAGTTACGGGCTGCACGGCCAATTCCGCCATATACAACCAATTCTTCTGGTTTTTCAGCAACTTCCGGATCTAAATTGTTCATTAACATACGAAGTGCAGCTTCTTGAACCCACCCTTTCGTTTGTAACTCAGTACCTCTTGGCGCGCGAATTGTTTGTTGTACTTTTTCCATTTCAATCTCTCCTTTTTCTCATTTTATAGTGCTGCGTTTACATCTAATCTTTCTTTGATCGAATAATTCGTTTTTAACCAATACGCAATATTTTCAATATCCGTTGAGAATATGCGGTCATTTGTAATAGAAGGTACTTGCTGACGACCTTGATGGTAGAAGCTCTTCGTCACTGTACTCATGTTTTCAATACCGCGATATTCTGCAGCTTGCATCGCACAAATCATTTCAATTGAAAGAACACGTCTTACGTTTTGAATAATTTGATGTGCATGGCGTGAAGCGATTGTTCCCATACTTACGTGATCTTCTTGGTTAGCTGATGACGGGATTGAATCAACACTCGCCGGATGTGCTAACGTTTTATTTTCAGAAACTAGTGATGCTGCAGCATATTGCATAATCATCGCACCAGACTGAAGTCCTGGTTCTGGACTTAAAAATGGTGGTAAATCATTTAATTGCGGATTCACTAAACGTTCAATACGGCGCTCTGAAATATTTGCAAGTTCTGCCATTCCTACTTTTAAGAAGTCCATCGCAAACGCAATCGGTTGACCGTGGAAATTCCCGCCCGAAATTACTTTTTCCCCACCATCAAAGATAAGCGGATTATCTGTTGCGGCATTCATTTCAATTTCTAATTTTTCTTTCACATAATTTAAAACTTGCCAAGAAGCACCGTGTACTTGCGGGATACAGCGAAGTGAATATGCATCCTGTACACGTAGTTCTCCTTGTTTTGTTGTTAATTTACTGTCATGAAGAATGTCACGAATTCTGCTTGCTACTTCCACTTGCTCTTTATAACCGCGTGCTTTATGAACATTTTCATCAAATGCATCAATAATGCCTTGTAACCCTTCAATTGTCATCGAAGCAATTAGTTCAGCTTGATACGCCGTTGCTTCTGCTTCTATATAAGAAAGAACTCCTTGTGCTGTCATCGCCTGCGTACCATTAATTAACGCAAGACCTTCTTTCGCTTCAAGTTCAATCGGCTCAAGCCCTTCTTCTGTAAGAGCAACCATTGCATGAACGCGTTTCCCTTTATAGAACACTTCACCTTCGCCTAATAATACGAGCGCAAGATGAGATAAAGGTGCTAAATCTCCACTTGCACCAAGTGAACCTTGTTGCGGAACGACTGGATGAATTTTACGATTTACAAACTCAAGAAGCATATTTACAACGAGCGGTCTAACGCCAGATACCCCTTTAAGCATCGTGTTCGCTCGTAAAATTAACATACCGCGTGATACTTCTTCCGGGAACGGATCACCTATCCCACATGCATGTGACTGAATTAAATTATGTTGAAGTGCCTTTACATCATCTTTTTGAATAAGCACATCACTAAACTTTCCAAATCCAGTTGTAATACCGTAAACGACTTTTCCGTCCTCTACAATTTTCTCAACTACTTCGCGGCACTCCGCCACCTTTTGCATACTATTTGGACAAGCTGTTACACCTTCTCCTTCCAGTAATAACCTCTTCATTTCTTCAACTGTCAATGTATGTCCTGTTAACGTAATCATCATTTTTCCTCCTTAAAAAGGCAAAAGGGGACCTTATCTTTTTTAAGACAGACTTCTGTCCTAAAAAAGTAAGGCCCCCTTCTAACTAATAGACTATGGGCAAATCATATGTGATTAATTCCTAAACCAATCGCCTCATGCTCAGATCCTTTTACAGGTGCACCAATCGTTCCATATAATGCAACAGCAACCCATTCGCCTTCTTTTTTTCTGTCATATGGTGTACCGCGCACAATCGCAAAACGAAGTCCTACTGTACGAAGAACGTCTGCTAACTGAATTTGACCTCTCGTCACTCCGTACAAAGCTTCCATAATTGCATGATAAAGTGCATGTGTTTCTCTGTAAACGTCTGTTTCAATAACTTGGTTGCTTTTAGCCGCTGTTTCCATTGCTGCGACAACCTTTTGCGAATTCATCGAACCCACTTTCCCCGTACAATATTTCCAACCTTTCGGAATGGATAATACAGGGCTTTCATTCTCATCCGCAAGTGCCAACAGCATGGCCATACGACCAATTCGATGTGTTCCTTGAAGAAGCATGTGACTCTCTCATTTCTTTTAATTATTTGAATATTTCTTAATTTAAGAATATATGAAAACGGTTAAATCGTCAATAGTTTAAACTCACATTCAAACAATTTTTTCATCTCCTCCATTTGTGTACACAAATGATTTACACAAATTTTTCAGGCATGCTATAGTCTCACTAACAGATGCAAAGGGGAGAGATTTCAATGAAAAAGCGAAAAGATATTCATTTTCGAATTGAAGAAAAATTACTTGAAAGGTTTGAATCCGCACTCCATTACGAAGGTTTAAAGAAAACCGATGTATTAACACATGCGATTCAACAATTTTGTATGAAAGTGGAATATGAAAAAATGAATGATGTAAAACGGCAATATAGCGTTAGTAACAATTTACAAACACGTATCGATACACATAAACATTACGAAGAAAAACAAGTGAATTTAGATGAAATCGTTATTGAACATTTACAACTTCAAGGGAGAGAAAGAATATTAGAGGTTGGGTGCGCTAACGGAAAATTCCTTTCCCTTTTGCAAGCGAATGGCCATAAAGGTCAATTAACCGGTTTTGATCAATCAGAAGCCATGCTTTCTGAAGCCACTAAAACGAATAATTTAATTGAATGGAGACTAGGTGACGCTGGAAAACTTCCTTTTGAAGCTAATTGCTACGACTGGATTGTCGCAAGACATATGCTATATCACATGAAAGATGTCGAAAAAACAATTCAAGGATTCGATAAAGTAATTCGTCCTGGTGGCTCACTTTTAGCTACAACAAATTCTAGCGTTACACTACCTCGTATAGTTGAAATGTGTAACCGCATGTTAGACGCATTTGATTTGCCGAAAACAACATCATCAGTCACTCCATTTTGTTTAGAAAACGGTAAAGAGATATTACAATCCGTTTTTCCAACTGTTGAAGAAACAGTTATTCATAATGCTCTCGTTTTTCATCATGCTACTCCGATTGTAAACTATATTTCTAGCATGTTTCCGTCGTTAAATATACCGGATAACACACTTCTTCACACCGAAATGAAGGAATGACTAAAAGAAGAAGTAGAAAATGAATTGTTACTTCATAATGGTATATGGCGCGATCCGAAAACGTTAGCCATTTATCGATGTCAAAAAGAAAAAAGCTAGCATTAGCTAGCTTTTATACATTCTCAGGCAAAAGCTTCTCCATCATCACATTCCCTTTACCACCGTAAAAATTTATATTATGTTCGTTTGCTACTCCAAAATAAGAGGCAATCGCTATTCCGAATGGTACAAATGCATGCCCTTGTGCTGTAATGATATTTGAGTGTTGCACAACTTCTTTATACACAAAATTTTCTACTGGAAAACAATCAAGCTTTTGATAATCTAGGGTCACTGTATACGAGATTTCTTTGAATAAGCCTGCTTTTGCTAGCGCATACGGTCCAGCACAAATTGCCGCCACTAATTTTTCTTGTTCATGAAATTGACGAATGATTGAAAAAAGAGGTTTTGCATCTTTCAACTGTACTTCTTCTCCACCTGGAATAAGTATCCCCTCATACTCATCTACACGTACTTCACTTACTTCTATATGCGGCTGCACTTGCAACCCGGTTTCACTTATAACCAATTCTTTAGTTAAGCCCGCTGTGATGATTTCATATTTATTTTTCAGCAATGCCGTTGCTACTGTTATTTCAAACTCTGCAAATGTTGGGTATACAAATAAAAGTATTTTTTTCATAGCCCTCTCTCCTTTAGCCAGTCCATAAAATATACCTCTAAATTGTTCACTGTTAATCTATTTGTGTCCACATAAGTTACAGGAAATTGTTTATACCAATCTTTTTCAGTTTCTACTAATTTAAATTGCTCCTCAAACGTACTTCTGTTTCTTGTTCTATCATTATTTTTTCTAGCATATACATTCTTTTTCGTAACATCTAAGTAAAAAATCGCATCCGAACGGCATTCTCTTAATTTATATAATTCATCTTTCAATTCAGTTTCTATATCCCACTCTTCTCCTATAATCGTTGGATAAAAGAGTGTAAAAAACTCAATGTCTTCTGGTCCGCGATCAAAAATTACGACTGAATTTTTCACATTTTGAAACTCCTTAATTTTTGCTTCCATAAACATTTTTTGATTCATAATAAACCCTACTTTTGAATTCATATCTAAATTCAATTTTTTTCGCTTCTCTACAATTGGATATGGATTTTCATATATAACTCGAAACCCTCTCTTTTCTAACCTTTTTGCTAATGTTGTTTTTCCGCTAGCCATCGGCCCTTGCAGTGAAA
The DNA here is from genome assembly GCF_002218325.1 of Bacillus sp. M13(2017). Classification (NCBI taxonomy): domain Bacteria; kingdom Bacillati; phylum Bacillota; class Bacilli; order Caryophanales; family Bacillaceae; genus Bacillus; species Bacillus sp. M13(2017). Next base: position 5,304 of record NZ_KZ268504.1, on the reverse strand, counting down.
TTACATATGCCACGCTTCTCATTCCCTTACACTTTAGTACACCTATAATATACAGAACCTTGAAAACTCTCAACATTATATATATCATCTTGTTTCTTATTCTTATCTAACTTATAATGAAAAATAGAGATTATGACGGACGCATCAATAATGTAAGCTTGGAAATCCAAGCTTACATTATTTTTTGCTTTCCCTTTTCTAATAAAAAGAGTATACTAGATTAGAACGTATGTTCTTAATAATTACATACAGTAAGGAGATAGAACAATGGTATACGACACAAAAGCAATTTCTTGGAATGAATCTTTAAAACAACTTCAACGCCGCTATACAAACAAACAAGTTGACCGAAAAGAATTTGAGGATATTGAACTGATGGAATTCTTCCGCGATAACAACTACATTTCTTTACCTACACATATAAGCGGCCTATCAAAAACACGTTTTACTTCTTACTCTATTTTCACAACTGAAGATAAAGATCGTAAAGTTGGCACACTTATTATTGAGTATGTTGAAGACGATAATAATAATTTATGTGTTGAACAACTATACTTCGTTTAAACTATAACGCTTGGTCAAAATGACCAAGCGTTCTTGCTTTCTATGAATCTCACTGTATATAATATGAATAAAAGAAAACCGCTATCATTAAGGGGGGATATGCTTGCTCGAGGGATGGTTCAGTTGGTTCATTGTATTATGGACGGTTATTTTATTAGGGCTTATGTCTATCGGTGGATACTTTATGTTCAGAAAATTTTTAAAACGTTTACCGAAAGAAGACGGCATGTCCATTTTAGATTGGGAAGAACACTACATAAATAAAACGAGACATTTATGGACTGACGAACAAAAACAATTGTTAGAAGAGCTTGTAAGTCCTGTTCCAGAACTATTTCGCGATGTTGCAAAATCAAAGATTGCTGGAAAAATTGGAGAACTTGCATTACAAGAAAATGCCTCTCAAATTACACAAGACTTAATTATTAAAGGATACATCATTGCCACACCAAAGCGTGATCATAAATTTTTAATTAAAAAACTACAAGAAAAAAAGATTGATTATTCTAACTATCAATCTTTACTTGCAAAGTAACTTCATATTATTTTCGATAAAAAAGACAGCGCCTTTGACGCTGTCTTTTTTATTTAATACATATACAGTTTTTAAGTTAGCTTCATATCTTTTTCATTATAAAAACCATCTTCTTTTTCCATTTCCTTCTGTAATTTCGTAAAGGAACGATACATTGCAATTCTCCATGACACAATCATCGCAAACGCAAGTAAGAAGAACATGCCACTAAGTTGTCCTAAATCAAGAGATTGACTTAAGTATGTTTTAAATACAATCCGCACTACAAGTAATCCAATTAATATAAAAACAAAGGCTTTTGAACGCTTCAAATAAATCTCTTGTCCTCTAATTTCAAATTTAGATGTTTTAATAAGAAAAATAGAGAAAATCAAACCGACACCAATTGCTTCTAACATTTCTGCTGGAGTTAATCGAAATTCAGGAAAAACATACATCAATGCGCCCGTACTCATAAAAAATGGCGGAAGTATAATTTTTTTCAATGTTGCAGGTTTCTTAGCTGCTTTTAAACGAATAAACATCGCACCGACAGCCATACAAACAGCAACGATACTTGATAAAAGAACTATGTTCATATTTTCTCATCCTTTTTTGTGGCTATATGCAAAATATACTTTCATTATATGCTTTTCCGTTAGTATTTCCAACATTTTCGCAGAATAATACTAAAAACCAGTAAAACCACCAAATAAACTTGAGAAATATACGATAATTTTCGTCATCCAGTTAAAGTATAGGAAGACACCCATAACAATCATAATATATCCTCCGACTTTCATGAAGGCCATACTATTTCTTTTAATCCAAGACATTTTCGTAATAAAGAATGACAATACGAAAAACGGGATTGCAAATCCAAGTATGTAAGCAATCATGTATATCATTGCTGATTCTGGATTTGTTGCTGCTAATCCAATTACGGACACTAGAATTGGTCCGGTACATGGCGTCCACCCTGCTGCAAAAGCTAATCCAATTAGTACTGATCCAAAATAGCCACTTGGACGATTTTTAAATGTAAATTTACGGTCTTGCATTAAAAATTTCGGCTTAAACACCCCGACAATAATTAAGCCGAACACGATGATAAATATACCACCTAACTGTCTGATTAAATCTTTATAGTCAGTAAAGATTCCTCCAATAAAACTTGTACCAAATCCAATTGCAATAAATATAATTGAAAATCCAAGTAAGAAAAACGCTGTATGTATCATACTTCTTTTGCGAAGCATTGCATTTTCTTCTTTCAATTCAGAAACCGACATACCTGTTATGTACGATAAAAATGCCGGATAAAGCGGTAAGCAACATGGGGAAATAAATGATAAGAACCCGGCGCCAAACGCTAAAAAAATACTAATATCTTGCATCATTCCACTCCTCTCCCTAAATATTGTAACAAAAACACATAAAAATACTATGAACAATTCGTGAAATCACTTTTACAACGTGGTAATAAGAAAAACCATACTTCCTCACAGTTTCTAATAAAACGTTTTCATTTCCTTCTATTATATAGAAAAACTCAAATGGATTTTACAACTCCTTTAATTGTTATTACCATAACAAAGGTAACATAGTTTCTCAAATAATTAGCACGTTACTAGTACGTCTATATACATATTGGTTTAAAAAAATATTTTTTTCAAATGCTGTCTCTATACAATACAAAGTTGATTTTATAATACTTCTACTATTAATAATTTCAAGATTATGCATAAATATCATACTTTTATTATTATTCTATAAAATGTCATACTTTTCTTTCATTTGACCCTTTATTTCTAATTTTGTATACTTCCCTCTAGTTATATATTTTCGATACGGAACAACTTCATATAGATGGGAGGAATTTTTCATGCTTCGTTATTCTCTTTTAGTTTTATTAGGAGCGTGTAGTTATGGAATTTTAGCTATTTTTGTTAAGCTTGCATATGCAGAAGGATTTTCACTTGGAGAGGTAATTGGCAGCCAATATTTGTTCGGTTGGATTATTTTGCTTGCTATTACACTTCTATTTTCTAGACATCGCGTTCCTTTAAAGCAAGCATTACTTTTATTCGTTGCAGGAACATCTGCAAGTTTTACCGGAATTTTTTATTATGCTTCATTAAAAACTGTACCAGCTTCTATTGCAATTATTCTTTTATTCCAATTCGTTTGGGTCGGAATTATCATTGAAGCAGTCGCAACAAAAACATTACCTTCAAGAGAAAAAGTTATTTCTGTTATTTTCTTACTTGTAGGGACATTTTTATCAAGTGGTTTATTTGAACAATCAGTAGGTGCTTTCGATACGACTGGGATCATTTTAGGTTTATTATCTGCTGTTACATTCGCAACATACATTTTCGTGAGCGGAAAAGTTGCTGTTGAAGTACCTTCATTACCGCGCGGTGTTCTCTTAATGACTGGTGCTTTAACTTTAGTCATGATTGTATTCCCACCAACATTTATTTTTAATGGTGCCATTTCTCAAGGTCTATGGAAATATGGTTTAGGATTAGGAACATTTAGTATCGTAATTCCATCTATTGCCTTTACAATCGGTATTCCAAAAATCGGTTCTGGCTTAGCAACTATTCTTGGTGCAGCGGAACTACCAGTTACAACAATTATGTCAGTATTCGTTTTAAAAGAAGCTGTACTATCTTCACAATGGTTCGGTGTATCACTTATATTAATTGGGATTGCAATCCCGCAAATTGCATACGCAATGCGTGGACGTTATCGTAAACATCATACGCATAAAAAAGTCGCAGCATAAAGTAAAACTTTAATTAGTTGAACCAATCGGGCTGCCCATTAATACGGGATAAACGAGAGAGGATTTTCATTTGAGAATCCTCTCTTTTATTGTTGTATACTTATGATAAATATTTTGCTGAAGAAAGAAGGCATACTACATGGTATCTATTTCAAATCAACTAAAAGAAAAACTTATTTCCATGCGTCGACATTTACATGAGTATCCAGAACTATCATATGAAGAGTTCGAAACAACAAAAGCAATAAAAAATTGGTTAGAAGAAAAAAATATTACTATCATTGATTCCAATTTAGAAACAGGAATTATCGCTGAAGTGTCTGGTAATAAAAACGGACCAATTGTAGCAGTTCGTGCTGATATTGATGCTCTTCCTATTCAAGAAGAAACACATTTGTCCTATGCATCTAAAGTACGAGGGAAAATGCATGCTTGTGGACACGATTTTCATACAGCTGCTATTTTAGGTACTGCTTTCTTATTAAAAGAAAGAGAATCTTCCCTAAATGGAACGGTTCGCTTCATATTCCAACCAGCTGAAGAAAGTAGTAATGGCGCTTGCAAAGTTATTGATGCTGGACATTTACGTAATGTGCAAGCGATTTTCGGCATGCATAATAAACCTGATTTACCAGTAGGTACTATTGGCATTAAAGATGGTCCACTGATGGCCGGAGTTGATCGATTTGAAATTGAAATTCACGGAGTTGGTACACACGCGGCTGTACCAGATGCTGGCGTAGATCCTATTGTCGCATCCTCTCAAATTGTGATGGCACTGCAAACAATTGTAAGCCGAAATATAAGTTCATCTCATAATGCGGTTGTTAGTGTCACAAATATTCATGCAGGAAATACGTGGAACGTGATTCCTGAAAAAGCTACATTAGAAGGTACTATTCGCACGTTCCAAGCTGAAACACGTGAAAAGATTCCAGCACTCATGGAGCGTATTATTAAAGGTGTATCTGATGCATTAGGTGTAAAAACGGAATTCCGTTTTTTTTCAGGTCCTCCTGCTGTTCACAACGATAAAGCTCTTACAGACTTATCTACTCAAGTTGCCACAAAGATGAATCTTAATATCATCTCACCTAGTCCGTCAATGGCTGGAGAAGATTTTTCATTTTACCAACAGGAAATACCAGGTTCATTCGTCTTTATGGGAACGAGCGGTACACATGAATGGCATCATCCTGCTTTTACAATTAATGAAGAGGCACTGCCTATAAGTGCAGAATACTTTGCTTTACTAGCCGAAAGAGCACTTAAACAATTCTCATAAAAAAAGCCGTTCAAAGTGCATCTCAGCACTGAAGTGCACCCCAATTGTTAGACACAGTCTAACAATTGGAGGTGCATTTTTTATGGCTAAATTTTCTTCAAAAGAAAAAATCCAAGCGGTGAAACGATATTTAGATGGTACAGAAAG